>NZ_JBXAFA010000012.1:0-164966 GCF_058792515.1 Pseudomonas sp. MT92
AGGATTCCTTAACAACTTCAACCACTTGCGCTTTCGATCTCTCGTCAGCGGGAGGCGAATTCTACAGCGTTACTCGCCGCTGTCAACACCTCTTTTTCAACTTCCTTTCGACTTCGATGACCTGAAGCAACCTGCTGCCGAACACTGCGTAACTCATTGTTTGCCAAGGAGTTTTCCGTTTCGACTGCGCCGGAAGTGGGGCGAATTATAGGCTTCCAGAATCTGCCGTCAACTCCTATTTTCGTAAATCTGTCATACAGGTCAAAAAGGCCCGAAAACAAAAAGGCCGACCCAATGGGTCGGCCCTCTATTCCCTTCTACTTACAAGCTAGGGAATGCGAACTGCGACGCTTCATGGCTAGCACGCTGCGGCCAACGCTGAGTGATGGCCTTGCGACGGGTGTAGAAGCGCACGCCATCCGGGCCGTAAGCATGCAGGTCGCCAAACAGCGAACGCTTCCAGCCACCAAAGCTGTGATAAGCCACCGGCACCGGCAACGGCACGTTGACGCCGACCATGCCGACTTCGATCTCGTCGCAGAACAACCGTGCCGCTTCCCCATCACGGGTGAAGATGCAGGTGCCGTTGCCATACTCATGATCGTTGATCAGTTGCATGGCCTCTTCCAGGCTGTTCACTCGAACCACGCACAGCACCGGCCCGAAGATCTCTTCTTTATAGATGCGCATTTCCGGGGTGACGTTATCGAACAGGCAGCCACCCAGGAAGAAGCCTTCCTCGTGACCGGCCACGCTCAGACCACGGCCATCAACAACCAGTTTCGCGCCGGCTGCAACGCCGTCTTCAACATAACCGCTGACCTTGTCGCGTGCCTGACCTGTGACCAGAGGCCCCATGTCCAGACCGCAAGAAGTGCCGGCACCGATTTTCAATGCCTTGATTTGCGGTACCAGTTTGGCCACAAGCGCATCCGCCACCTGGTCGCCAACACAAACGGCTACCGAAATCGCCATGCAACGCTCGCCGCAGGAACCATAAGCGGCCCCCATCAGTGCGCTGACGGCGTTGTCCAGATCCGCGTCGGGCATCAGCACCGCGTGGTTCTTCGCCCCGCCCAGCGCCTGGACGCGCTTGCCGCGCTTGGTGCCTTCGGAATAGATATATTCGGCAATCGGCGTCGAACCCACGAAGCTCAGCGCTTTGACTTCCGGCGCTTCGATCAGCGCGTCCACCGCAGTCTTGTCGCCGTGCACCACGCTCAGCACGCCTTTCGGCAGGCCGGCTTCCAGCAGCAGCTGTGCGATCAGCAGCGTCGAGCTCGGATCACGCTCGGAAGGCTTGAGGATGAAGCAGTTGCCGCACACGATCGCCAGTGGATACATCCACAGCGGCACCATGGCCGGAAAGTTGAACGGGGTGATACCGGCCACTACGCCCAGCGGCTGGAAGTCGGACCAGGCATCAATGTTCGGACCAACGTTACGGCTGTACTCGCCCTTGAGGATTTCCGGTGCTGCGCAAGCGAACTCGACGTTCTCGATGCCACGCTTCAGTTCACCGGCAGCATCTTCCAGAGTCTTGCCGTGTTCTTCGCTGATCAGTTGAGCAATGCGGGATTCGTTCTGCTCCAGCAGTTGCTTGAAGCGGAACATCACCTGGGCACGCTTGGCCGCCGGCGTGTTACGCCAGGCCGGGAACGCAGCCTTGGCAGCATCGATAGCGCTCTGGATGGTTTCGCGGGTCGCCAGTGGCAGCTTGTGGATGGCTTGCCCCGTGGACGGGTTGAACACATCAACCGCGCGACCGTTCTCGGTCACCAGTTCGCCATTGATCAAATGCGGAATAACGCTCATGGAAGCTCCTGAAAAGTTGTCCACAGGCGCGCTCCAATCGGCGCGCCCGTTGTGTGTATGTATATAGAAGGAGAAATCAGTCGATTTTGCTCAGCACTTCACCCACCGCGTCGAACAGACGATCAAGGTCTTGCGGCTTGCTGTTGAAGGTTGGGCCGAACTGCAGGGTGTCGCCGCCGAAGCGCACGTAGAACCCGGCTTTCCAAAGCGCAATGCCCGCTTCGAACGGACGCACGATCGCGTCGCCGTCACGCGGAGCGATCTGGATCGCACCGGCCAGGCCGAAGTTGCGGATATCGATGATGTTTTTGGTGCCCTTCAGACCGTGCAACGCATTTTCGAAATGCGGTGCGACTTCGGCCACGCTCTGCACCAGGTTTTCCTTCTGCAACAGGTCGAGTGCTGCGAGGCCCGCGGCGCACGCCACCGGGTGTGCGGAATAGGTATAGCCGTGCGGGAATTCCACCGCGTATTCAGGGGTCGGTTGATTCATGAACGTCTGGTAGATCTCGGAGCTGGCAATCACCGCGCCCATCGGGATCGCACCGTTGGTGACTTGCTTGGCGATGCACATCAGGTCCGGGGTCACGCCAAAGGTGTCGGCACCGAACATGTTGCCGGTACGGCCGAAACCGGTGATCACTTCGTCGAACACCAACAGGATGCTGTGCTGATCGCAGATCTCGCGCAGACGCTTGAGGTAACCCTGTGGCGGAACCAGCACGCCAGCGGAGCCGGCCATTGGCTCGACGAATACCGCTGCGATGTTCGACGCGTCATGCAGTTCGATCAGCTTCAGCAGTTCGTCTGCCAAGGCGATACCACCCTGCTCCGGCATGCCACGGGAGAACGCATTGCTCGCCAGCAACGTGTGCGGCAAGTGATCGACGTCCATCATCGCCTGGCCGAACAGTTTGCGGTTGCCGTTCACGCCGCCGAGGCTGGTGCCGGCGATGTTCACGCCGTGATAGCCACGGGCACGGCCAATCATCTTGGTCTTGGTCGACTGGCCCTTCAGGCGCCAGTAGGCACGGACCATCTTCACGGCGGTATCGGCGCACTCGGAACCCGAGTCAGTGAAGAACACGTGGTTCAGGTTACCCGGCGTCAGATCCGTGATTTTTTCTGCCAGTTGGAACGACAGCGGATGGCCGTACTGGAAGCCCGGCGAGTAATCGAGGGTACCCAGTTGCTTGGCGACTGCTTCCTGGATTTCCTTGCGGGTGTGCCCGGCGCCGCAGGTCCACAGACCGGACAGCGAGTCATAAACCTTGCGGCCCTTATCGTCGATCAGCCAGCTGCCTTCCGCGCCGACAATCAAACGCGGATCGCGCTGGAAGCTACGGTTGGCGGTGTATGGCATCCAGTGAGCATCGAGCTTGAGCTGGCTGGCCAGAGAAGTCGGGGCGTTTTCGGGCAAGTTCATGAGCGAAACCTCGCAAGGCAATAAGCGGCGTAGGGATTGAAAACCGTTGTTGCAGCTAAGTTGCCACGGCGATAAAGTCGGTGAAATGCAACTTTTGTAACCTTCAGTCTGCCACTCACTAAACATTCGAGCAGCCCGCATGAGTATTCGCCGTCCCGATCCACTGGCTCAAGTCAGCGACTTCGATATCCGCCTGTTGCGGATTTTTCGCAGCGTGGTCGAATGTGGCGGCTTTTCCGCGGCTGAAAGCGTGCTCGGCATCGGTCGTTCGGCCATTAGCCAGCAGATGAGCGACCTGGAACAGCGCCTCGGCCTGCGCCTGTGCCAACGCGGTCGCGCCGGCTTTTCCCTGACGGAGGAAGGGCGCGAGGTTTACCAATCGGCATTGCAGCTATTGAGCGCACTGGAAAGTTTCCGCACCGAGGTCAACGGCCTGCACCAGCACTTGCGCGGTGAATTGACCATCGGGCTGACCGACAACCTGGTCACCCTGCCCCACATGCGTATCACCCACGCGCTCGCGCAATTGAAAGAGCGCGGCCCGGACGTGCAAATCCAGATCCGCATGATCGCGCCCAACGAGGTGGAACAAGGTGTACTCGACGGTCGCCTGCACGTCGGCGTGGTGCCACAGGCGAGCGCACTGTCGGGGCTGGAATATCAACCGCTCTACAGCGAACGCTCGTTGCTGTACTGCGCGGTTGGCCATCCGCTGTTCTATGTCGATGACAAACAATTGGATGATGAACGCCTGAACAGCCAGGACGCCATTGCGCCGACCTTTCGTTTGCCCGCTGAAATCCAGGCCCATTATCAGGCGCTCAACTGCACCGCCAGTGCTTCCGACCGCGAAGGCATGGCGTTCCTGATCCTGACCGGGCGCTACATCGGTTACTTGCCGGACCACTACGCCAGCCTTTGGGTGCAACAAGGCCGGTTACGCGCCCTGAAACCCAATGCGCGCTTTTATGACCTGAGTCTCGCCTCGGTCACGCGCAAGGGCCGTCGCCCTCATCTGGTGCTGGAAAGCTTCCTCGAAAGCCTGGCCGCCACGCGCTGAACAAACGCAAATCCTGCGACGGGACTTGTCTGAAGCCCATGGGTGCGCTATCAACGCACTGGATGCACCCACCCACTTGTCCGGAAGTGCCTATGACCTTTGAAGTCCCAGCCCACGGTGGAAAACCCGCCAGCCGCATTCGTCAGAAGAACGAAGAGACCATCATCAAAGCCGCCGAAGACGAGTTCGCCCGTCACGGGTTCAAAGGCACCAGCATGAACACCATCGCCCTGAATGCCGGGTTGCCGAAGGCGAACCTGCATTACTACTTCACCAACAAACTCGGTTTGTACGTGGCGGTGCTGAGTAACATCCTGCAATTGTGGGACAGCACCTTCAACACCTTGACCGCCGAGGACGATCCGGCTGAAGCCCTGACCCGCTACATCCGGGCCAAAATGGAGTTCTCCCGGCGTCAACCGCAGGCGTCACGCATCTTCGCCATGGAAGTCATCAGCGGTGGCGAATGCCTGACCGAGTATTTCAACCAGGACTATCGCAGCTGGTTCCAGGGCCGGGCCGCCGTGTTTCAAGCGTGGATCGATGCTGGCAAAATGGACCCAGTCGATCCGGTGCACCTGATCTTCCTGCTGTGGGGCAGCACCCAGCATTACGCCGACTTCGCCACCCAGATTTGCCGTGTCAGCGGGCGCAGCAAGTTGACCAGGCAGGACATGGAAGACGCCGGCAACAACCTGATCCGTATCATCCTCAAGGGCTGCGGCCTGACTCCGACTATTTAAGACACCTATGCCTTTTACCCTCAGTGGTTTTTGCGAATACCGCGAAGAAATTCGCAAAAGCCGCTTCATTACCTTCGCCGCACCGATCACCAGCCCCGCTGAAGCCCAGGCATTCATCGAACAACACAGCGACTTGAATGCCACGCACAACTGTTGGGCATGGAAAATCGGTGATCAATACCGCAGCACCGACGATGGCGAACCCGGCGGCACGGCGGGCCGACCGATTCTGGCCGCGATCGATGCTCAGGATTGCGACCAGGTCGTGGTGCTGGTGATTCGTTGGTATGGCGGCATTCAACTCGGTACCGGCGGACTCGCCCGGGCGTACGGCGGCGGTGCGAACAAATGCCTGCAGCCAGCACCGAAGATCGAGTTGATCAGTCGGGTGCCATTGAGCTGTGCCTGTGCGTTTAGTGAGTTAGCCCTGGTGAAGCTGCGCGTTGCAGAACTCGGGGGTCTGGTGGTGGAAGAAAGCTTCACGGCCAATGGTGTGGAATTGCAGTTGGCGGTCGGTGCAAGTCAGATTGATACCCTGCAATCCCAGCTCGCCGACTTGAGTCGGGGACGCATTTTGTTGCAGCGTTGAGGCCTGCATTTTTTTGGGGCGCACCGATTTTTCACTTATTCCATACTTGCCCACATCAGCTGTGCACCCGACTGTGGATAACCTGAGCACATACTGCTGTAACCCTTCTGTCATGCGGCTTTCAGGGCTTTGCTCACTTTTCGTCCAATTCGACATTGAAAACGCCAAATCCACATAAAAACAAATAGTTAGAGCGGTTTATCACCTTTAGAAGATAGCCGTCGCGCGCTTATGCCCTCCCTTTGAGCTTGCGCACAAATACTGTGGAGCAATCTGTGGATAACCCGTTCATGGCCGCTGCCGCACCATGCCGGACATGGCTTACGCTCAACTGCTCATTTTTTGATCAAACGCTGCCGAGCGAAAGCGGAGCCCGATCAAAGGCTTTGCCCTCAAGTGGTGCCGAATTCGGAAGGACTCCCAGCGAAGTGGCCTGCGCAACGCCTTGACGCATGGCGGTTTGACAATTTCCTGACCCAATGGCCAGAAAATTGCTTTATCCACAGGCACACGTCCATAGCACTGAGCCTGTCATGCCCAATCCCGTGCCACATTCCATTCAAGCGCCACGCTTGCAACTGCGCAGCATCAGCAAGCGCTACCCTGGCTGCCTGGCCAACGATGACATCGACCTGAGCATCGCCCCGGGCGAAATCCATGCCTTGCTCGGTGAAAACGGTGCGGGCAAAAGTACGCTGATGAAGATCATCTACGGCGTCGTCCACGCTGACGCGGGGGAGCTGATCTGGCAGGGACAACGCGTGACCATGCGCAACCCGGCTCAGGCGCGCAACCTCGGAATCGGCATGGTGTTCCAGCATTTCTCGTTGTTCGAAACCTTGAGCGTGGCGCAGAACATCGCGTTGGCCATGGGCGCAGCGGCTGGCACGCCGAAACAACTTGAACCGAAGATCCGTGAAGTCTCACAGCGTTATGGCATGGCGCTGGAACCGGAGCGACTTGTCCACAGCCTCTCCATCGGCGAACGGCAACGGGTGGAAATCATTCGCTGCCTGATGCAGGACATCCGCCTGCTGATCCTCGACGAACCGACTTCGGTTTTGACCCCGCAGGAGGCCGATGATTTGTTCGTCACCCTGCGCCGGCTCGCCGCCGAGGGTTGCAGCATTCTGTTTATCAGCCACAAGCTCGGCGAAGTCCGCGCCCTGTGCCACAGCGCAACAGTGCTGCGCGGCGGCCGGGTGGCTGGGCAATGCGTGCCTGCCGAATGTTCAGACCCGCAATTGGCGCGACTGATGGTGGGCGAGGCTGCAGAACTGATCACCGATTATCCAAAGGTGCGCGGCGCTGAAGCCTTCTTGAAGGTCAAAGACTTGTCCTGGCATAACCCCGATCCGTTTGGCTGTTCACTGAAAAACATCAACCTTGAGGTGCGCAGCGGCGAAATCGTCGGCATCGCCGGGGTGGCCGGCAATGGCCAGGACGAATTGCTGGCCTTGCTCAGCGGTGAAGAACGGCTGACCCGCGACGAGGGCACAACGATCTGCTTTGGCAGCGAAGCGGTGGCCCATTTGCGCCCCGACGCGCGTCGCCTGCGCGGCCTGGCGTTCGTCCCCGCCGAACGTCTTGGCCACGGCGCCGTGCCGGAACTGAGCCTGGCGGATAACGCCCTGCTCACGGCCTTTCAACAAGGGCTGGTCAATCACGGCCTGGTGCAGCGCGGCAAAGTCGTAGCGCTGGCCGAAGAAATCATCCGTCGCTTCGCGGTCAAGACACCGGACAGCCAAACCCCGGCCCGCAGCCTGTCAGGCGGCAACTTGCAGAAGTTCATCCTCGGCCGGGAAATCCTTCAGCAACCGAAACTGTTGGTGGCCGCGCACCCGACCTGGGGCGTGGATGTCGGCGCCGCCGCGACCATTCACCGGGCGCTGATTGCCTTGCGCGATGCTGGCGCGGCGATCCTGGTGATCTCCGAAGACCTCGACGAATTGTTCCAGATCAGCGACCGCCTCGCCGCCTTGTGCGGCGGACGATTGTCGCCACTGCGCGCCACGGTCGACACCCGCCTGATCGATGTCGGCGGCTGGATGGCCGGCCGCTTCGACGCCCCTCAATCACCTGTATCCGCAACGCTTTAACGGAGTGTCACATGCTGCTTTCTCTTGAACCCCGAGGCCAGCAATCGCGCCTGATGTTGTGGTGTTCGCCGATGCTCGCGGCGGTCCTGACGCTGAGCTGTGGCTCGCTGCTGTTCATCGCACTGGGGCATGACCCGCTGCTGACGCTGCACACCTTGCTGATCGCACCGGTCAGCGACTGGTATGGCGTGTCCGAATTGCTGGTCAAGGCCTTGCCCATTCTGCTCTGCGCACTGGGCCTGGCGGTGGCCTATCAGGCGCGGATCTGGAACATCGGCGCCGAAGGTCAACTGTTGCTCGGTGCACTGGCCGGCAGTGCGCTGGCGGTGAACATCATCGATATGCAAAGCCGTTGGGCGCTGGTACTGATCCTGCTCACCGGCACCTTCGCTGGCGCGGCATGGGCCGGTCTGACCGCCTGGTTGCGCACGCGCTTCAATGCCAATGAAATCCTCACCAGCATCATGCTCAATTACATCGCCCTGAACCTCTTGCTGTATTGCGTTCATGGCCCGCTGAAAGACCCGGAAGGCTTCAACTTTCCGCAGTCGGCGATGTTCGGCGATGCCAGTCGCTTGCCGTTGCTGACGGAGGAAGGACGAGTGCATGCCGGGGTGTATTTCGCCCTGCTCGCGCTGGTGGCGGTGTGGGTGTTGTTGCAGAAAAGCTTTGTCGGTTTCCAGATCAAAGTGCTTGGGCTGGACAAGCGCGCGGCCGGTTTCGTCGGCTTTCGCGAGAAGCGCCTGATCTGGCTCGCGCTGTTGATCAGCGGCGGTTTGGCGGGGCTGGCCGGCGTCTGCGAAGTCACCGGGCCGATCGGTCAATTGGTGCCACAAGTGTCGCCCGGCTACGGCTACGCGGCGATCACCGTGGCCTTTCTTGGTCGATTGAATCCTGTCGGCATTCTGTTTTCCAGCCTGTTGATGGCGCTGCTATACATCGGTGGCGAGAGCGCGCAAATGAGCCTGAACCTGCCCCAGGCGATCACGCAATTGTTCCAGGGAATGATGCTGTTTTTCCTGCTGGCCAGTGATGTGCTGATCCTCTATCGCCCGCGTTTGAACCTGCGCTGGACCCGCCGCGCCCCCACCACCGCCGTACACGCAGGAGCGCTGTGATGGATATCGATCTGCTGAGCAATATTTTCTACGCCATGGTGCGCTGCGGCACACCCTTGCTGCTGGTGGCATTGGGTGAACTGATCTGCGAGAAAAGCGGCGTACTCAATCTGGGCCAGGAAGGCATGATGCTGTTTGGCGCGGTGATCGGTTTCATCGTCGCGTTCAGTACCGGCAACTTGTGGCTGGGGGTGTTGCTGGCCATGCTGGCCGGGATGCTGTTGTCCTCGCTGTTTGCACTGGTGGCGCTGGTGTTCAATGCCAACCAGGTGGCCACCGGCCTGGCGCTGACGATTTTTGGCGTGGGCCTGTCGACCTTCGTCGGCGCGGCATGGGTCGGTAAACCACTGGCGGGTTTCGAACCCCTGGCGATCCCTTACTTGAGTGAAATTCCGCTGATCGGACGCATGCTGTTTGCCCAGGATCTGCTGGTGTATCTGTCGTTCGCCCTGTTTGCGCTGGTGGCCTGGGTGATTCTAAAAAGCCGCGTCGGGCTGATTATCCAGGCAGTCGGGGAAAACCCGGATGCGGCCAGTGCCATGGGCTTGCCAGTGCTGGGCGTGCGCGCATTGGCGGTGTTGTTCGGCGGTTCGATGGCGGGGTTGGCCGGGGCGTATCTGTCCCTGGCGTATACGCCGATGTGGGCGGAAAACATGAGCGCCGGACGCGGCTGGATTGCCCTGGCACTGGTGGTGTTTGCCAGTTGGCGGGTGTGGCGACTGCTGCTCGGCGCCTACCTGTTCGGGCTCGCCAGCATTCTGCATCTGGTGGCACAGGGTTTGGGGCTGGCGATTCCATCGAGCCTGCTGGCGATGCTGCCGTACGTGGCGACCATTGTGGTGCTGGTGCTGTTGTCCCGGGATGCGGTGCGCACCCGGTTATATGCGCCGGTGTCGTTGGGACAGCCGTGGCAGGCCGGGCGTTAGTCTGAACAACAGACAACAACGGACTCGACGCCTGGCATCAAGCGATGCAGCATAGGCTCAACCCGCGCGCCCATCGAGTCCGCGACGTTCAATTTTCAAGGAAGCCCATCATGTCCACGGCAAAAACCGCACTCATCATCGGCGCCTCCCGGGGCTTGGGCCTCGGGCTGGTGAAAACCCTGCTGGCCGACGGCTGGCAAGTCACCGCCACCGTGCGTAACCCGCAGAACGCCAATGCCTTACAGGCCTTGGGCAAGGTGCGGATCGAGAAACTCGACATGGACGACCAGCAAGCGGTAATCGCATTGAGCCAACAGCTCAAAGGCGAAGTGTTCGACCTGCTGTTCGTCAATGCCGGGGTCAAGGGCCCTGACGTGCAGACGCCGAACGGCGGTGCGACGCTGGCCGATGTCGGTCAGCTGTTTTTCACCAACGCCGTCGCGCCGATCAACCTGGCTCAGCGTTTCATCGGGCAGATCCGGCCGGATACCGGCGTGCTGGCGTTCATGAGTTCGGTACTCGGCAGCGTGACCATGCCGGACGCGCCGGAATTGGCACTGTACAAGGCCAGCAAAGCGGCGCTGAACTCCATGACCAACAGCTTCGTCACCCAGTTGGGCGAACAGAAGCTGACTGTGTTGTCGTTGCATCCGGGCTGGGTGAAGACCGACATGGGCGGTGAAGGTGCCGACATCGACGTTGAAACCAGCACCCGCGGCCTGGTGGATCAGGTGGACGCGTACACCGGCAAGGGCGGGCATCATTTTGTGAATTACCGGGGTGAAACCATTCCCTGGTAACACACAACCCCCTTTGGAAGCCGGTTGCTCTGTCGGACGAGGCTTGCCGGGAAAGCCGTTTTCATCGAAACTCCGCACCTCGCCTCCCCGGCGACCCTGGATCAGCAGACAGGGCAACACTGAGCTGGCAACCCTGAACCCCACTTTCAGAGGAGCCGGCCAACATGCCTGCGACCCGTACCTGGTTAAAAAATCCCCTCGCCATTTTCACGGCCAACGGTCTCGATGCCCGTGGCGGCCTGGTGCTGCAAGACGGCGTAATCGTCGAAGTGCTCAGCCTCGGTCAACAACCTTCGGCACCGTGCAATGACGTGTTCGACGCCCGCGAGCACGTGATCCTGCCTGGCCTGATCAACACCCATCACCATTTCTATCAAACCCTGACCCGCGCCTGGGCGCCGGTGGTCAACCAGCCTTTGTTCCCGTGGCTGAAAACCCTGTACCCGGTCTGGGCCCGACTGACGCCGGAAAAACTGGCCCTCGCCACCAAAGTCGCGTTGGCCGAGTTGCTGCTGTCCGGTTGCACCACCGCCGCCGATCACCACTATCTGTTCCCCGAAGGCCTGGAAAATGCGATCGACGTGCAGGTTGAAAGCGTGCGCGAACTGGGCATGCGCGCCATGCTCACCCGTGGCTCCATGAGCCTCGGTGAAAAGGACGGCGGCCTGCCACCGCAACAAACCGTGCAGGAAGGCCAGGTGATTCTCGACGACAGCCAGCGCTTGATCGCTGAGTACCACGAACGCGGCGACGGCGCACAAATCCAGATCGCCCTGGCGCCCTGCTCGCCGTTCTCCGTGACCCCGGAAATCATGTCCGCCAGCGCCGAACTGGCCAACAAGCTTGACGTGCGCCTGCACACTCACCTGGCCGAAACCCTCGACGAAGAAGACTTCTGCCTGCAACGCTTCGGCCTGCGCACTGTGGATTACCTGGACAGCGTTGGCTGGCTCGGCCCGCGTACCTGGCTGGCCCACGGCATCCACTTCAACCCGGATGAAATCGCCCGCCTCGGCGCGGCCGGCACCGGCATTTGCCATTGCCCGAGCTCGAACATGCGCCTGGCCTCCGGCATCTGCCCGACCATCGAATTGACCGATGCCGGCGCGCTGCTCGGCCTTGGCGTGGATGGCTCGGCCTCCAACGATGCGTCGAACATGATGCTTGAAACCCGGCAGGCGCTGTACATCCAGCGTCTGCGCTACGGTGCCGAGAAGATCACGCCGGAACGCGTACTGGGTTGGGCGACCAAAGGTTCGGCGAGCCTGTTGGGCCGTACCGATATCGGTGAGATTGCCGTGGGCAAGCAAGCCGACCTGGCGCTGTTCAAGCTCGACGAACTGCGCTTCTCCGGCAGCCACGATCCGGTATCGGCGCTACTGCTGTGCGGCGCGGATAGCGCGGACCGGGTGATGGTCGGCGGTAAATGGCGAGTGATTGATGGACAGGTCGAGGGGCTCGACCTCAAAGGCTTGATAGCCGATCACAGCCAGGCGGCACGACAGTTGATTGCCGGGACCTGATCCGACCACCATCCCTGTGGGAGCGGGCTTGCCCGCGATAGCGGACTGTCAGCCGACAGAAATGTTGAATGTGACGGCCTCATCGCGGGCAAGCCTGCCCCCACAAGGGATTTGTTGGAGATTCAAAGTCCGAGCAGCGACAACATGATAAACGTCGCAAACAGCACAAAATGGGTCATGCCTTCGATCGCGTTGGTCTGGCCATCGTTAAGGTTGATTGCGCTGACGATCAGGGTGATGAAGATCATCACGGTCTGAACCGGCGTCATGGCCATCTGGAACGGCTGGCCGGTGTAAAGCGCCATCGCTTCCATCACCGGCACCGTCAGGATCACCGTCGACAGCGACGCGCCCAATGCGATGTTGACCACTGCCTGCATGCGGTTGGCCAGCGCCGCGCGCAACGCGGTCAGAATCTCCGGCGCCGCGGAAATCGCCGCCACCAGGATTGCCGTTATCACCGGCGGCGCGCCTGTTCCTTCCAGGCCCAGATCGAGGGTCTTGGACATCACCTCGGCCAGTGCGCCAATCACCACCACACCGAACACCAGGATGCCGATGGACAACGTCAGGTTGATGGGTGCCGGTTCGCTTTCCAGGGGTTCCTTCTTGCGACGCTTGTCCGGATAGCTATAGCTGAAAAAATAACTGTGCGGCCCGACTTGCATGCGCAGGAACAAAGCGTACAGCAACACCATCGCGCCAATGGTGAAGGCCGAATAGAGCTTCCAGTTGGCCTCGGGAATGAACTCCGGCACCACCATCGACACCCCCATGGCGGTAAGGATCATCACGCTATAGCTGCGCGCCGAATCATCGTTGTAGGACTGTTCGCCATGTTTGAGCCCGCCCATCAACGCCGCCAGACCGAGGATGCCGTTGATATCGAGCATCACCGCCGAATAAATCGTGTCCCGCACCAGAGTCTTCGAGGCTTCGTTGCTCATCATGATCGCCAGGATCAGCACCTCCACCAGCACGGCGGCCAGGGTCAGGATCATGGTGCCGTAGGGGTCGCCGACTTTCTCCGCCAGCAACTCGGCCTGGTGAGCGACGCGCATGGAGGCAGCGACGATGAACGCGATCAGCAGCAGTCCGCCGATCAGTGCGATGGCCTGGCCGCTGTGCAGCAACCAGTGCTCCAGCGCGAAGGCAATGACTGCGGCAATCAGGGCCAGCAGCAGAAAGGTTTCTTGCTTGAGGACGGAGAGCATGTCGAGCCTTTTGCCGTGAGGAGCCGATGAGCTACTGACTGTGGAGCAGCGCTGATGGTTCGCGACACCTTAACGCACCAGTGCATTGCAGCCGTACAAGCCCATGCACTTTTTTTGGCCCTGCCGACCTCTTCGCGGGCAAGCCCGCTCCCACGGGGTTGACGGTGCTTTGGTGGAAGCGAGCTTGCTCGCGAAGGGCGTTATGCGATTCAGCGCCATTTGTTGTCTTGTTGGTCAGCAATTTGCATTGACCCTGCCAACCACACAACAACATGGAGTTCCAATTCATGCACAAGCGTCCGTTGAAGAAGCTGCTTTGCGCCATTACGGCGGCCATCGGTCTGAGCGCCAGCCTGTCCGCCAGTGCCACCGACCCGCTGAAAGTCGGCTTCGTCTATATCGGTCCGATCGGTGACCACGGCTGGACGTATCAGCATGAACAGGGACGCAAGGCACTCGCGGAAAAATTCGGTCCGCAGATCACCACCAACTACGTGGAGAACGTCGCCGAAGGTGCCGACGCCGAACGGGTGATCCGCAACATGGCCAAGGACAAGTACGACCTGATCTTCACCACCTCCTTCGGCTACATGAACCCGACGCTGAAAGTCGCCAGACAATTTCCCAACGTGACCTTCGAACACGCCACCGGCTACAAGCAGGACAAGAACCTCGGCACCTACCTGGCGCGCACCTACGAGGGTCGCTACGTCGGCGGCTTCCTCGCGGCGAAGATGACCAAGACCAAGAAGATCGGCTACGTCGCATCGTTCCCGATCCCGGAAGTGATTCGCGACATCAACGCCATTCAACTGGCCCTGAACAAGTACAACCCCGGTACCGAAATCAAGGTGGTGTGGGTCAATTCCTGGTTCGATCCGGGCAAGGAAGCCGATGCCGCCAACGCACTGATCGACCAGGGCGTGGACGTGGTGTTCCAGCACACCGACAGCCCGGCACCGATCCAGGCCGCCGAGCGGCGTGGCGTGTATGCCGTCGGCTACGCCTCGGACATGGCGCACTTCGGGCCCAAAGCGGTGCTGACGTCCATCGTCAATGACTGGGCCCCGCACTACATTCAGGCAACCCAGAGCGTGATCGACCATGCCTGGAAATCCCAGGATTACTGGGGCGGATTGAAAGAAGGCACGGTTGAACTGCCAATCAGCGACCTGGTGCCGGCGCCGGTGAAAGCCGAGGCCGAGCAGATCATTGCCGACATCAAGAGCGGTGCGTTGCACCCCTTCAGCGGGCCGATCAAGGATCAGGCCGGTGTCGAGAAAATCCCGGCGGGCGTGAGCGCGACCAATGCGGAGCTGGCGTCGATGAATTACTACGTGGAAGGCATGAAGGCCGAGATGCCGAAGTAAACCAACGATCAACACAAACCCTGTGGGAGCGGGCTTGCCCGCGATAGCAGACATTCAGTCAACAGAGATGCAGGATGTGCTGACGTCATCGCGGGCAAGCCCGCTCCCACAGGCTCCCCAGCGTTTCCCGTTTGCGTACTTCTCAGGACAATCGCATGACCAGCCGTCCCATCATCGACATCGCCCCGCTCTACAGCGACAACCAGAACGCCTGGTCTGAGGTGGCAACGCAAATCGACCACGCCTGCCGCGAATGGGGCTTTTTCTATATCAAGGGCCATCCGATCAGCGCCGCACGGATCGACGCCGTACTCGACAGCGCCAGGCGTTTCTTCGCTCAACCTGCCGCCGAAAAGCTCAAGATCGACATCACCCAGACCCGCCACCATCGCGGTTATGGCGCCATCGCCACCGAGCAGCTTGACCCGAGCAAACCCAGCGACCTCAAAGAGACCTTCGACATGGGTTTGCACCTGCCCGCCGACCATCCCGAGGTACTGGCGGAAAAACCCCTGCGTGGCCCGAATCGTCATCCGTCAGTGCCAGGCTGGGAAGCACTGATGGAGCAGCACTACCTCGACATGCAGGCCCTCGCGCAAACGCTGTTGCGGGCGATGACCCTGGCGCTGGGGATCGAACGCGACTTTTTCGATACGCGCTTCAACGAACCCGTCAGTGTTTTGCGGATGATCCATTACCCGCCGCGCCACACGGCCAGTTCCGCCGAACAACAAGGTGCCGGTGCGCACACCGATTACGGCTGCATCACCCTGCTCTATCAAGATGCCGCCGGCGGCCTGCAAGTCCGGAACGTAAAAGGCGAATGGATTGAGGCGCCCCCCATCGAAGGCACGTTCGTGGTCAATCTGGGCGACATGATGGCGCGCTGGAGCAATGACCGTTACCTGTCGACGCCACACCGGGTGATCAGCCCGCTGGGCGTGGATCGCTATTCGATGCCGTTCTTCGCCGAGCCACACCCCGACACGCGCATCGAATGCCTGCCCGGCTGCCAGGATGAGCTGCGCCCGGCGAAATATCCGACCACTACCTGTGCTGAATTCCTGCTCTCGCGCTTCGCCGATACCTACGCCTATCGACGGGAACAGCAAACGGTGTGATGAACCCCTCGGTCAGGTTTTACCAATTATTGCAGCGAGCACCTGTAGAATGGCGACCATTGCACCTGATGAGAACAGACTATGTACGACTGGCTGAACGCCCTGCCCAAGGCGGAACTGCACCTGCACCTTGAGGGTTCGCTGGAACCCGAGCTGCTGTTCGCCCTGGCTGAACGCAACAAGATCGCCCTGCCGTGGAGCGACGTCGATACCTTGCGCAAGGCCTACGCCTTCAACAACCTGCAAGAGTTCCTCGACCTGTATTACCAGGGCGCCGACGTGTTGCGCACCTCCCAGGATTTCTACGACCTGACCTGGGCCTACCTGTTGCGTTGCAAGGCGCAGAACGTGATTCACACCGAACCGTTCTTCGACCCACAGACCCACACCGACCGTGGCATTCCATTCGAAGTGGTGCTCAACGGCATCGCCGCCGCGTTGAAGGACGGTGAACAGCAACTGGGGATCACCAGCGGTTTGATCCTGAGTTTCCTGCGTCACCTGAGCGAAGAACAAGCACAGAAGACCCTCGACCAGGCACTGCCATTCCGTGACGCATTCGTCGCCGTCGGCCTGGACAGTTCCGAGATGGGCCACCCGCCGAGCAAGTTCCAGCGCGTGTTCGATCGTGCCCGCGGCGAAGGCTTCCTCACCGTCGCCCACGCGGGTGAAGAAGGCCCACCCGAGTACATCTGGGAAGCCCTCGACCTGCTGAAAATCCAGCGCATCGACCATGGCGTGCGCGCCATCGAAGACGAACGCCTGATGCAACGCATCATCGATGAGCAAATCCCGCTGACCGTGTGCCCGTTGTCGAACACCAAGCTCCGCGTGTTCGATCACATGTCGCAGCACAACATTCTCGACATGCTCGAGCGTGGCGTGAAAGTGACCGTGAATTCGGATGACCCGGCGTACTTCGGCGGTTACGTCACCGAAAACTTCCATGCGTTGTACACCGATCTGGGCATGACCCAGGACCAGGCCAAGCGGTTGGCGCAGAACAGCCTGGATGCACGCCTGGTAAAACCGTAACCACACCGTAAAGCCAATGTGGGAGCGCGCTTGTTCGCTCCCACAGGGTCAGCATTTAGCCGATGGACACCGGCTCGCTCAATTCCTCCAGGGTCTTGCCCCGCGTCTCCATCCCGAAGACCCAGACCACCAGCGCCGCCACCGCAAAACACAACGCCCCCAGGGCGAACACCCCGCCCTGCCCCGTTATCGGGAACACCAGCCCGGTCACCAGAGGCCCGAGCAGCGAACCCACGCGACCAATCGCCGAGGCAAAACCCGAGCCGGTGGCCCGCGCCGATGTCGGGTACAGCTCCGGCGTGTAGGTATAGAGCACCGCCCACATGCCGAACAGGAAAAACTGCATCAGCAACCCCGAGGCGATCAGCAGGCTGACGTTGCCGCCAAACACCGCACTCTGCCCATAAAGAAACGCCATCACCCCGCCCCCGAGCAGCGTCACGACGCACACCGGCTTACGTCCCCAGCACTCCACCAGCCAGGCCGCCATCAGGAAACCGGGAATCCCGCCAAGGGAAATCAACACCGTGTAGTACACCGACTGAGTCACGGCAAAACCCGATTGTTGCAGCAAGGCACTGAGCCAGGAGGTCAGGCCATAGAAGCCGAGCAAGGCGAAGAACCAGACGCTCCAGATCATCATCGTGCGCTGGCGATACAGCGGCGACCAGATCTGCCTCAGTGCCGAAAAAAAGTTGCCCGGTTGACTGGCCACCTGCGGCAGGCGAATCGGCTCGGGCAAGTGCGAATGGCCCAATGACGTCCTGACCCGCTCCTCGATGCGCCGCAATACCGTATCCGCCGCCTCATGGTGACCGGCCTGTTCCAGCCAGCGCGGTGACTCGGGAATGAAAAAGCGGATCGCCAGGACGAACACCGCCGGCACCGCCAACACCAGAAAAATATCCCGCCAACCAATCACCGGCAGCAGGAAGTAGGAAAGCACCCCGGCCGCGACGAAGCCAAGCGGCCAGAAACCGTCCATCAAGGCGATGTAGCGTCCGCGCCGTTTGGCCGGAATCAGTTCGGACAGCATCGACTGAGCAATGGGAAACTCCATGCCCATGCCGATCCCCAAGAGGACTCGGAACAACGTCAGTGTCTCTACCGTTTGCGCCGTGGAACACAGGTAGCTGGCGAGCCCCCACAACACGATGCTCCACTGGAACACCGGCTTACGCCCGAAGCGATCGGCCAGCATTCCGGACAGAGAGGCGCCCACCACCATTCCGAAAAAGCTCGAACTGGCCAGCAGCCCGGCCTGCGCGGTGCTCAGGCCGAACTCGGCTTTGATGGAACCGAGCAGGAACGTCATCATCGCCAGGTCCATGGAGTCGAAGAAAAACGCCAGGGCGATAATGATGAAAATGACGCGGTGATAACCGCTGATGGGCAGTCGTTCCAGACGTTCTGCCGCGCTGTAGCTTCGTGTGTCCATACCGCATCCCCCAATCCAGGAAGTCCCCGGTTCGAGTGTGCGTGATAGCCATGCTGGGTAATTGCTGGATGCGACCTGTCCAGGCTTCTGAACGACGTCTGGCGCCCCAACCCCAGACGTCAGCCTGAAAAAGCCCTAGAGCGCCAGTTCCAGCTCGGTTTCCTTGGCAAAGCGGTGAATTTCACGCTGCCCGGCGGCGGTAATCTGCAAGGCCCGCGAATCGTTGGCCAGGCTCAACCAACCTGATTGCATGAACAGCTGCAACAACGCAGCCCCCAATGAGCCGCCCAGGTGAGCGCGTCTTTCGCTCCAGTCCGGGCATGCGCACGCGACCCGCCCGTTGCGATGGGCCAGTGCCTGGATGTAGACACCACGAGCCGCCAGCTCCGTGGAACCCTTGAACGTGATCGTGACACGCTGATCGAACTGTTCGATCCAGCCTGAATCCAGTAACCGCTGATAAAGGTCAGCGGCCAGTGTGCCGCCCAAATGATCATCGCAAAGCCGGGCACGCAACAATGGCGAACGGGTCGGCAGCGATTTGGCCAGGGGCGCGGTGCGTTTGAAAATGTCAGGGATATTCTGTGGCGTGCTGGCAATCGTCGCACTGGCCAGGGCTTCGATCGCCGCTCCGATTTCAGGGGCGGCCAGGCGAAAGAAACGCTTGCGCCCGCGAGGCTCGACCTTCAACAGACCTCCGGCGGACAAACGCCCCAGATGCGCACTGGCCGAAGAGGGTGACAGACCTGCCAACAACGCCAACTCTTCGGTCTGTCGTGCCGAGCCGTCCATCAAGGCCCACATCATTGCGCTGCGCTTTGGGTCAGCCAGCAAGGTGGCTATCTGGCTGATGCAAGGTGCATGTTCCATGTATTCACTCCCTGTTGAATCGTTTCGTCTACTGCTCACGGGACATCTTGAGCAGTAATGTGTCGTCGGCCAAGACGCGATAACCGCCATTCACCGGACAAAACCATCGCTCACTCAAGCCCTCACCGGACAAGGGTTGCAGAGGGCAAACGACGGGATATGGGGCAAGGTCGGCTCCAGCGAGGCCTCGCCATTCGGATCGACGGTGCAGACATGAGGCGAGCGCTAGTATAGGCGGGTTAGCGCCTGGTTCCTGCCCTCCGCGAAGCGTTGGTGGTGATAGTTCCTGAGGGAAATTTCGCTTTTTTACTGCGATTAATGATCGATGCCCGCCAACCCCGGAAAATGACTGCTCAACCGCGCACATCGGCTGGCCAACATTTCTCGCAAAAGCTTCACTGGCTTACTCAGTTGGGCGCGATGGGCGCACAGCAGATTCAGCGGTGCGCGCTCGCAGAGCAGCTCGGGCATCAGCACCTTCAAACGGCCGGCGATTACATCGGCCGCCACGTCAAGCCAGGACTTGTAGGCGATGCCTGCCCCCGCCACCGCCCACAAACGCACCACATCGGCATCGTCACTGAAACGATCGCCACTGACCGTCAGGCTGATCTCGCGCTTGCCATCATGGAAACTCCAGTGGTCGTGGACGCGGCTGCCGAGCATGAACAGCAGGCAATTGTGTTGGGCCAGTTGCTCCAGTTGCCGCGGCTCACCATGCCGGGCCAGATAGTCCGGTGAAGCGCAGAGGACTCGCCGGTTCTGCGGGGCGATGGGCAATGCCACCAGGCTGGAGTCTTCCGGCTCGCCATAACGCAGGGCAATGTCCACCGGCTGCCGAAACAGATCGGCGATACGGTCGCCCAGCAACAGGCGCACCGTGAGTTTCGGGTGCTCGCGCTGGAACTCATCGAGCCAGGGCAGCAACAGGTTGCGACCGAAATCCGACGGTGCCGACAACTGCAACACGCCGCTGACCTGGTCCTGTCCGCTGGCCAACAAACGCCGACCCTCGTCGAGATTGCTCAGGGCCGCCCGGGCGTATTCGAGAAAACCTTCGCCCTCGGCGGTCAGCCGCAGGCTGCGCGTGGAGCGCGCCAACAGGCGGGCGCCGAGCTGCTGTTCGATGCGTTTCAAGGCGGCACTGGCCACCGCCGCCGACATGTCCATACCCCGCGCGGCCGCCGACAGACTGCCCAGGTCCGCCGCCCGGACAAACAACTGCAAGTCATCGAAACGCAGCATGTGAAGCCTCTATTATCAAAAAAATATTGAAAGAGACTGCTCTTTTAGCGGGTTTTATCTTCAGTAGAAATAGCCAATCATCTCTCCATCGAAATCACCCCGTTCCCGGAGTCGAAGATGTCCCAGCCTTTTACCGCTATCGCCACCCTCATCGCCAAACCCGGCCAGCAGGACGCCCTCGAACAGCACTTGCGGGCGCTGGTGGAGCCGACCCGTGCCGAGGCGGGTTGCGGGCAATACGATCTGCATCAGGACCTGGCCAATCCACTGGCCTTCTACATGATCGAGCGCTGGAGCAGCGATGAAGCCCTGCAAGCCCATGACGCCAGTGCTCATATCCAGCACTTCCGCGCCAGGGCCGGGGATTTTCTCGAACACTTCGAACTCAAGCGCCTGCAAGCCCTCGCCTGAATCTTTCTTCTATTAGTTAACGGAGTCCTCCATGAAAGCCATCGCCTATTACGCCTCCCTGCCAATCAGCGACGAAAAATCCCTGCAAGACATCGAACTGCCGGAGCCTGTCGCCGGGCCCCGCGACCTGTTGGTAGAAGTCAAAGCCATATCGGTCAACCCGGTGGACACCAAGGTCCGCCAGAACGTCCAGCCTGAGGGCGGCGCGGCCAAGGTGCTGGGCTGGGACGTGGCCGGTGTGGTCAAAGCCGTTGGCAGCGAAGTGACCCTGTTCAAGACCGGCGACAAAGTGTTCTACGCAGGCTCCATCGCCCGCGCCGGTGGTAACAGCGAACTGCACGTGGTGGATGAACGGATCGTCGGCCACATGCCCAAAACCCTGGGATTCGCCGAAGCGGCCGCCCTGCCGCTGACCGCCATCACGGCGTGGGAACTGCTCTTCGAACGCCTGCAAGTACGCGAGGGCAACGTCGATGAAGGCCAGAGCCTGCTGATCGTCGGCGCAGCCGGCGGTGTCGGCTCGATCCTCACGCAACTGGCGAAACAACTCACTGGCCTGAACGTCATCGGCACCGCTTCGCGTCCGCAAACCCAAAGCTGGGTGAAAGCCTTGGGCGCCGACCTGGTGGTCGATCACAGCCAGCCGCTGAGCGAAGCACTCAAACACGCCGGTATCGAACACGTGACCCACGTTGCCAGCCTGACCCAGACCGATCACCACCTGGATCAACTGGTCGAGGCATTGGCGCCGCAAGGCAAGCTGGCACTGATCGATGACCCGAAAACCCTCGACGTGACCAAGCTCAAGCGCAAGAGCCTGTCACTGCACTGGGAGTTCATGTACACCCGCTCACTGTTCGAAACCGCCGACATGATCGAGCAGCACAATCTGCTCAATCGCGTGGCCCGGTTAATTGATGCCGGGACGCTGAAAACCACGGTTGGCGAACACTTCGGCACAATCAACGCGACGAATTTGCGCCGAGCCCATGCGCTGCTCGAGAGCGGAAAGTCCAAGGGCAAGATTGTGCTGGAAGGCTTCTAGGCCGACGGCTTCGGTGTCGCCCCGAGCACGGGCGACACCGTCAGTCAGAAGCTTGATCCTTGTCACAATTGCGATCGTATTCAGGACTACAATCGACACCTCTGTGAGACACATTTTTATCTGAGGAGGTCAGTAATGAAGATCCTGATAAAAGAATTGGCAAAGTCCCAGTGGCAAGTTCGTCTGGACCAACATGCGGTGACTTTTCGCAGCGAAGCCGAAGCACGCGCCTTCACCAACACGCTTGAAGCGCGCTTGCAGGCCCCCCATCAAATTCCCGACCGTCAGCAGCGAGCTGCCGGCTGAGTCCGCCCTCAGACCTGGGCTTGCACCAACGCCCGGGCATTCTGCAAGCGTCGGGTAAGCATCGCCGCGCTCACCACCAGAATGCCGCACAGGCTGATGACCAAGGCCATCGGCATCGCGCTGCCGTCGTGTAAAACCCCCACCAGCGCGGAAGCTCCGGCGGCCACACTGAATTGCAGGCAACCGAGCATCGCCGAGGCGCTGCCGGCGCGGGCGCCCTGGCCGTTCATCGCGCAGGCCGAGGCGTTGGGCAGGATGCAACCCAGGCTGGCGATGCAGACAAACAGCGGAATCAACAACGGCCAAAGCTGAGCGGTATGCAGCGCACTGACGGCGAGCAACGCCAGGCCGGCGCCAAGGTAGATCCACACCGTGCGCGCCAGCAGGAACGCCGGGCCACGCCGGGCCAACAGCCGTGCATTGACCTGGGCCACCAGAATGAAACCCGCCGCATTGGCCCCGAAAAACCAGCCAAAATGTTCAGCCGGAACACCATAAAGTTTGATGAAGACGAATGGCGAACCGGCGATGTAGGAAAACATCCCGGCGATGGCGATACCACCGGTCAGCGCGTGGCCGAGATACACCGGATCCTTCAACAGCCGTCCATACTGGCGCAACGCCCCCGACAAGGGTTGGCGCGGCAAATGGGCGGGCATGCTTTCCGGCAATCCAAGGGCCACGGCCAGACCGGCCAACGCGCTGAAACCGGTCAGCACCAGGAAGATCGACTGCCAACCCGCGGTGTTGACCAGCACGCCGCCGAGCATCGGCGCAAGAATCGGCGCCAGCCCCATGACCAGCATCAACTGCGAAAAAACTTTCGCCGACCCTACTGCATCGCATTTGTCGCTGACCACCGCCCGTGAGATCACCATCCCCGCACACCCGCCCAGCGCCTGGACGAAACGCGCGCCGATGAGCCAATCGAGGTCCGGCGCATAGGCGCAGGCCAGAGAGGCAGCGGTGAACAGCCCGACGCCGATCAACAGGGGAATGCGTCGCCCAAAGCGATCCGCCACCGGGCCATAGGCCAATTGACCGATGGACAGGCCAAAGAAGTATGCCGCCAGCGTCAGCTGCACATGTTGCTCATCGGTAGCAAAGGCAAGCGCCATGGCCGGAAAGGCCGGCAAGTAAAAATCGATCGCCAGCGGACCGAACGCGCTCAAGGCGCCGAGAATGAGGATTGTGCGCAGGTTCATCAGGCATCCAGTTGGGCAGAGTCAGCAGCCCGACAGTCTAGCCGTGCATGGATGCCTTGAACATTCAGATAGCTCGCTAACTATTAAAAAATCAGGCTAACTTGACGTCATAACCTTCTTCGCTGATCGCCGCGATCACCTGCTCGGCGCTCAGCGAACTTTCGACGCCCACTTCTTTCGCCGCCAGATCGACCCGCACACTGGCGGCCGCATCCCTGGCCTGTACCGCAGCCGTGATGGCTTTGACGCAATGGCCGCAGGACATGCCTTCAACATTGAATACTTGCATGGGACAACTCCTTGAATAAGGTTTTTTAAACAGGCGACGCGCAGTGTCGAGCTTGCCATCATGGCAAGGTCAAGTTCTGAAATAATCTGCCGGGCTGGCAATCGGCGTCGCGCTCGGCCAAGCTGCGTCCATCTATGACTCGATCTCAGGAGATTCAGCCATGCGCTGGTCAGCTTTCAGCCTGTTTGGCTTTCTCAGCCTTTTCGCCGCCATGCCCTCGGCCAATGCTGCCGGGGAGGACTATGGTGTGCTGATCATTTCCCGCGAACGGCTGGAAGTGTCGACCAACTGCGAGATTGGCGTTTACATCCAGGATCAGTTGTCGGCGCGGTTGTTCCAGGAGCAAAGCACTTCGTTCAATCTGCCGCCGGGCAATGTCTCGCTGCGCCTGAAACTGCTGCCCGGCCAGGCACCTGGCTGCAATCCGGGCATGTTGGCGCCGGGCTCGCAAAACATCACGCTTCGGGCCGGGGACGTGCTGAAGTTCAGGATTGCGATGACACAGGAAGGGATGTACCTCAAACAAGCGGCGCTCGAGTACTGATCAGCACCTGATGTGGGAGCGAGCTCCCACTATTTACGGTGGTAGTTTTTCGATTCGCGCTTGACCTTACCCGCATGGCAAGGTTGATCCTGTGGGTATCCACTACAGGGAGCGTGCCCCATGTCCGAATCCATTACCTACGATCTGCCCATTGCCGGCATGACCTGCGCCAGTTGCGCCGGGCGTGTCGAACGCGCCTTGAGCAAAGTCGTTGGCGCCACGGCTGTCAGCGTCAACCTGGCCACTGAGCAGGCCCGTGTTCAAGCACCCGCCGACAGCCTGCCGGCCTTGATGGAGGCCGTGCAAAACGCCGGCTACAGCGTGCCGCAGCACAGCCTGGAATTGAGCATCGACGGCATGACCTGCGCCTCTTGCGTCGGTCGCGTCGAACGGGCGCTGAACAAAGTACCCGGCGTGAAGAGCGTCAGCGTCAACCTGGCCAACGAACGGGCCCACCTCGAACTGCTCGGCCAGATCGATCCGCAAACCCTGCTCGCCGCCGTGACCAAAGCCGGATACAGCGCCAGCGTCTGGGAGGCCGAACAGCCACAAACCGACCGCCAGCACACTCGCCTGCACGGCGAGCGCTGGGCCTTGCTCGCGGCCATCGCCCTCGCCTTGCCGTTGGTACTGCCAATGCTGCTGCAACCGTTCGGCGTGCACTGGATGCTCCCGGCCTGGGTGCAATTTGCACTGGCCACGCCAGTGCAGTTCATCTTTGGCGCGCGCTTTTATGTCGCGGCCTGGAAAGCCGTACGTGCCGGGGCCGGCAACATGGATTTGCTGGTCGCCCTGGGCACCAGCGCCGGTTATGGCTTGAGTCTGTATGAATGGGCCACTGCCGCCGGACGCATGCCGCACCTGTATTTCGAAGCCTCGGCGGTGGTGATCGCCTTGGTGCTCTTGGGTAAATACCTGGAAAGTCGTGCCAAACGCCAGACCGCCAGCGCCATTCGCGCCCTCGAAGCACTGCGCCCCGAGCGTGCCATTCAAATCGTCGACGGTCGTGAGCAGGAAGTTGCCATCAGCGCCTTGCGCCTCAATGACCTGGTGCTGGTCAAACCCGGCGAACGTTTCCCGGTGGACGGTGCGGTGGTCGAAGGCCAGAGCCATGCCGACGAAGCGCTGATCAGCGGCGAGAGCCTGCCGGTGCCGAAACAGCCTGGCGACAAAGTCACCGGCGGCGCGATCAATGGCGAAGGCCGGTTGCTGGTTCGCACTCAGGCGCTCGGTGCAGAAACCGTATTGGCGCGCATCATCCGTCTGGTGGAAGACGCTCAAGCGGCGAAAGCACCGATCCAGAAACTGGTGGATAAAGTCAGCCAGGTATTCGTGCCGGTGGTTTTGCTCATGGCCGTGGCGACGCTGATCGGCTGGTGGCTGTACGGTGCACCGATGGAAACCGCGTTGATCAACGCCGTGGCGGTGCTGGTGATCGCTTGCCCATGCGCCCTCGGACTGGCGACACCGACGGCGATCATGGCCGGCACCGGGGTCGCGGCGCGCTACGGGATTCTGATCAAGGACGCTGAAGCGCTGGAGCGAGCCCATGAAGTCAGCGCGGTGGTGTTCGACAAGACCGGCACCCTGACCTCGGGCGCTCCGCGTATCGCCCATTTGAGCGCCATCGACGGCGACGAAGCCGCGCTGCTGCAAATGGCCGGCGCCCTGCAACGCGGCAGTGAACACCCGCTGGCCAAAGCGGTACTGGATGCCTGCAGCGAACGGGGCCTGACCGTGGCCGATGTCGGCGACAGCCAGTCCCTGACCGGACGCGGCATTGCCGGCAGCCTTGACGGGCGGCGGCTGGCCCTGGGCAATCGGCGGTTGCTGGAAGAAAGCGGCTTGAGCGCTGGCCCCTTGGCCGAATCGGCAAGCGCCTGGGAAACCGAAGGCCGGACCTTGTCCTGGCTCATCGAGCAAAGCCCGGAGCCACGAATGCTGGGCCTGTTCGCTTTTGGTGACACCCTAAAGCCCGGCGCACTGCAAGCGGTGCAACAACTGAGCGCACGGCACATCAGCAGTCACTTGCTGACCGGTGACAACCGTGGCAGCGCCAAAGTAGTGGCCGAAGCACTGGGCATCACCGATGTGCATGCCGAGGTGCTGCCTGCCGACAAAGCCGCCACGGTCACCGCGCTGAAGAAGACCGGCGTGGTGGCGATGGTCGGTGATGGCATCAACGACGCACCGGCGCTGGCCGCCGCTGACATTGGCATCGCCATGGGTGGCGGCACCGACGTAGCCATGCACGCCGCCGGCATCACCCTGATGCGCGGCGATCCACGATTGGTGCCCGCCGCGCTGGACATCAGCCGCAAGACTTACGCGAAGATCCGGCAAAACCTGTTCTGGGCATTCGTCTACAACTTGATTGGCATTCCATTGGCGGCGTTCGGCTTCCTCAACCCGGTGCTGGCCGGCGCGGCCATGGCGTTGTCGAGTGTCAGCGTCGTGAGTAACGCGCTGCTGTTGAAAACCTGGAAACCCAAGGACCTGGAGGACAACCGATGAACATCGGCCAAGCAGCGCGCCACAGTGGCCTGAGCGCCAAGATGATCCGGTATTACGAGTCAATCGGCCTGCTCAAGGCCGCCCATCGCACCGACAGCGGTTATCGGATCTACAGTGACGACGATTTGCATACCCTGGCGTTTATCAAGCGCTCTCGGGATTTAGGGTTTTCCCTGGAAGAAGTCGGCAAATTGCTGGCCCTCTGGCAAGACCGCCAGCGCGCCAGCGCCGATGTCAAAGCCCTGGCCCGTCAGCATATCGAGGAGCTGAATCAGAAGATCCGAGAACTGGGCCAGTTGCGCGATACCCTCCAGGACCTGGTTGAGCATTGCCAAGGGGATCACCGGCCGGACTGTCCGATTCTCAAGAACCTGGAATCGGGGTGCTGTGCTGAACCTGTTTCTGCCTGACACCTTGATGCTGAATGTACTGACGCCTTCGCGGGCAAGCCCGCGAAGGCGGACGATCAGGCGACATCCATATTGAATCTGTAACCCTAAAAAAAGCCGGCCGAAGCCGGGTTTTTCTTTAGCCGATCACTGCATCCACGGCGGAGGTGGTTCTTCGGCCTTGCCCGGTGGCGCGTCATCAGCGGCACGTGCAGCCTGCTTGCGCTCTTCATCCAGGCGTGCGGCCTCGATCTCGCGCATGATGCCGCCCACGTCAGCCAACTCTTCCGGTTCGTCGAACTCACCGGTCAAGACGCTCGCCGGGTGCAAGGTGCCGGCCTCGTACAAGGCCCACATTTCCTTGGCGTACCGGGTCTTTTTCAACTCCGGCGCGAAACGCCCGAAGTAGGACGCCATGTTGCCCACGTCCCGCTCCAGCATGCTGAACGCGTGGTTGTTGCCCGCTGCGTCCACCGCTTGGGGCAGGTCGATGATCACCGGACCGGTCGGGGTCAGCAATACGTTGAACTCCGACAGGTCACCGTGCACCAGACCGGTACACAGCATCAGCACAATCTGCGAAATCAGAAACGCGTGATACTCGCGTGCCTGGTCCGGTTCCAGCACCACGTCGTTCAGACGCGGCGCGGCATCACCGTACTCGTCGGCCACCAGCTCCATCAGCAGCACGCCTTCGAGGAAGTCGTACGGCTTGGGCACTCGCACACCGGCATTGGCCAGACGGAACAGCGCCGCCACTTCGGCGTTCTGCCAGGCATCCTCGGTTTCCTTGCGGCCGAACTTGGAGCCCTTGGCCATGGCCCGGGCCTGACGGCTGTTGCGCACCTTGCGGCCTTCCTGGTACTCGGCCGCCTGACGAAAACTACGTTTATTCGCCTCCTTGTAGACCTTCGCGCAACGTAACTGGTTACCGCAGCGCACCACATAAACAGCTGCTTCTTTACCACTCATGAGTGGGCGCAGCACTTCGTCGACCAGACCGTCTTCGATCAGGGGTTCAATGCGTTTTGGAGTCTTCATCAGCTTTTATTGTGGGTCCTTTATTACCAAACACGCGAAAGTCATTCGTTATACGGCAATCCTCTCCTTGACGGGAGGGGTTGCCGACCTATGAACGCTGCCGTTGCACACAATGTGCCGAAAAACCTGACAATTTCCGCCGATGTTCATCGACCGCCAAGAATCATAGCCGAGCCCGCAGCACTTGTTGGAGAAGGGATGCAAGGGGATTGACGACAAAATCCGACATACCGGCCGACCTTTTTCGTAGGATTTTTTTCCAACAGCCCTCAATTTCCTACGAAAGCAGCCGAAGTCATCAGTAACAAAGCGAATTGTCCGACGCTCGTTTCGATAGAAGACGACGACTTCCCCAGGAACGGGATCAACAACTCAGTTTATGTCTGCCATTAAATTCCGCGAGTCCTCTGCACTACGTGGGTTACAACAAAATATGGAGCGCGGATGAATATCAAACAGAAGTTGACGTGGGCGTTTGCAATCATCGCCTGCTTGCCCGTGGTACTGGTCGCCACCCTTGTGGTGCTGAACCTGCGCAGCGATGCCAAGGACAATTTCATCGACGGCAGCGGCCGCGAGATTCGTCAGGTCAGCAACGCCATGCAGCTGTTTTTCGACGGCATCAGCCAGAACGTCGAGTACCTGGCCAACCAGCCCTTGGTCAAGACAGCCGACGCCAGCGTGAAAAGCCGCGTCAGCGCTGACGCCGCGAAAATTCCAGACACCGAGATCGACACCAAGCTGTTTGATTTGTTTGCGGCCCTGGCCGCCAGCCATCCGGCTTACTCCTACGTGTCCTACGGCCTGGCCAGTGGTGGCTATGCGTTCTGGCCTGGCGACGCCAAAATGGCCAACTACGATCCGCGCGTTCGTCCCTGGTACAAAACGGCGATGGCCAACCCGGGCAAGACTGTGCGCACCGAAGCCTATTACTGGGCTGGCGATGACGCCGTGCTGGTGAGTACCGTGCGCGCCGTGGCCAACCAACTGGGTGCCCAGGGTGGCGTGGTCAACATCGACGTGTCGCTCAAGCAGCTCACCGAAATCGTCAAACAGATCAAACTGGGTGAGTCCGGCTACCTGATGCTGATGGAAAACAACGGCACCGTGCTGGTGGACCCGAAACAACCGGAGCATAACTTCAAAGCCCTGAGCAGCCTCGGCGACGGTTACGCGCAATTGGCCAAGGCCGGTAAAGGTCTGGTCGAAGTCGAGCTCAACGGCGAGCGCTACATGGCCAACGTCTGGCCGTCGGAGCAATTGGGCTGGACCTTCATCGGCCTGATCAAGCAAAGCGAAGTCATGAGTGCGGCAACCCAACTGACCTGGTTGATCGCCATCATCGCCGCTGTGCTGGCGGTGCTCTTCGCCGTCGTCGGCGCCAGTTTCGCCAGCCTTATCGTGCGCCCGATCCGCAGCGTGGCCAGCGGACTGGAAGGCATCGCCCAGGGTGAAGGCGACCTGACCCAGAACCTGCAAATCCGTGGTCGCGATGAAACCGCGCAACTGGCCAACTGGTTCAACCAGTTCCTGGCCGCGATCCGCAACCTGATTCAGAGCATTGGCGGCGCCGCGAGCAAAATCCTCGACACCTCCAAGAGCTCGACGCAGGTTTCCCACGACATGGCCGAAGCGGCCGGTCGTCAACGTGAAGCCGTGGACATGGTGTCCACCGCGTTCCACGAAATGGTCGCCACCGCCAACGAAGTGGCCCGCTCTTGCAGCCAGGCCGCCGAATCGGCCGACAGTGGCCAGCGCCAGGCCCGCGAAGGCCAGCAACAGATTGACGCCGCAGTGACCAGCGTCGATCGCCTGAGCCAGGAAATCGAACAGTCGGCCCAGTCGATGCAACAGCTGGAGCGCGACAGCAACGACATTCAGTCGATTCTCGGGACCATTCGTTCGATTGCCGAGCAGACCAACCTGTTGGCGTTGAACGCCGCCATCGAGGCCGCACGCGCCGGTGAACAAGGCCGTGGTTTCGCGGTGGTCGCCGACGAAGTGCGAGCCCTGGCCAAACGCACGGCCGACTCCACGGCGGAAATCGACGGGCTGCTGGGCAACCTGGCCAAACGCACCAGCCAAGTGACCCAGCAGATGCATGCGAGCCTGGAAGTGTCGCAGCAATCGGTCATACGCATCGGTGAAGCGCGCAGCAGCTTCGGGCAGATTCGCGAGTCGGTGGACGTGATCCGCGACATGAACACCCAGATCGCCACGGCGGCCGAGCAACAGCATCAAGTGGCCGAAGACATCAACCGGCACATCAGCCACATCCATGGCGATGCGCAGTTGGTGGCGGAGCTGGCGAACTCGGCGCGCCTGGATTCCCAGAGCCTGGCCGGGTTGTCGAATGAGCTGGACGGGTTGGTGCGCCGCTTCCGCACCTGACCGAAGACCGCTGCGCGGTCGATCGCTGGCAAGCCAGCTCCCACAGGTTCGTGTCGTACCCAATATCGGGAATGACGCGACCTCTGTGGGAGCTGGCTTGCCAGCAAAGGCTTCATCACTGCCTAAACAACTCTCCCGGCGTAAACCCGAACAGGTTTTTGAACGCCGCAATGAACGCTGACGTCGAGTCATACCCGCATGCCAGCGCAGCGTTGGTCACGCTGTCGCCCTCCTCCAGCAAGCTCAGCGATGACAACAGCCGCATGCGCTGACGCCAGCCACGGAAACTCAAGCCCGTTTCGCGCTGAAACAAGCGCATCAGGGTTTTCTCCGAAATGCCCAAGCGCTCAGCCCACGCCTGCAAAGTCACGTTGAGCTCGGGATTTTCGATCAGTTCGTTGCACAACCCCAGCAACCGTTCATGCCGAGGCAACGGCAGGGAAAACCCGACTTCCGGCAACGTTGCCAATTGATCCAGCAGCACACTCACCAGCCGCGCCTGCGGGCTATCGCCCTGCGGATACTCCACCGGCAGCAGGCAAAAACTCTTGATCAGTTCACGGGCCAGCGGCGTCACTTCCAGCACCCGGCAACGCCCGTCCGCCCACTGGCAATCCTCGCGACGCACGTAGAGGCTGCGCATCTCGGCGCGCATCGAGGTCACCACCTGATGCTCAAGATCCGCCGGAATCCAGATCCCCCACTGGGGCGGCGCGAAAAAACTGCCTTCAGCAGTGTGTACGCCGAGTACGCCACTGATCGCGTAGGAAAACTGCACCCAGTCGTGGCGATGGGACGCCGTCCATGAACCGGCATTGAGGCTCTCCACCCGTGCATACAGCGGACGCGGCAACGCCTTGAGGGGAGGAATGCTGCGTTCGAGGGTGACTTGTCCGTTAGTCGGCATTGACTGACCTTATGTTGCGAGACGGCTGATGGGGCCGACGTTAGGCCATGTCACACATCGATTCAACACCGGTGGCCCATTGTGGGAGCGGGCTTGCCCGCGATAGCGGTGTGTCAGGCAACAGAGATGTTGAATGTGCGGGCCCCATCGCGGGCAAGCCCGCTCCCACAGGTCTTTCGCTGCCTTCAAAAATCAGCGCTCGATGATGGCGGTGACGCCCTGCCCTCCCGCAGCACAGATCGAGATCAGGCCCCGGCCTTTGCCTGCCGCCGCCAACAACTTCGCCAGGTTGGCCACGATGCGCCCGCCCGTCGCCGCAAACGGATGCCCGGCCGCCAGCGAGCTGCCTTTGACGTTGAGCCGGCTGCGATCGATCGACCCCAAAGGCGCATCGAGGCCCAGGCAGGTCTTGCAATAGTCCGGGTCCTCCCAGGCCTTCAAGGTGCAAAGCACTTGCGCGGCGAAGGCTTCGTGGATTTCGTAGTAATCGAAGTCCTGCAAGGTCAGGCCGTTGCGCGCCAGCAGGCGCGGCACCGCATACACCGGTGCCATCAACAGCCCTTCGGCGCCGTTGACGAAGTCCACCGCCGCCGCCTCGCCGTCGCGCAGGTAGGCCAGAATGGGCAAGCCACGTTCCTTCGCCCACGCTTCGCTGCCCAGCAGCACCAGTGACGCGCCATCGGTCAGCGGCGTGGAGTTGCCCGCCGTCAGCGTGCCCCTGGCACTTTTTTCATAGGCCGGTTTGAGTGAGGCCAGCTTTTCCAGCGTCGAATCCGCACGCAGGTTGTTGTCGCGGGTGAGGCCGAGGAACGGCGTCATCAAATCGTTGTGCCAGCCTTCCGTATAGGACGCAGCCAGTTTCTGATGACTCTCCAGGGCCAGTTGATCCTGTGCTTCGCGGGGGATGTTCCAGGTCTGTGCCATCAGCTCGCAGTGTTGTCCCATGGACAAACCGGTACGCGGTTCGCCGTTGCGCGGAAACTCGGGGATCAGATCGCGGGGCCGCAACTGCAGGAAGGTTTTCAGTTTGTCGCCGGTGGTTTTGGCGCGGTTGGCTTGCAGCAGAATCTTGCGCAGGCCTTCACTGACACTGATCGGCGCGTCAGACGTGGTGTCGACCCCGCCGGCAATGCCACAGTCGATCTGGCCCAAGGCAATCTTGTTCGCCACCAGCAACGCCGCTTCCAGTCCGGTGCCGCAGGCTTGCTGGATGTCATAGGCCGGGGTCGTGGGTGACAGCCGCGAGCCGAGCACGCATTCGCGGGTCAGGTTCATGTCTCGCGACAGCTTGAGCACCGCCCCGGCAACCACCTCCCCGATGCGCAGGCCATGCAGGTTGTAGCGCTCGATCAAGCCTTCGAGGGCAGCCGTGAGCATGGCCTGGTTACTGGCGGTGGCGTATGCACCGTTGGAGCGGGCGAAGGGAATCCGGTTACCGCCGATGATCGCGACGCGGCGCAGCTGAGTCATGAAAAGCTCCTGGTGAAAAATCCAATGTAAACACCGGCCTCTGTGGGAGCGGGCTTGCCCGCGATGGTGTGTCAGCTACATTGATTTCGACTGACACCCCATCGCGAGCAAGCTCGCTCCTACAGTTTGAACAAGCGTAGGCCTTATCTCGTGGATCGAACGACTGATCGCCATTCATGGTCCACACTTTGAACCTCAGCTGCTGGAGCGCGTTCCATGTCTGACCGCTATATCGACTTCGCCAATTCCTCCATCGGCCATCGTCTGGTCGGGGCCTTGGGCCTGCCTTCGCCGGTGCGCCTGGAGCGTTGGCAAGCGGGCCGCTTGCGTCCTATCGAAGGCGCATTGCTGATCGGCGGCGGGCCGCTGGCGGAAAACGTCAGCGCCTTCGCCAATCGACTGACCGATGCCATCTACAGCTACGCCACCGATCCTTCGCTGGCCACGGCGTGGATTCCCGGCCATGGCCCGAAACTCAAGGCCGTGGTGTTCGATGCCACTCACCTGGTGCAGACCGATCAGCTCAAACAGCTGCGCGAGTTCTTCCAGCCCTTGATGAAGAACCTCGACCACTGCGCGCACCTGGTCATTCTCGGGCGTGAGCCTCAGACCTTGAGCGACCCGTTCGCCGCCAGTGCCCAACGGGCGATTGAGGGGTTCAGTCGTTCGCTGGCCAAGGAGCTGCGCAGCGGCGGCACCTTGCAGCTGATCCACGTCGGCGAAGGCGCTGAAGATCAACTGGAAGGCCCGCTGCGGTTTTTCCTTTCGCCGAAAAGCGCCTTCGTCTCCGGGCAAGTCATTCGCCTGAACGCCTGCGACACCCCGGTGACCGACTGGACCCGTCCGCTGTCCGGGCGCAAGGCGCTGGTCACCGGCGCGGCGCGGGGCATTGGTGCTTCCATCGCCGAAACCCTGGCCCGCGACGGCGCCGACGTCATTCTGCTCGACGTGCCACCCGCCAAAACCGATCTCGACGCCCTCGCCGCACGCCTGGGCGGGCGCAGCATCACCCTCGACATCTGCGCCGAAGACGCCGCCACGCAACTGGTCGAAGCGCTACCCGACGGCATCGATATCGTGGTGCACAACGCCGGCATCACCCGCGACAAAACCCTGGCCAACATGACCCCGGAATTCTGGGACGCCGTACTCGCGGTCAACCTCAATGCCCCGCAAGTCCTGACCAAGGCCTTGCTCGATAACGGCACCTTGCGTGACCACGGCCGGGTCATCCTGCTGGCGTCGATCAGCGGTATCGCCGGCAATCGCGGACAAACCAACTATGCGGCGAGCAAGGCCGGGCTGATCGGCCTGGCGCAGGCCTGGGCGCCGCTGTTGCAGGCCAGGGGCATCAGCATCAATGCCGTGGCACCGGGGTTTATCGAAACCCAGATGACCGCACACATTCCCTTCGGCCTGCGCGAAGCCGGGCGACGCATGAGTTCCCTGGGCCAGGGCGGCCTGCCTCAAGACGTCGCCGAAGCGGTGGCGTGGCTGGCGCAGCCGGGCACGGGCGCATTCACCGGGCAGGCCTTGCGCGTCTGTGGGCAAAGCGTTTTGGGGGCATAGGCATGATCACTGACTGGCACACACTCAACCGCGAGCCGAGCCTGCCGGGGCTCTATCTACGCGCGGCGACGCGACGCAAAATCAGCGGCACCACCCTGCCCGATGCCGGTTTGCGCTGCTGGGTCAATGTCGATCCGCAACGCCTGGCGGCCTATCGCAAGGTCTGCGGGTTCGCCGACGATGGTTTGCTGCCACCGACTTATCCGCACATCCTCGCGTTCGCCTTGCAGATGCAATTGCTGACCGCCCATGACTTTCCGTTTCCGTTGCTGGGGCTGATTCATCTGAGCAATCGCATTCGCGTACTGCGACCCCTGGGCGGGGTCAATCGGGTCCGGGTCAGCGTGCAAGTGCAGAACCTGCAACCCCACGCCAAGGGTGCGACCTTCGACCTGGTGACCACCCTCGACGATCAACTCGGGTCGCTGTGGGAAGCTGAAAGCCGGATGCTCTGTCGCGGCGTCAAGCTTGAGGGTGATCCCGTCGAGCAGGTGTTGGCCTCGACACTGCCGCTGAGCGAAGTCGCGCACTGGAAAGCACCCGCAGATATCGGCCGGCAGTACGCCAAGGTGTCCGGCGACTACAACCCGATTCACCTGAGTGCCGTCAGCGCCAAACTGTTCGGGTTTCCTTCGGCCATCGCCCATGGTTTGTGGAACAAGGCGCGCACCCTGGCCGCGCTGGCCGATCACCTGTCGACGGCAAACCTCGAGATCACGGTGCAATTCCAGAAACCGGTACGCCTGCCCAGCGAGGTGACGTTGCTCGCCAGTGCGGCGGGGTCGAGTGGCGATCTGCGCTTGATCGGCGCCGGAGAGCTGGAGCACATGATTGGGCATTGGCGGCCGCTTGCCTGACAACGCCTGAAGAAGACGCAGTGCTGGCGAAGGATATTGCAGGGAGTCGTGTTCTACTGGCTGCCTTCGCGGGTCAGCCAGCCGTCAACGGATCGCCAGACCCAGACAGCGACATTCAGGGATAAACCAACTGAAGCCGCGGCAGTGGAAACAGGTTGTTCAACGTCTCCAACAGCCGTACGTGATAGATCGGCTTGCGAAACAGGTCCAGCACCTGCAACCGCAACATGTCACTCACGTCCTCCATGCCCGCATGCCCGGACATCACAATCACCGGCAAATGCTGGCGCGACGTATGCTCGCGCAAGCGCTTGATCAACGACATGCCACTCTCTTCCGGCATGCGCAGGTCGGTGATGACCAGTGCAATATCCGGATGGAGGGTCAAATGCTGCAACGCCAGTTTGACCGACGTCGCGGTAAAGCAAATAAAGCCTTCGCCCTCCAGCCACTCGGCCAACTCAAGTAACGCCTCTTCCTCGTCGTCGACCAGTAGAAGTTGCTGGCGCGAAAGCACAGGAGCGTTCATAGGAGACACCTGGAGTGGGTTAGCGCTGACATTAATATCGTTTTTTCAATATTGGGAAGTTGCGGGGTGATTCAACTTCCACCCAAAGCTACCGAAATTTTTCCAAAGATAGCCTTGATCGTATCGCCCATACCCCCGCTGAGATTGGCAATCACCACCGCCACCATCGCCGCCACAATGGCGTACTCAATACCCGAAGCCCCTTCGGTATCTTTGGCCAGACTTTTATAGAAAGCGATCTCGGATTTGATCTTCTGAACAACCTTGGCAACAGACATGACGTTCTCCTTGATGACCACGGGTGTTGCATCGACGCAACATGATTCCCCTATGCCAGCACCAGCATTGTCGGCATTTCCCCGGTCAACAACTGTAAGAACGCATTAATACAAAAGTATTAGTCACTTAGTTGGCGTCAAATAACCTGACATTTCAGCTTAATCATTCACTTTTATCAGATATTTCCGTGCCGGTAATGGCATTTTGCACTAGCTGCGCTAGGGTCAAATAGCGAAATAGTTCAATGTTCATAGCTGCCTTATTGCAAATTTTTCTCGTTCTCTGACACGGATTTTTGCGCAGCAGGAAAGGGAGAGCCGTCATGAACAGTCGTGCCATTCTGGGCCTTGCCGGACTGTCTCTGGTGGGCGCTGTCATTGCCGGTTACTGGGGTTTCACCCTGAGCCGGCAACCGGCTGCCGCACCTGTGGTTGCACAGACCGGGATCGTCACTCCGGCAGCCGCCACTCCCCAGGCAGCGGCACCACAGGAAGAAGACACCCGCCAACCCGTCGTCGTGCTGCTGCATGACGTCGCGCCGTTCGTGCAAATCACTGCCGCCGACGTGGCCGTGGAAAAACTCCGCACCGCCCCTGCCGGCAGCCTCACCCGTCTCGATCAAGCGATCGGTCGCACGCCCTGGCGCAGCCTGCGTGCCGGAACCTGGCTCAGTGACGAAAGCTTCGAAGCCGGCAGCAAACTGGCGCGGATGATTCGTTCTGACGAACGCGCGCTCGCCGTATCCGTGGACGAAGTCATCAATGCCGGCGGCCAACTGGCACCGGGGGACTATGTCGATGTCTTGCTGTTTTTGCGCATGGACGCCATCAATCCCCAACCCTCCGCACAACTGGTGGTTCCGGCATTGCGCGTGCTGGGGGTGGGCGAACAGTTGGGCCTGACCAACGATGGCCAACCCACCAACCCGGCCTACAGCAATGATGAAAAGCTCAAGCAGGAACAACAGCGCGCCAACGCCCGTACCGTACTGCTCGCCGTTCCCGCGCCACTGTTGAGTCGCCTGCTCCTCGCCACCCAGGCCGGGGTGTTGCGCCTGGCCGTTCGCAGTGCGGATGAGAAACGCCTGGCCCGTTATTGGGCCGGCGAGCGCGATTCTTCGGCCAACCTCGCCAACGCCAATCGCGAGTTGATCCAGTTCAATCAACTGGCCATGACAGCACCACCCAAACCCGTCGTCGCCAGTGTCCCCGTCGCACCGAGAAAATCGGGCGTGGAAGTCATTCGCGGCAATGAACTCACTCAACAGACCCCCTGAATCGAGCAAGGACGCCTTTCCATGCGCAGACGTATTACTCCGTTATTCAACGGTTTGTTCTGGGCCATTTTGATGGGTGGCATGCCGTTGACGGCAGCCATCGCGGCAAGCGGAAACTGCGCCGCGCTGGGCCCGTTACCCGCCACCGTGGAAATCGGCGAAGGGCAGCAACAGGAGCTGCAATCGCCCGTCCCCATCACGCGCCTGGCCGTGGGGGACCCGAAGATCGCCGACGTTCGGGTCAATGGCAACCAGGCGTTCCTGCTCACCGGGATGGCCCCTGGCACCACCAGCCTGATGGTCTGGACCGCCTGCGCCAGTGCACCGCGCCAAAGCATGGTGTTCGTCCAGGGGCGCGCCACTGCGGCCATGACCAGGGCCGCGCGGCTGCCATCGGATGATCCGTCGCTGCCGTCACAGGTGCAGACCGACATCCGTTTCGTCGAAGTCAGCCGGACCAAACTCAAGGAAGCCAGCACCTCGATCTTTGGCAAGAACTCGAACTTCCTGTTCGGCTCCCCTGGCACAGTGCCCAATACCGGGGTGACACCCCGTGTGCTCCCACTGCGCAACATCGATCCGCGCATCGCCGCCCCCAGCATTCCCCTGGCCAACGACGTGTTCAATATTGTCGCCGGTGGCGGCAACTTCCTCGCCATCATCAATGCCATGGAAAGCAGCGGCTTCGCCTACACCCTGGCCCGCCCGAGCCTGGTCGCCCTCAGCGGGCAGAGTGCAAGCTTCCTCGCCGGCGGCGAAATCCCGATCCCGATTCCCAGCGCCAACAGCAACAGCTATTCCATCGAGTACAAGGAGTTCGGCATCCGCCTGACGCTCACGCCAACGGTGGTCAGCAACGATCAGATCGCCCTCAAGGTCGCCCCCGAGGTCAGCGAACTGGACTACAACAATGCCGTGACCATCGGCGGCACCACGGTGCCGGCGTTCACCATTCGCCGCACGGACACCAGCATCTCCCTGGCCGACGGCGAGAGCTTTGTCATCAGCGGTTTGATCAGCACGCAAAACGGCTCGCAGGTCAGCAAGTTTCCGGGCCTGGGTGACATTCCGATTCTCGGCGCGTTTTTCCGCAGTTCTTCGATCAGCCGCGAAGAGCGTGAACTGCTGATGATCGTCACCCCGCATCTGGTCCAGCCGTTGGCCGCCAACGCGCAGCTGCCGTCGTTGCCCGGGGAGAAACTGCGCAACTACGACCCCAACTGGTATCGCCTGTACTTCCTCGAAAACGGCGACTTCGATAAACGCAGCGGGTTATCGCAATGAGCCAGAACCTGAGCCAGACCTTCCTCGCGATCACGCGCAACCACACTGACCTTGAGTGGCTGCAGGGCGCCCTCGCGCCGCTGGGTCAAGTGGTCAGTGCCGGCTCCGGCAGTCTCGACGAACTGCTGGCGCTGGTGGATGTGACCTTCGCCAGCCTGGTGTTCGTCGGCCTCGACCGCGAACACGTGGTGGCCCAATGCGCATTGATCGAGGGCGCCCTGGAAGCCAAGCCGATGCTGGCGATCGTCGCCCTGGGCGACGGCATGGACAACCAGCTCGTACTCAATGCCATGCGCGCAGGGGCGCGGGATTTCGTTTCTTATGGATCGCGCTCCAGTGAAGTCGCCGGGCTGGTACGCCGCCTGAGCAAACGCCTGCCGGCCGTGACACCGAGCACCCAACTGGGTGGCCTGACCGTGCTGTATGGCGTGCAGAGCAACGCCGACGGCGCGCTGCTGGCCAATCACATGGCGCAGGTGGTGCAGAAGAGCGGACAGCAAACCCTCTTGCTCGACCTCGGTCTGCCGCGCGGCGACAGCCTGGCCTTGCTCGGGCTGGAGAGTTCGTTTCACTTCGGCGATGCCTTGCGGCATTTGCGCCGACTCGACGCGACCCTGATCGACAGCGCCTTCACCCGTTGTGGAGTGGGGGTGCGAATCCTCGCCTACGCCAGTCACGATGAGCCGCTGGAGCACACCAGCGCCGCCGAGTTGTACATGCTGCTCAGCGCCCTGCGCCAACACTTCCAGCACATCGTGGTGAACCTCACCGGGCAACCGGACAGCGAAGCCCTGCGCACCTTCGTCAGCCATTGCGACAAGCTGTTGTGGTACACCGACCAGAACGTGCTCGACTGCCGCCGCAACCTCGAAGTGCTCAATCTGTGGCGCGAAAAGGGCATGAAACTCGATCACGCCCGGCTGTTGGTGGATCGCTACTTGCGCGCCGTCGCGCCGGACTCTGATGCCTTGGGCAAAAGCTTCGGCATGGAGGTCATCGCCACCCTCGCCTATAGCCCCGAGGTGCGCCTGAACGCCAAGAATCAGGGCGTGACCCTGTTCGAACTGGCGCCACGGGAAGTCCTTACGCAAAGCCTGCGCACCCTCGGAGAACGCTTGGCCAAGCGTTCCGAAAACCTGGCCAAGCCCAAGTCCTGGTTCAGCCGTTTGAGAGGTGCGCAATGAGCGGCGAAAAACTGTTCGGCGCGACGCAGCGCAGTGTGGCCGGCAACACCGACCATGAAGGCCTGAAACTGGTGCTGCACCGCTACATCATCGATGCGATCGAGGAGTCGGGCAAAAACCTCCTGGAAGGATCGCGGCAGGCGCTGTCGCAATTCGTCATCGACAAGGTGGCCGAATACATCGCGCGCCTGCACCTGGCGATTTCCCGTTATGAGATGGAGCGCCTGGCCGAAGAGATCGTCGACGAGCTCACCGGTTTCGGCCCGCTGGAAGTGTTGTTGCGAGATTCGGCGGTGACCGAAATTCTGGTCAACGGCCCGCACCGGGTGTTCATCGAGCGCGACGGTTTGCTGCACCAGAGTGATTTGCGCTTCATCGATGCGCACCACGTCGAACGCGTTATCCAGCGCATTCTCGCGCCCCTCGGCCGGCGGCTCGATGAGTCGTCGCCGATGGTCGATGCGCGCTTGCCGGACGGCAGCCGGGTCAACGCGATCATTCCGCCGATTGCCCTCGATGGCCCGTGCCTGTCGATCCGCAAGTTCCGCCAGGACATGCTCAACAGCACCGACCTGATGACCATGCAGACCATCGACCAGGCGATCTACGACTTCCTCAAGGAGGCCGTGGGCAAGCGCTGCAACATTCTGATCAGCGGCGGCACCGGCACCGGCAAGACCACGCTGTTGAACATTCTCAGCCAACTGATCAATCCCCAAGAACGGCTGGTGACCATCGAAGACATCGCCGAACTGCAACTGGGCCACCCTCATGTGGTGCGCCTGGAGACCCGTCCGCCGAATGCCGAGGGCCACGGCGAAGTGAAGTCCAGCGACCTGATTCGCAACGCCCTGCGGATGCGCCCGGACCGCATCATCCTCGGCGAGATCCGCGGTGTCGAAGTGGTCGATGTGCTCACCGCCATGAACACCGGCCACGACGGTTCAATGAGCACCGTGCACGCCAACAATGCACAGGATGCGCTGCTGCGCCTGGAAACCCTGGTCGGCCTGACGGGCCGCAGTATCGCCGAACGCACCTTGCGGCAAATGATCTGCGCGGCGCTGGACGTGGTGATCCAGTTGACGCGCTTGCCCGATGGCCGTCGCTGCGTCAGCGAGGTCGTGGAGGTGATCGGCATCCGTGAAGATGTGTATGTGACCAATACGCTGTTCCGCCTCGACCGTCGCAGCGGCTTCGGTTTCATGCGCGAAGCGGTCAACCCTGCCGGTGACAAACTGCGTCGCGAATCGGCGCTCTCTCCCTCGGCGTACTGAAGGTTACAGCATGCTCAAATCGCTGCTGCTCATCCTCGTTTGCCTGGCCTTGCTCGGCCTGTCGGCCCGCCTGCTTTACCGCGGGTTGCGCCAGCCCGGCACCCAGCGCGTGCTGGAGCGCCTGACCCAGGGACAACCCGAACGGGTGGTGCAGAAATCGTCCTGGGTGGCACTGGATCGCGCCTTTTTGCGTGCAGGCCTCGGGCGGCCCACGGAGCGCCTGGGGCTATGGCTGACACTTTGGGGGCTGGCGGTTTTGCTCGGGGTCGCGGCGGGCGGCTGGGCCGGTCTTTTCATTCTGTTGATGCTGCCGCCGCTGTTTCTACACCTGTACATCGGTTGGCGTTATCAACGCCGGCTCAAGCGCATGATCGAGCAATTGCCGTCACTGCTTGACCATGCGGTGCGCAGCCTGAAGTCCGGACGCACCCTGGCCGATGCGGTACTGGGCGCCATCAACGCTGCCGAAGACCCGCTGAAAAACGCCCTGGGCCGGGTGCAACGCAGTGTGCAGTTGGGCGTCAGTCTGCCCGACGCCGCCTCGGACTTTGCCGAGCTGTACGACAAAGACGAACTGCGCCTGTTCGCACTCGGCTTGAAGGTCAACCATCGCTATGGCGGCAACGCCAGCGAGCTGCTGGAAAACCTGATCAAGCTGATCCGCGAACGCGAGCAAGCAGCTCGTCAATTGAGCGCCATGACCGGCGAAACCCGCGTCACGGCGGTGGTCCTGGCCCTGCTGCCGGTCACCGTCGCCGGCTACTTTCTGATCTCCAATCCTAAGTACCTGCTCAGCATGTGGAACGACGGCTCCGGGCAATGGATGCTGGTGAGCGCCCTCCTCTTGCAGGTGTTCGGCTGTCTGGCACTGTGGCGGATGTTGCGTAGCCTATGAACCTGTCCATGTTGCTGAGCTCATTGCTGTTTCTGTTGGCATCGCTGCTGCTGTTGAGCGTCGTGCTGGAACTGCGTCGGCGTGCGCGGCAAGTGGTGCGACGACTGGACGGCAAAGCGCCGAGCGAGCCCCGCTTGAGTCAATGGCTGCTGGCCCTGGGCACCAGTCGGCTGGGTCAGCAGTCGGTCAAACTCGATAACGAAACCCAGACACTGCTCAACTGCCTGGGCTGGCGCACCGCGCGCAAACGCGCCCTGTATGCGGCGTTCCAGGTCGGCGTGCCGGTGCTGGCACTGGCCCTGAGTGTGCTGATTCAAGAGCTGTTTTTTGCGCACGTCACCCATCGCTGGGTCGCGCCGACGTTTGCCACCGGCATGGGCTATCTGCTGCCCAAACGCCTACTGGCGGCGGCCGCGCAGCATCGGAAGAAAAAACTGGCGATCGAGATTTCCACCTTCATTCCGTTGCTGCGCATCCTGTTCGAATCAGGCATGGCCGTGGAGCAATCGCTGCGTGTGTTGAGCAACGACGGCAAACAGCTGATGCCCACGCTCACCCATGAACTGCGCCTGGTGTTGGCCCGGGTCGATTCCGGCCTGGAACTGGGCGATGAACTGAACAAGGCGAGCCGCTTGCTGGCGGTGGATGAGTTCACCGACACCTGCGTGATTCTGCAACAGCTGATCCATCAGGGCGGCGGTGCGATGAAGTCGCTGCTGGCACTCAAGCTGTTGCTCGATGACCGGCGCCTGACGCGCCTGCAGGAATACATTTCCAAGATGTCCGCCAAAATGTCCGTCGTGATGATGCTGTTCCTCTTCCCGGCGTTATTGATCGTACTGGCCGGCCCGGGCCTCACCGCCCTGACCCGGGCCTTTGCTTCTTAGAGGGATCGTGATGAAAGTAGTGATTGCCGGTTTGAGTCTGCTGTTGCTGGGCGGCTGCGCGAGCAACGGCCAGACACCCTGGAACGCCCTGACCGACTCCGCCCGTTGCGGCAAGTTGAGTTCCGAAGAACAGCTGTCGCTGAACCTTGCGGACGACATGGCCAATGACGGCAAGCTGCACGCCAGCCTGGCCAATCTGCAGAACCTGCCGGACAACCTGGCCGATGTGCGCTTGCGCAAGGCCAAGGTCTATCGACTGCTGGGCCGCACCGAAGCCGAGCCGCTGTACCGCAGCCTGCTTGGCGGCTGCAAGGCGGCCGAGGCCGAACACGGCCTGGGTCAACTTGCTGTCGCACGGGGCGACAACGGCCAGGCCCAGTCCCACCTGCAACGGGCGGCACGCCTGGCGCCCACCGACGAAAAAATCCGCAACGACCTCGGTGTGGTGTACCTCAATCAATTGCGTGTCGAAGACGCCCGATTCGAATTCCTGACCGCCCTTGAACTCAAGCAAAACAACACCTTGGCAGGACTGAATCTGGTGACGCTGCTGATCTATCAGGACGACTGGAGCCGCGCCGCCGAACTGGTCAGCCGTCTCGGCCTGAGCCCCGCCCAGGTCACCGAGGCCCAGGCCCGCGCGCAAAGACTCAAGGCGCCAGCCACGTCCGCCCCGACCGTCGCCGCGCAAGTCGCCGTCGCCACCGCACCCGCCCTTCAGTAGGGAGAACCCAGGATGAAACCGACCACCCTCTGCTGCCTCGGCCTGCTGGCCCTGCCCCTCACCAGCCACGCCATCGACCCCGGCCCGAACTCGCCACAACAACAGGAAACCGAAGGCTGGCTGCAATTGCAAAGCAGCAAGAACGCCGCTTCGCAAAAACTGCAAACCGCTACCGCAACCGAACGGGAACTGACGATGCAGCGCTGGTTGAAGACTTATCAGCACGAGATCCCGCAGTTCTTTGATCAGGATGCGGGCGGTAAGGTGGACAGTGGGTCGGGGAATTAGCGTTGGTGGTTTGCGGCCATGGGGTGGACGCAAACCTGTAGGGTCGCCGTAAGGGCGAAGCCATAAGTCGCCATTACCGCGCAAACGGATAGGTACACCATCCAAAAAACCGATGGGCTATTCAGTGCGCGGTCACCCGCTGCCGCAACCCGGAACCGCTCGGCGAAAGCGCCAACGCCAACTGCGTCCGATTATGCATATGGGTCAAGCGCAGCACCTGGGACACATACAGCTTCACCGTGTTCTCGGTGATCCCCAACTCACAGGCAATCTGATAATTGGTCAGCCCCTTGCCCACCAGCCGCGCCACATCCAGTTGCCGGGGCGACAACTGATTGAAAATCGCCGGGATCTCTACCCGATCCGCTTCGCTGACGGCCTCATCGCCCGACTCCCCCGAACCCGACGAAAGCGGAGTCCGGCGAACCTTGTCCAGGTCCTGATACAGGTCCTCGATCGACTCGGACAGGTACTGCAGCTTCTGATCCAGGTGCCCCAGTTGCAGCGCCTTGTGCCGTTCCTGCAAGACCAGTTCCTGCCGCTGCAAGCCTTCGAGCAGCTCCGTCAGATCAATCGGCTTTTGGTAGTAATCGGCAAAACCGGCACGCAATGCCTTGATCACATCCTGCTTGTCCGCATGCCCGGTCAGCATGATCGCCTCGAACGCGCGGTGTTTGCCCGACAGCCGTTGCAGCTCCAGAACCAGTTGAATGCCGTCCAGACCCGGCATGTGCAAATCACAGAGCACCAGGCCGATATCAGGGTCTTCGTTAAACCGCTCAATGGCTTGATGGCTGGACCCGCAGGCAACGGAACGGTAGCCGCGGCTCTCAAGAAATTCGCAGAGTTCTTCAACGATGAATGGCTGATCGTCGACCACAAGGACTTTTACTGCCGAGGTACGCTTGCTCACGTGCAACTCCCTGCCAGGTCAAAGGCTGACCGTACTTCCACTCACAGCTCAGGGCTGTACAACTACTGAATGAAAGTAGTCGCACTTTCCGACTCTGTAAAAAAACGAAACACAGCCAATGTCAGCAACAAGCCCACGAGCAAAAACGGCGCGAAGGGTTGTTTCTTTGACATTCCAGGCTGCAGATAGCGAAGGCGTCCTCTAAGCCTTTGACCGATATGGAGCCAGACGCTTGGCGCCAGCAGCAGCCAGCACACACTGGCCAATCCGGCACCGATGAACACGCCCAGCACATGCCGACCATCGGTCGCCAGACCCAGGGCGGTCATGAGTTTCACATCCCCCGCGCCCAGGCGTCGTAACGCATAACCGGGCAGGGTGAATGCCAGCGCCAACAGGGCTGCCCAGCCGCCCTGCTCTGCGGGTGCTCCTACCCAGGTGGTTCCGCTCCACAGCATCCATGCCAGGGCCAATGCCCCTGCGCCAAGGGTCAAGCCATTGGCGATGTGCCGCTCCCGGGCATCCTGCGCTGCGCATAGCGCCAGCCAGATCAGTAGGACAAAGCTCTGCATCCGGTAAAAAACGTCCGTTTTGGCTGAATGATTCTATGCTGACATTACCTAGTGATGTCAGGGTAGACGCACTCATGAAAACCAGCTTCCCGCGCAAGCAAAAAGGTGCCGCAGCGATTGAGTTCGCCTTGGTCTTCGTCATTTTTTTCGGCGTGTTTTACGCGATTGTCACGTACAGCCTGCCGCTGCTGCTGATGCAGTCGTTCAACCAGTCGACGGCCGAAGCCGTGCGCCGGAGCGTGGCACTGGACCCGAATACTCCCGGTTACGAAGCCCAGTTGAAGTCCACCGCCACGCAGGAACTGACCCGGCAACTGGCGTGGATTCCTGCGGGTCTGAACTTCAACGTTGCCACTGACGCCACCACCACCTATGTCGGCGGAGTCCTGAAGGTGAGCATCAACTACCCCACCAGTAAATTGAATGCAGTCATTCCGTTTCTGAACCTGCCGGGAATAGGTCAAGTGCCTGATCTGCCCGCGACCCTCACCGCCAGTTCGAGCCTGCAATTTTGAGTGCCGGGGATAAACTCTTCGGGCGCTTGCTCAACCGCCATCCGCCTCTGGAGGCCCTGCAAGCGCCGAGCATGCCCGGTGTCGGTTTACAGATGCATCTGGACACCGAAGGTCGCGTGCTGCACCTGACCGGACCGCTGCGACACGTGCTGGCCCAGCAGGTACCCGACGCCCGGGCCCCGCATCTGCTCGACTTTTTGCTCCCGCATTGCGGCCTCGTCGTCGAAGGCTCTCCCGCCGATTGGCAGGGCCAGGCCCTGGACCTGGACTTCTGCACACTCAGTGGTCAAACCCTGCACCTGCGCGGCTGGGTCCAGCCTTTGGCCGATGCCTGGCTGCTGCAGTTGCTGGACATCGGCGACCTGCTACTCGAGCGCCGGCAATCGCGGGTGAGCGAACAATGCCGATTGCTCGCGGTGCAGATCGGCGAGCAATTGCGCCTGTGCAGCCTGACGCGCTTGCCGGAAATGCTCACCGATCAATTGCAATGCCTGGCCCAACGCTTTCACATCCCCTGCATCGCCCTGGCATTGCTCGACGAGCAAGAACAGGGCTGGCAGATTCACCAGCACTTTGCAGGCTTCGATGCGCCACAACTGTGGCACACCGGACAACGGCTGGGGACCGGCCTGGACAGCCTGAACGGCTCCGCACCGCAGCACCTGAACCCTGTCGAACACCCCCGTCTGCAAGTCATCTTTGGCAATGCCGAGGGGTTCGTCGTGCCTTATCACGATGCTCAAGGCGTGGCGGCCTGGTTGCTGTGTGGTTGCTATCCGGTGCAACAACGGGCGCCCGATGTCAGCGAGCGCGATTGGCTGCAGTTTGCCTCAGCGCTCGCCGGTCCCTTGTTGGAACGCTCCCGTGAGCAACGGCATCACCTGCAAATGGAGCGCCTGGAATCGCTGCAGGCTTTGCTGGGCGCCGGCTGGTGGGAAGTGTTCAGCGACAGGGCCGAGGTGCAACTGGCGCCCTCGCTGGCCAGCACCCTGAACCTTGCCAGCGGGCGTTTACCGCTGAACGACTGGCTCGATCAGGTGCATCCCGCTGACCGCGAAGAACTGCGCAGTCGCTTGCAAGACCTGCTGGACGAAGGCACGCCTTTGATGCTGTGCGTGCGTTTCTATCGCCCCGACGCCGCGCTGCCGCCGAGCTGGTATCGCTTGCAAGGCCAGGCCCTGGGTGTCGGCCGCCATCGGCGCCTGGTGGGTTTCATGCTCGACATCAGCGACATCAAAAACCAGGAACAACACGCCGCCGCCGCACACGCACGCCTGGACAATCTGATCGCCAGTTCGCCCGCGGTGATTTACGTGCAGCGTTATGGGGAAGGCGCGCTGCAACCGACGTTCTTCAGCGACAGCCTGCTGCCGCTGCTCGGCTGGACGCTCGCCGATTGCGCCACGACTGCGTTGGTTGAACGGGTCCACCCCGAAGACCGTGATCGTTATTTCGAGCGTACCCGGCAACTGCTGCGTGAAGGCTCGGTGCGCGCCCGCTATCGACTGCGGGACAGTCGTGGCGATTACCATTGGTTGCTCGACGAGGCCAAGCTGCTGCGCGACGACCTGGGTCTGCCGGTGGAAGCCGTGGGCCTGTGGCTGGATGTCACCGAAGCGACCGTGGCGGCCGAACAGGTCAAGCAAAGCGAAGAGCGCTATCGGATTCTGGTGGAAGACTCTCCGGCGATGATCTGCCGATACCGCCCCGACCTGTCCCTGACCTTCGGCAACCGGCCACTGGCGGCGTATCTTGAGTGCACGCCCGAGCAACTGCCAGGGCTGAACCTGGGCAACTGGATGTCGGCGCAACAGCGCGAATCCTTCCTCCAGCGCCTGACCCGTCTGAGCCCGGAGTTCCCGGTCAGCACCGCGGAAATCAACCTGCAATTGCCGGGACGGGAACACGCCTGGTGGGTCTGGTCGGATCGCGGGGTGTTCGATGAGCAGGGCCAGTTGCTGGAGATTCAGGCCGTGGGCCGCGACAACACTGAAGTCCGGCGTTCCCAGCAGCAACTGACCCAAAGCGCAAAAATGGCCACCCTCGGCGAAATGGCCACCGGCCTGGCCCACGAAATCAACCAGCCTCTGAACGTGATGCGCATGGCGATCATCAATGTGCTCAAGCGCCTGGGCAACGGTGACGTGCAGGTCGATTACCTGACCGACAAGCTCAATCGCATCGATGCGCAGGTACAGCGCGCCGCGCGGGTAGTCGATCACATGCGGGTGTTCGGCCGCCGCTCGGAGATCGAGCAACAACCGTTCAATCCGGCCCAGGCCATCGAAGGCACGCTGTCGTTATTGGCCGAAGGCATGCGTGGCAAAGGGGTGGAACTGCGCATCAGCGAAACCGGGTTCGAGGTGCAAGTTCGCGGTTACGTCGATCAGCTTGAACAAGTATTGATCAACCTGATGGTCAACGCCCGGGATGCATTGCTGAGCAAGCGTGAAACCCACCCCGAATTCAAACCGTGGATCGCGGTGTACGCCGAACGTGACCCGCAGTCGGTGCGCCTGTGGGTCGAGGACAACGGCGGCGGCATCGACCCGCGACTGCTGGAACGGATTTTCGAACCGTTCTTCACCACCAAACCGGTCGGGATCGGCACCGGGCTCGGCCTGTCGGTGAGCTACGGCATCGTCGAAAACATGGGGGGCAAACTGAGCGTGCGCAACTCCACCGAGGGTGCGCGGTTTTGTATCGAGTTGCCGGTTGTGCAGGAGGATCAGATCACCAGGTAGGCTTTGCCTTTCTCGCCGCAGGTCAGGTTGAAGCCGACGTCAACTTTGTTGATGTCGATCCCCAGGTTCATCAGCAGGCTGTTCACGATCGGGTCGACCAGCGGCGCCAACAGGCCACTGATGGCCGATGCCAACAGCGCGACGACGTTGGACAGCGTCGACAGCAACGTACTCAACAAACTGCCCAACAGACTGCCAATGGTGGGCGTGTGTTGAATCAGCGTGATCCCGCCGAGCGTGCCCTTCAGACTGCCGACCACACCCGACACCATCACCGGGTGCGTCGGGTCCGCAGACACATTGATCTCATGGGGGTTGGCAAAGGTGTAATTGGGCTCGGTGGTGCCGGCGACCGGGCTGTCGATCATGATTTCGCTGCCGCCACCGCCGAAAGGGGTTCGTGCGCCACACCCTGAGAGATTGCAGGTTTTCGAACCGATATCGACCAGCGTCAGCGGCGACAGGCTTTGAGCCGGCGACGACGATAGCCAGATGGCGTCGTCGATCTGGCCGACCTTGACCTGCACTGCGGAAATGTTGGTGGTGGCGGTGAGGCTTTTGTTGGTCGGGCTGGCGCAGGAATAGTCCGTGACGTAACTGCTGCCCGTGCCGGCTTCAATGCCCAGATCGAGGTTGAGCCCATTGGGCAGTATCTGCAGGTCGGTCTGGGTGCAATTGCCCAGGAGACAACCGGGCGCCAGCAGTGTGTTGACCAGCCCCACCACCGGGCTCAACAGCGAGTTGACCAACTGCAGCACGGCATTGATCACCGACAGGTCCACCGACACCAGGATGCGAACCTGCGCAGTGCGCACGTAGATTCTGTTCACGCCCAGCGGCGCTGCTTTCGCCAGCGCCGGGTCGCCGACCGCCGAGAATTGCGGCGGTTGAATGACCTTGATGCGGGTGGTCACGCCCGCCAGTCCCAATACATTGACTGGCAACACAGCAGTCACCGCGCTGTTCTTGTTGGCCAGTTGAACGAACCCCTGAATCAATTGAAACAACTGCACCGTAGCGTCCAGCCCTGCCGCCTGCGTTCCGGTTTGCAGCTGAAGCAAATCACCCAGTTTGATGGGCGAAGCGCTGGTGGCCGCTACCTGCAAGTTGGCCAACGCGGTGGTGACGGCCGCCGTGGCGCCGTTGAGGTTCACCACGGTGGCCGCAGCCTTGATGAACTGGGTGACGTTGCCTTGCGTGTTCAACAGTGTGGTGTAGTTGCCGGCCGACACGCCCAGTTCGATGGCGAGTTGGTCCATGAATTTGAGCAGGTTGATATCGGTCTTGACCAAGCCATCCCAGCCGCCAACGGTCAGGTTGACATTACCCCCCAGCAGCGTCGAGAACAGCGGATTCAAGAGGCTGGATTGTGAGCTATCGACGCCCAACAGGGTGCTGCGGATGCTCAATTGCGCCAGTGAGATCTTGGGTTCGGCGGCGACGGCCGTGGCGCTGAGCCGGGTCGTGAGGCTGGCCGGCCCACCGGAGAGCAACGCGCCGATACCGGCCGCGACGCTGGTGGCCACCGTGCGGGTGGCGATGACTTGAACGGCAGCGGACTTCTTCGGGTCGGCGCTGAAGGCGCGCAAGTGATCGGCGCCGATCTGCAAGGTGCCGCAACTGACGGTCAGCGTGTTGTCGGCGTTGACGGTAAAACCGTTACGGGTAGCGCTTTGGGTGGCGTAAGCGGTGGCACTCGCCCCGGACAAGCAGTTGCCATCGCGGGTCACCGCCTCCAGTGCGGCGGTGTCTGCTACGCGCTGCAGTTTGCGCTGCTCCAGGTAAAGCCTGCCGCTATCGATCACCAACAGCATGAAACCCAGCGCCAGCGCCAGCGTACCGGCAGCCATCAAACCAATCGCCCCCCGTTGCCGGGCCGGACCGCGAAACTGCAAGCAGGGAGACATCGAGCACTCCTTTGCCGGCGCACTGCCGAGCGCGACCTCCGTTGGTGTGAAGCAGTGTAGACAAGGCGTGGCAAGACTGCTGGCAACTCGCCAGTGCCGTGTTGTATTTATCGTGGGGGATAGTTGGACAGTATCCGGGTGACCGTTTCGCGTATCGCGTCGCTGCGGTCCGAAGGGTTCGGTGTGCGGCTGAGTATCTGCTCGTCACTGCCGCGCCACACCAGTTTGCCGTCCTTGCCATCGAGCAGATCGATCTGGAGAGTGGCGACCTTGTAGGGAACCACGCGGGTTTCGTTGTACATCGGCGCGCCCCAATAGCCGTTCCAGGGATTACCCCAACCGCCGCCATAGTTGGTGCTGATCTGCTGCTGGCGCTCCTCGACAATCAGGTAGGTCTGCACATTCAAATCGCCCTTGGCACCTGCGGCAGCCGGGCGCAGGCCACGCTGATCCAGTTGATCGGCCACCGACTGGCGCACGCGCTGTTCGGTCAGGTCACTCTTGATCCGTGGGTCGTCGGGGCGATATTGCAGGGCGGGCTCTTTCCAGCTCCAGCTGCGATAGGCGGAGAAATCGCGGCTGGCGTCGAAGTCATGATTGACCTGGTTGGCGGCGCAGGCACTGAGCAGCGCGGCCACTGCCAGTAAAACGAAACGGCGGAACATGATGATTCTCCGGTAGAAGGCATGAACCTGCGAAACGCTCCATAACGACAGAAGCTAACTCGGAGGATACGCCGACATTGCCTTTTCCACAGCCTCCCGAATCGCATCGGCCTGTTCCATCTGCGTGCCCTTGCGCAGGGTTTCGGCGCTGGAGCTCCAGACCGGCTGACCGCTTTGTGCGTCGAACATATCGACCTGCACCACCACGACCTGTTCCTGATAAGTGCGGACGATCGGCACCGTGTTGTACATGCCAACGCCGTTGCCATAACCGCCGTGACCGCCGTAGTAGCCGCCGCCGTAATAGCCATAGTCATCCTGGACCTGGCGCAGGCGGGTTTCCAGGCGCAGGTTGGCGCTGACAAACAGGTCCGCCGGGCGATTGTCATGCAGCGGGCGCAAGCCGCGCTGATCGAGGGCATTGCTGACCGCTTCGGCGACCTGCGCCGAGTCGGCCCATGCGCTGCCCGGCGGCAGTTGCCCATTGAGCCAGGCCCAACTGCGGTAGCGACCGTAATCACGTGGCGCAGCCGGGTAAGCGCTGCGATCGAAGGTGTTGGCTGCCTGAGGCGGCGCCGGTGGCAAAGGGTTGGAGGTTGCCACATAGGGATTGCTGCCCTGACAAGCCGCCAACCCCAGACACAGAACTAACAACCCTGAACGACTGCTCATTTCATACTCCGATCAGACCGGCCGACAAATCCAGTGCAAATAACGCCCAAGCCCGGCAAAGCTTGGGTGACGACGATGGGCCAGTTCCATTTCCAGCAAGTCCACCAGCTCGGCGCGGGCCTGGAATTCCACCGGCATATAATCGTGAAAAACCCGCACGCCGCTCTGGGTTTCGACTTGCCACAGACCTTCAAGTTGCGCCGCCAACTCCCGTGGATCAAGGGGCTGTTGCGGGGTCAGGCTTTGCTTCTCGCCCGCCATGTCGTTCTTGCGCATCTTGCGGAAATGGCCCTTGAGCAAGTTGCGGTAGATCAACGCATCACGGTTATAAAAGGCCAGGGAGAGCCAGCCGTCTGCCTTGGTCAGTTGATGCAGCACCGGCAGGATCGCATGGGGTTCGGCCAGCCACTCCAGCACCGCATGACAGAGCACCAGATCGTAAGGTTCGTTGAGTTGGCCGAGCAGATCCTGCCAGGGCGCCTGAATGAACGTTGCCGCTTGCCCGGCCTCGGCGAAACGCTGGCGGGCGCCTTCGAGCATGGGTTCGGCGGGCTCGGCCAGCGTCACCTGGTGGCCGCGTTGTGCCAGCCACAGCGACATGTGGCCGAGGCCTGCGCCAATGTCCAGTACGCGCAGCGGGCGTTCCGGCAAGGTTTCGGCCAGATCCGCCTGCAGCACTGCCAGCCGGATCGCACCTTTGGCGCCGCCGTAGATTTTTTCGGCGAAGCGGGTCGCCAACTGGTCGAAATGACGATCGCTCATCAGCTGAACCTCCGTTCGCTGTCCGCCAGCTTGCTGCGCACCACTTCATTCATGTCCAGACCCAACTCGCTGCACAACAGCAATAGATAGAGGACGATGTCGCCGACTTCCTGCCCGGCATGGGCCAGTTGGTCCGCCGGCAACTGGCGCGACTGGTCTTCGGTCAGCCACTGGAAAATTTCCACCAGCTCGGACATTTCGACGCTCGCGGCCATGGCCAGGTTTTTCGGGCTGTGAAATTGCCGCCAGTCATTGCGGTCACGGATGGCGTGCAGGCGTTCGGTCAGTTCAACAAGGTTCATCGGGCTCTCCTGAAGGCGTATAGCTTCGGGGGGATGGCGGATGAAGGCAAGCGGCAGAGGTGAGTCGTGGTCACCGGATCGTTCCCACAGCGGCAAGACAACCCTCTATGCTTGTGGGGAACCCGGCGCTGCAATCGACAGCCCAAGGCTTAAGTCCGGCAACCCCGCCTTTCATTATCAGGACGCTCATTCCATGCAGGTAGAAGGTTTTTTCGAATGGCTCGGCCAGGCCCTCGGTTCCGTCATCCGTTTCATCGTTGATGGCCTCAGCGGGTTGTTCCAGATGATGAGCCGCGCCAGCAGCAATTTTGTCGAAGGCTTGTCCCGCGCCCTGGGCATGGACACGTCGATCATCAGCATTGCCACGCTGATCCTGGGATTGGTGGTGTTGTGGTCGGCGATCCGCGCGTTCATGAACGCCTCATTCATCATGGGAATCATCTGGTTGATGCTGGGCCTCTGGTTGTTGAGCTGGGTGGTTCACTGACACCCTGTAGGAGCGCGGCAAATCCAAAATGTGCCGCTACAATGCCCGCTCCTCAAGGAGCCTGCATGTCCAACCTGATTGCCGACTGGCGCGACCGCCCGACCCATCGCCGGGTCTGGGCGCTGGCTGCGCCGATGATCCTCTCGAACATTTCCGTTCCCCTGGTGGCGCTGGTCGACAGCACCGTCATCGGCCACCTGCCCCACGCCCATCAACTCGGTGCCGTCGCGGTCGGGGCCAGCCTGTATACCTTTCTCGCCTGGGCCATGGGGTTTCTGCGCATGGGCTCCACCGGATTCGCTGCCCAGGCGGCCGGCCGTGGCGATGGCGCGGCGCTGCGACAGATTTTATTGCAAGGGTTGCTGTTGGCCATGGGACTGGCCGTGGTGTTGGGTGCGCTGGGTGTGCCGTTGAGTGGCGTCGCCCTGCATTTCATGCAGCCGTCGGCGGAACTGGACCAAATGACCCGCGAGTTCTTCCACACGCGGCTCTTCGGCCTGCCAGCGGCGCTGGCCAGTTATGCACTGGTCGGCTGGTTTCTCGGCACGCAGAACGCCCGCGCGCCATTGGTGATTCTGCTGAGCACCAACCTGGTCAACATTGCGCTGAATCTCTGGTTTGTCCTCGGCCTGGAATGGGGCGTGGTGGGTGCCGCCCGTGCATCAGTCATCGCCGAGTGGACCGGCGCCCTGATCGGCCTGCTGATGACCCGCCAGGCCCTGCGCGCCTACCCTGGCCACATCGCCTGGGCCGCACTGGCGCTGTGGCAGAGCTGGCGACCTCTGCTGGCGGTCAATCGCGATATCTTCATCCGCAGCCTGGCCCTGCAATCGGTGTTTTTTCTGATCACGGTGCAAGGTGCACGACTGGGGGATGCCACCGTCGCCGCCAACGCCCTGTTGCTCAACGGCCTGCTGCTGACCGCCCATGCACTGGATGGTCTGGCCCATGCCGTCGAAGCCCTTTGCGGCCATGCCATCGGGGCTCGTGACCGCAAGGCCCTGCGCCGCTCATTGGTGGTGGCCTGCGGCTGGTCGCTGCTGGCGAGTCTCGGTTTTGCCGCGTTGTTCCTGTTTGCCGGGCATCTGTTCATCGAGATGCAGACCGATATTCAAAGTGTGCGCGACACCGCGTTCATCTATCTGCCCTATCTCGCGGCGCTGCCGTTGATCGCGGTCTGGAGCTACCTGCTCGATGGCCTGTTCATCGGCGCGACCCGCGCCCGGGAAATGCGCAACGGCATGCTGCTGACGGTGGCGTTGCTGGTGCCGTTCGGTTGGGCGTTGCGAGGTTTCGGCAACCATGGCCTGTGGATAACCTTCCTGTTGTTCATGGTGTTGCGCAGCCTGACCCTGGGCGCGATTGCCTGGCGTCTGCGGCGCAACGATGGCTGGTTCGTGCAGATTCAGGGTTGAGGGTTCTGCCAACGGTTGCGCAGGAAATCGAGGCGCTCTTTCTGGGTAGCGCCCGGCAGCGGCAGATCGGGCACAGCCTCCGGGTGCTGCAAGCGTAGCCATAACCAGCCATCGAGCACCGCGCGCTCGCTGAACCCCAATGTCAGCCCTTCCTGGAGATGGGACCACAGCGTGCGGTAATCGGTGCCGGTGGATTTGAACCATTGCCAGGTGTGGTGCTCCAGCAGGCAGGTTTGCAGCCTTGCCTTCTGATGGGGGCTGAGTGCTTCTTCGATCGCCAGCGGGCTGACGGCAAGCCCCGGATTGAGCAGCCGTTGCCAGCCCTGGCTGCCGTTGGCCCGGTCCGCCCAGGTGCCACCGAACCAGCGCAACTGGCTGATCGGCCCCAGCCAGCGACTCAGCTCCCTGGCGTCGCAGGCATCGAAGAAGTAACTGGCGGTGCAAGGGTTGTAGTAACTCAGCAAGGCGCGGTGATGCGCGCCGAAACCGACCGTGAGCATGCGCCGCAAGTGCGCCAGCAAGGCCGATGCCGATGTCTCGCTGATCAACAGCAGGCCACGCCAGTACCGCGCATCGCGCTGGCACGCCCGGGCCAGAATCGGACAGCTCCGCAGATCGATCAGGGCCGGACCTTGCTCGCGCAGCGCATGCCACTCCGTGCCTTCGAACAGCCAGAACCACCGCGCATGCGCAAACCGGTGCGGCAGGGCGGCGCCCGCTTGTGGCACACCCGGTGTATCCAGCAAAAACCAGAGCGGGGTCGATTCGGGCATCTCGACGGCGATCATGCCGCACCACTCTGGCCAAGCCGCAACGCCGCCCGACAGGCACAAAAAGCCTGTTCACAATGATTGAAACTGCCGCCCCCGGGAAGCAGGCACAGCAACAACAAGGGCTCTCCAGAGCACAACCAGCCCTGAATACCTTCGGGCGGATCGTCGTCAATAGAGAGCGAACCGGGTGTATCGACCGCTTCGGGCATCTGCATCGGGTTAAGAACGCCGATAATCAATGGTTGATCCGGATCGCCTTCGATGAAACTCACCACCACTTCCGTGCCTTCACTCAAACGAGCGACGTTTGCCGCTTCCAGCTCCGGTGATATCGGCAGCCAACAATGACTGGGCGCTGCTCCCTCGCCTTGATAAAGCCAGTCAAATTGCACCGCCACAGGCCTGGACGGATCGGGCCGGGGCTCATCGACGTCAACAATCCAGGCCCGTTGCAGGCTGTGCATGACCGGTTTGCGTGCAGAATGAGGCGACTTGAACGACACCTCCCAACGCATCGCACGCACCTGGTTGCTGTAGGGAACGTCCGGGTCCTGACGGCCCTGATGCTCGACATGGGTCAGCAACCACGATCGATTCCACTCGGCCACTGGATGTTCGGCGAGCGGCATCATCTGCCCGCTGCGCAGTGTTGGCAGATCCGTGTGACATTGCGCGCGCTGCACCGCACTCTGCGCGCATTGCCGAACCTCGAAACGACGCACCGCCGGTTGTTCGCCATCGCTGTTGAACAACGCCCTTTCGCCACGAGAAAAACAGCCCCGACCATCGGAAAACACCACGCAGTGTCCTCTCGGCCGATGTTCGAAGTGGTAGTGCAGCCGTTCCTGGGCACACAGGCGCTGAACGAATTGCAGATCCGATTCCCGGTACTGCGTACAGAAATCATGAGGCGGGTAATCACCGCCCAGTTCGAAGCGCCGGTTCGGACCGACGATGCCGTGCTCCTTGAGCACCTGATCGAGGATTTGCGGCACCGAGCGGGCACTGAAGATGCGTTGGCTGGAACGCTGGGAAAGGCAAGCCAACCGAGGGCCCAGACGAACATGACAGAGCCTGGCCAACGGCCCGTGGTCGCGCTGGACCAGCTCATGCAGCTGTCCGTGCACACGGTTTCCCGGTGGCCCGAAATGCAGGGAGGCCGAACGGTACAACAGGCTGGAGAGGTCAAGACTCAGGTCATCGATCAGCAACTCAATGTCAAACACGAATGGCTCGCTGATGGATTCTCTACCGGTAAAGGCCAGGACCTCGAAGGTGTCGGACAGACCAGCTACGTCCAGACGAAATGCGGGTTCGTTGACTGGATCGAACATCGGCGATTCTCTACAGGAGGGGCGGTCGGGGATTCTCGCCGAGAGACATGGCCGAGTAGAGAGGCGAAGTACAACTTAGGAAATGACCTACGCGAAAAGAGGACTAAATGGCCTGGATGGGCGAGGACGTAGGTCGTTTCGCTTAGAGAAAGAGAGGTGTCGCACCAGGTCATCTGAAGTTTCCGCAGCGTACGGTAAATTTTCAGACAACCTGATGAGAGCGGGGCTTACCTCAAGAAGACAGGTAAGACGAACGGGTCAGGCCCAGACGCAGGGCATCGAGGAACTGGGTGCGCTCGCTGGCACTGATGCGGGCACTGGCGCACTTGTCGCGGTAGTGGGTCATCAGTTCTTCTGGCGACAGGTGCACGTAACGCAGCATGTCTTCGATGGTGTCGTGGGTTTCGATACCCGCGTGATACACGCTGCCGTCGGCGTTCTGATAGATGTTCACCGAGTCGGTGTCACCGAACAGGTTGTGCATGTCGCCGAGAATTTCCTGATAGGCGCCGACCAGGAAGATGCCCAGCAGGTAGTCTTCACCGTCCTTCAGCGCGTGCACCGGCAGACTGGTTTCGATGCTCTGCTCGTCGACGTACTGCTTGATCTTTCCGTCCGAGTCACAAGTCAGGTCCTGCAGCACGGCGCGACGCAGCGGCTCCTCGTCGAGGCGGTGCAGCGGCAGGATCGGCAAAACCTGGCCGATGGCCCAGGTGTCCGGCAGGCTCTGGAATACCGAGAAGTTGCAGATGTACTTGTCGGCCAGCTTGTCATTGAGTTCGTCGAGCACCTGGCGGTGGGAGCGCTGGCGCGCCTTCAACGAGTTGTGCAGGCGACGGCACACGGCGAAGTAGCATTGCTCGGCCAGGGCTTTTTCCGCCAGGGTCAGCTTGCCGTCGGCATACTGGGAGGCCACATCGCTCATGTAGTGCGTGGCGCGCCAGTAGGTTTCGGTGACCATTTCGATATCGGTCGGGCCGAGCAGGTCCACCAGCCACTGCACGGTTTCCGGCAGCGCTTCCTTGTTCTCGATCTGCGGCACGTCGTCGTTGTGTTTCTCGACGTCGGTGACCTGCACCACCAGCATGGCGTGGTGCGCCGTCAGGGAACGGCCGCTCTCGGAGAAAATGTTCGGGTGCGGCAGGCTCTGCGCGTCGCAGAACTCCTTGAGCATGCCGACCACGACACCCGCGTAATCGTCCATGTCGTAGTTGATCGAACTGGCGTTACGCGAGTGCGTACCGTCGTAGTCGACGCCCAGGCCGCCGCCGACGTCGATGTGATCCACCGGCAGGCCGAGGTTGCGCAGTTCGCCGTAGTAGCGAATCGCCTCCTTGAAACCGTGCTGGTAGTCCGCCAGGTTGGCGATCTGCGACCCCATATGGAAGTGCAGCAGGCGAATGCCTTGATCCAGGCCGGCAGCACGGAAACGCTCGACCACCGACAGCAACTGCGCCGCCGACAGACCAAACTTGGATTTCTCACCACCGGTGTCCGCCCACTTGCTCGACGCCAGGGAGGACAAACGCACGCGCAGACCGACCTGGGGCTTGACCTTGAGCGACGCCGCTTCTTCGATCACCAGGCCGACTTCGGACTCTTTCTCGATCACGATGAACACGTTGTGGCCGAGTTTCTGGCCCATCAGCGCCAGACGGATGAACTCACGGTCCTTGTAGCCGTTGCAGACGATGGTGCCGCCCTTCGGCGCCAGTGCCAGTACCGCCAGCAGTTCAGGCTTGGAGCCGGCTTCCAGGCCGATGGAGACGTTCTGGGTAGCGATGATGTTTTCGATCACCGCTTCCTGCTGGTTGACCTTGATCGGGTACAACGCGGTGTATTTGCTTTGGTATTCCAGGCGTTCGATGTTGGCGTCGAACGCACCGGTCAACTGACGCACGCGGTCTTGCAGAATGTCCGGGAAACGGACCAGCAGCGGCAAGGACAAGCCGCTTTTACGCAACTGGTCGACTTGCTCGAACAGGTCGATCGGCGCGCTGCTCGGGCCGTTCGGACGAACTTCGACGCGACCGGCGTCGTTGATCGCGAAATACCCGGCCCCCCAATGGCGAATCCCGTAAACACTGCGGCTGTCCGCAACTGTCCATTGGCTGCCATCGTCTTTGCGTGTGCGTCGTACGGACATCGAAGTCCCCTATAAAGAAGTCATAGTGCGTCGCCTGGATTCAGGCCGGCGCAGTCTAAAGAATGAAAATGACGGTTCGTCAACGAGGGGTAGACCCCGTCGACGGCAGTGAGTTTAGAAACCGGTCATGAACAGGCTCTGTGAAAACCATGATGACGACGCCAGACCTGACGTTCATCAGGACCGGGTCAAGCCACGGGTGGTTTTCACAGAGGCTGCTAGCCGCCGGATTTCTTCGCTTTGAAACCGTGTTTGGTCAACTCGGCCAAGAGTAGCTCGACATGGTCGCCCTGGATTTCAATGATCCCGTCTTTCAACGCCCCACCGGTGCCACAACGTTTTTTCAACGTCGTGGCCAGCTCCTTGAGCGCGTCTTCAGCCAGCGGCACGCCGGTGATGGTCGTCACCGTCTTGCCGCCACGGCCCTTGCTTTCGCGACGCACGCGAGCGATGCCGTCGCCGGCCGGAATAACGGTCTGTTTGCAGATACAGGCGTCCACCGGTTTACTGCAATCCGGGCAATGACGACCTGCGTCGGTGGAAAATACCAGGCCACCGAGGGCGGCGAAGGATGCGGCTTTTTTGGCCACCGGCAATCCTCTTGGGAGGACAAAGACTGGTCGCAGCACTTGGGAAAGGCTATCGACCGCGAAACCCCACTCAGGCAGGGGCAGCGCTAGTGAAACAGTACATCACTGCAGGAGCTGGCTTGTCGGGTCGCCGCATCGCAGCGATGGACATCAACGATAACGCGCGGCACTCGGCAGCACGCGTCGTCCTTGCGTTTTTCGCGAGCAGGCTCGCTCCTACAAAAGGTCGCGCAGTGTAACGGCAAAAACGCCGATTGCTAAGAGCCAATCGGCGCCAATTTACAGCTCTTTTGCGACGTCGCCGCCGCGGGCCCTGAGATAGCGTTTCAGCGCGGCCAATGAGTCCGGGCAATAAGGCTTTTCGTCGATTTCCCGAAGCACTTCGTCGATTGGCAGAAAACGCGCCTCAAGCACCTCCTCCGGTTGCAGGACCAACGGACCGTCCCACACCGCCGAAAACGCTGAGCACCAGAGCCGGTTGCCGGTGTCTTCGAAGAAAAAATGGTCATGGGCGGTCAATTCCACACCGCTCACGCCAAGCTCTTCTTCCAGCTCGCGGGCCGCCGACTCGGCATAACTTTCGTCGGCCAGCACCATGCCGCCCGCCGCCACGTCCCAATATCCGGGATAAATCGCTTTGCTCAGGGTTCGACGGTGCACGCAAAGCTCACCGGCGGAATTGAACAGCATGATGTAGGTGCCCCGCCCGATCAGCCCGCGCTCGCGCAGATCGGCACGCACCAGGGCTCCGAGCGGGTTGTCCTGCTCGTCGACCCAGGCGATCTGTTCAGCATCCGAAGCTGCCCGGTGGGCAGCCTCCTTGGCACTATCGACCATGACTCAGCCCTGATTCAGCAGTTGACGCAAATCGATCACCGCCGCATTGGCGCGGGAGATGTAGTTGGCCATGACCAGCGAGTGGTTGGCCAGCACACCGAAGCCGCTGCCATTGAGGATCATCGGGCTCCATACCGGTTCCTGCGAAGCTTCCAGTTCACGGATGATCTGGCGCACGCTGACCGTGGCGTTCTTCTTCGCCAGCACATCGGCGAAATCGACCTCGATAGCGCGCAGCAAGTGCGACAGGGCCCAGGCCTGACCACGGGCTTCATAGAATACGTTGTCGATCTGCATCCACGGGGTTTCGACGATTTCTTCGTCAACCTGCGGCGCCACACCCGGTGCCACGACTTCGGTTTTCAACGCCGTGTTGAGCTTGACTCGGCCGACGCTGGCCGACAGGCGTTGCGACAGCGACCCCAGGCGAGTCCCGACATCACCCAGCCAGTTGTTCAGGTTGTCGGCACGGGCATAGAACAGGGCCGTCTTCTGGTTCGGATCAGACAGGCGCGCCTGATAGCGACTCAGGGAATTGATGCCTTCCTGATACTCGGACTCACTGGACGGCAACACCCAGCTCTTATTGTCGAAGTTGAAACGCGGCTCGGCCTTGGCCAGATCGGCGTCTTCAGTGGACTGCGATTGCGAACGGGCGAAGTCCTTGCGCATCGCACGACTCAGATCACGCACCTGGACCAGCACGCCATATTCCCAGCTCGGCATGTTGTCCATCCACAGGCCCGGCGGGAAACGGTCGTTGGAAATGTAGCCGCCTGGCTTGTTCAGCAATGTACCGGCGACGGTCTTGAGGGTTTCGACCGTGGTATAGCCGACCACCATCTGCTTGCCTTCTTTCTCGGCCGCCATTTGGGCATTCTGCTGCACCGGAAACAGCGATGGCTCCTGGCTCCAGTACCAGCCCAGAATGCTCGTTACCACCAGGTAGATCACTAGCAGCGTGAGAAGCGCCCGACTGAACAACAGGCCGCCCAGATAACTGCGGGTAGCCGACTTCGGTTCAGCGGCACGTTCAGGCGCGCTACCGGCGCGGTTCTTCCAGTCCAGCATGGCGATATCCTTTCAATCACTTGGGTTCATCGGTTCGACCACAACCATACAACAACGTGCCTTGGCCCGGCACCCGCCGTTGGGTTGATGCTGAAAATTAGTCGCCTCGTTCGCGAAAAAAACCGGGGTTGCCGGCGGCTGACTATCAGGGCCGGTATTGATCGGTTGTTTTTTGCGACGACGGCTCAGGGCCTGACAGAAAGCTTGTAGGGGATTCCCCTACCTGCGAAAAACGAAAATCGTCGTCAATCCGTCCCGTCAAAACGCCGCGAATCGTTGCCGGGCAAGGCTGGAAAACCACCAGAATCGGCACCCTGCCAAACCAGAAAAACCCTGAAAGCCCCCGATCTAAAAGGCCCTCCAAAGAACAGCCATTCAATTAAAGACCGAACAGTCACAAACTGAATGAAGGTGCTTTACAGATTATTGACTTACAACACTCATACAATCGAAAAGAGGTGCTAGCATAGAGCCACCAGTCGACCCTCAGCGTGCACCCTAACTAGTAGTCAGGATATGACCGAGCCAGAAGACCCCAGCCGCGAGCGCCTCAAGCATCACTTTGCCCAGCGGGTAATTCATCAAGCACGTCAGATTCTTGAGATATGGCAGCGCCTGCAGCGCAGCGAGTGGTCGACCAATGACCTGTCGGAACTGAGCGAGGCCAATCTGCGCCTGCTGCGTTTCGCCGAACGTTTCGAGCAACCGGAACACACGCAACTGGCCCGCCATATCAGCCAGTCGCTGGAAGCTGTCGACGCCAATCGCGGACGACTGAGCAGCGGCCTGATCACCGACCTCAATCGCTTGATGCAACGCTTGTCGCGTACCGGCCTGCGTCATGGCGATCAGCTCGACCAAACCTTCCTGCCGCCCCTGCGCAAGCCGATCTACGTGATGCTGCAGGATCATGACCGTGCCGAACGTCTGGCCAAACAGCTTGAGTTCTTTGGCCTCAGCGCCCAGTCCCTGGACAGCGTGGCGGCGTTTCGTTCCTCAATGGTTGAGCGCCTGCCGGCGGCGATTGTCATGGACGTGGATTTCAGCGGCCCCGGCATCGGCCTGAAACTGGCCGCCGAAGCCCAGGAAGGCCTCGATCATCGTTTGCCGCTGTTGTTCTTCAGCCTGCACGAAACCGACACCCCGACTCGCCTGGCCGCGGTGCGAGCCGGTGGCCAGGAGTTTCTCACCGGTACCCTCGAAGCCTCGAGCCTGCTGGAGAAAATCGAAGTCCTGACCTGCGTCGCCCAGTACGAACCTTATAAAGTGCTGATCATCGACGATTCCCGCGCCCAGGCGCTGCACACCGAACGCCTCCTTAATAGCGCAGGGATCGTCACCCGGACCTTGATCGAGCCGATCCAGGCCATGGCCGAGCTGGCGGACTTTCAACCGGACCTGATCATCCTCGATATGTACATGCCGGCGTGCACCGGTACGGAACTGGCCAAGGTGATTCGCCACAACGACCGTTACGTCAGCGTGCCAATCATTTACCTGTCGGCCGAAGACGATCTGGACAAGCAACTCGACGCCATGAGCGAAGGGGGCGACGACTTCCTGACCAAGCCGATCAAGCCTCGGCACCTGATCACCACCGTGCGCAACCGCGCGGCACGGGCACGCAACCTCAAGGCACGGATGGTCCGCGACAGCCTCACCGGGTTGTACAACCACACCCACATTCTGCAATTGCTCGAAGACTGCTCGTTCCGCGCCCGCCGCGAGAACAAGCCGCTGAGCTTTGCGATGCTCGACATCGACCACTTCAAACGGGTCAATGACAGCCACGGCCACCCCATGGGCGACCGCGTGATCAAGAGCCTGGCCCTGTTTCTCAAGCAACGACTGCGCAAGACCGACTTTATCGGCCGTTACGGCGGTGAAGAGTTCGCCATCGTCATGCCCGACACAGACCTTGAGGCGGCCTACCGGGTACTCGATGAAATACGTCAGCGGTTTGCCGAAATTCATTACCCCGCTCAACCCCACGATCTTTGGTGCACCTTCAGTGCCGGGGTGGTCGAGTTGTGCGAACACTCGGACAGCCTGTTGATGGCCAGCCAGGCGGACGAGGCGCTCTATCGGGCCAAAGACGCCGGGCGCAATCGCGTACAGGCGGCCAGGACGTCAAAGCAAAGTGCCACTTTTTCATCGCAAATCACTCCATCAGTCATAACCCTGTAACAGAAACGCAATAAATTCAGGCGCTTATCAATCTGCCGTTGGTAGACACGATGCGCCTTAAGCTGCTGACCAATCTCAATACCCTTCTTTTAGTTGCCGTCTGCGTAGCCCTTGGCGCGACACTCTGGTGGTCGCAAAAGGCCCTCGAACGCCCCTATCTGTTGATGGAGCGATACCTCGGCCTGTCCCAGCGGTTTCAAAATGAAGTCGCGCGCAACGTCGAAGACTATCTCGCCAGCGGCGATGCCCTGCGCTTGAGCAGCGCCAGCCAGGCGATCGATGGTTTACAGAACGAACTCGGCGAATTGCCGCCGGCCCTGGCCGAAACCTTGCGCCCCAGCCTGTCGACCCTGGACGAATTCAGCAAAACCGACCTGCTCGCCGCCGGCAAACTCGCGGGAGACCCGCAAGCCCTGTTGCTGCAAGCCGAACGGGAACTCGGCGCCAGCCTTGACCAACTCAGCCAGTACGCCAGTGGCAACGCGGCTTACCTGACACCATTGCTCGCCGCCGCCCAGCACCTGGGCAAACTTTCCCTGGCCCGCGACAAACTGGTCAGCAGCGGCCGCAGCGAACTGGCTGCCGATGTCGAGCGCGAAGTCGCCAACATCCGTGCCCAGGCTGAGCAGCTGGATGCCCTGCCACTGCTGGGCGTGGCCGTCAGCGCTGAATCGAATACGGATGATTTCGCCGCCATGATGGGGCTGGAAAACACTGAAAAAGCCGTTGCGGAAGATGCCGGCGTCGGCCTCAAGCGTGAACTGAACAGCCTCCTCACCCGCTACCCGGCGGAACTGGCGCGTACCCGCGAGCAGATCCAGAAACGCGCCGACCTCAGTGCCGCGACCCACCTGAAAATCACCGCCGTACAGCAAGCGATCGCCGGTCTTGAGCCCGTGGTACGCGCCCAACACGGACAGATCCAGAGCGAAGTGCGATTGATGCAAGGCGTGATGATCGGCCTGATTTTGCTGATCGCCCTGCTCATCGACACCCTGCAACGCAAGCTGGCCCGAACCCTGACCAACCTCGCTCCGGCCCTGTCCACCTGGGCCGAAGGCGATTTCAGTCGCGACATTCAATTGGGCAAAACCAACCGCGAACTGCAAGACATCGAAGCCTCGCTCAATCGCCTGCGCGCCTATCTGGTGGATCTGGTGGGCACCATCCGCCTCAACGCCGAGCAGGTCGCCGGCAGCAGCCGAACCCTGGCAGAGTTGAGCAATGACCTGCACAGCGGCGCCGAACATCAGGCCGGTGACACGGCCATGATCCGTGATTCGCTCAGCGAACTGGAAGCGACCATTCAACAAGTGGCCGGCGATGCCAGTCAGGCTGCCGATGCCAGCCGCCACGCTGGCCAGGCCGTCGCGCACGGGCAGCAAGTCATCGGCCTGAGCCTCACCGGCCTGCATGCGCTGGTGGGTGAAGTGCAAGGCAATGCGCAGATGATCGAACACCTGGCCGAGGAGTCGGCCACCATCGGCGGTGTGTTGACCGTGATCCGTTCGATTGCCGACCAGACCAACCTGTTGGCCCTGAACGCGGCCATCGAAGCCGCTCGCGCGGGGGAAATGGGGCGCGGCTTTGCCGTAGTGGCCGAAGAAGTGCGCTCCCTGGCACAACGCACCGCCGGCGCCACGGGCGAAATCCAGACCCTGATCGCCGGCCTGCAAACTGCCGCGCGGCAATCGGTCGAAGGCATGCGCGCCCAGGTCGAACACGCCGAAGCCACCGCCAATCAGGCTCAGGCGGCCGACGGTGCGCTGGATAAAATCGTCGGAGCGATCCAAACCATTTCCGAGACAGCCGTGCGCATTGCCGATGTCACCGCCCAGCAGAGTGGCGCTGTCAGCGAGATACGCGATCACAGCGAGCGGATTCACCAACTGGGTGGGGATAACTTGCTGCGCATTGGCGAAGGGCGAGAGCAAGGGGAAAACCTGCTGGTGTTGGGCGGGCAACTGCATACGGCCGTTCAGGCGTTCCGCGTCTGACGAATTGCTATCGCGGGCAAGCCCGCTCCCACTGGATTCTTGGCAGTACACAATGTTTGTGTTCACTGAAGATCACTGTGGGAGCGGGCTTGCCCGCGATGGCGTCAGTTCACTCACCACACTTCCGTGGCTCTGCACACCGAACGACTGTCCGCTATCATGCCCCCAATTCCGATACGCGAGATTGTCATGCGCCGTTTGCTCTGCCTGCTGCTTTTAGTGCTCGCCCTGCCGGCCACCGCCACCGGGCTGCTGGAGAGTCGGCCCAGTTCGACGCTGGGTTCGATCAACAACAGCGCCGATTTCCTGCCGGTGCGCGAAGCCTTCCAGCTCAGTCTGGTGGAAAGCACGCCGCAATCGATCAAGCTGCGCTTCGTGGCCACCGAAGGTTATTACCTCTACCGCCACCGCTTTCAGTTTCGCGCCGATCCAGCCGATGTCGCCCTCGGCACTGCACGACTGCCGGACGGGCAAAAGAAGCATGACGAGTACTTTGGCGACGTCGAGGTCTACCACGGCATTCTCGACGTGGAACTGCCGCGCACTGATCAACGCGCCTTTACCCTGGCCGTGACCTATCAGGGCTGTGCCGATAAAGGCCTGTGCTACCCACCCGAGACCGAACGCCTGAACATCAATGGCGACGGCGCAACGACAGCCCGTGACTGGGGCTGGCGTGAACTGGCGCTGTTCTTTCTCGCGGGCCTGGGCCTGACCTTTACGCCCTGCGTACTGCCCATGCTGCCGATTCTTTCCGGTGTGGTGTTGCGCGGTCAGGTCGGTGGCTGGCGCGGGTTCAATCTGTCGTTAGCCTATGTACTGCCGATGGCCACCTGCTTCGCCCTCCTCGGGGCCTTGATGGGATTGTTTGGCGCGCAGCTCAACTTGCAGGCACGCCTGCAATCAGCCTGGGTGCTGGTGCCGTTCGCGATGTTTTTTGCCGTGTTCGCCCTGGCGATGTTCGGCGTGTTCGAACTCAAGTTGCCACACGCGATCAGCAGCCGACTCGATCGCATCGCCGGACGCACCGAAGGCGGTTCGTTGTGGGGCGCCGCCGTGCTGGGCGTGGTCTCGAGCCTGCTGGTTTCACCTTGCGTCTCGGCACCTCTGGCCGGCGCGCTGCTCTACATCAGTGCCAGCGGCGATGCCTTGGGCGGAGGCCTGAAACTGTTCATGCTCGGCCTCGGCATGGGTGCACCGTTGCTGCTGGTGGCCACGGGGGGAGCCGCCTGGTTGCCAAAGAGCGGGCCGTGGCTGGTCTACGTGAAAAACGCGATTGGCGTATTACTGCTCGGGCTGGCGATCGGCCTGTTCAGCCGCGTCATGCCCGGGCAGGTCACCTTGCTGTTGATCGGCTTGCTGGCCGGTGGTGTCGGCCTGTTCATGGGCGCGCTGGAGTTCGTCTACAAACCGCCTCGAAAACGCCTGGGTCAATTGCTCGGGTTGTTTCTGCTGTTTTATGCGCTGGCCTGCTGGTATGGGGCGTTCAGCGGACAGACCGATCCGTTCAACCCGATCGGTCAGACGCGCACGGTTGCCGGCAACCCGCCAGCGCCCAACAGCAATGCATGGCAGACCGTCAGCACCCCGGCCGACCTCGACCGCGCACTGGCCGAAGCCCGCGCGTCGGGCACTGCGCTGCTGCTCGACTGGTACGCCGACTGGTGCATCAGTTGCAAAGTCATCGAACACGAAGTGCTCAACGACTCCACGGTTGTTGAACGGCTCAAGGGCTACCGGCTGATTCGATTCGACATCACCGCCAGCAATGCCGAGCAACGCGCCCTGCTCGACCGCTACAAACTGTTCGGGCCTCCGGCACTGATGTTTTTCGGCAAGGACGGCATCGAACGTGCCGAAGTGCGGGTGATCGGCGAGATCAATGCGGCGGACTTCGCCGAACGTGTCGCCAGGGCGAATGACCGGATTTAATCAAGCGGTCATATAACTCGCGCAAACATCGGGCATCGTGCTGGCTATTGCAGAGAACTGGACAGTCACAAAGGCTTTGCGGCATAGTCGCCGGGTTCTGACAATTGCACACGGATAACAAAGGAACAGCCGATGGCGACCCTACTGGTTCTGCACGGACCCAACCTGAACTTGCTTGGCACCCGTGAACCGGGCACCTACGGCGCCACGACACTGGCGCAGATCAACCAGGACCTGGAACGCCGGGCCCGTGAAGCCGGCCACCATTTGCTGCACCTGCAAAGCAATGCCGAGTACGAATTGATCGACCGCATCCACGCCGCTCGCACTGAAGGCGTGGATTTCATTTTGATCAACCCAGCAGCTTTTACACATACAAGTGTCGCATTACGTGACGCGTTGCTGGCGGTGAGCATCCCATTCATCGAAGTGCATTTGTCTAACGTGCACAAACGCGAACCTTTCCGCCATCACTCTTACTTCTCCGACGTAGCGGTGGGAGTGATCTGCGGCCTTGGCGCCAGCGGTTATCGACTGGCCCTGGAGGCCGCCCTAGAGCAGCTTGAAAAACAGGCAACAGCTTGAACAACAAGCGTTAAACGCCCCTGACCGACCCTTGGGAGTTGATGATTCATGGATATCCGTAAAGTTAAGAAACTGATCGAATTGCTGGAAGAGTCCGGCATCGACGAGCTCGAGATCAAGGAAGGCGAAGAGTCCGTACGCATCAGCCGTCATAGCAAGACCCCGGCTCAGCAGTACTACGCACCGGCTCCAATGCATGCCCCGGCTGCCGCGCCTGTCGCTGCTGCTCCGGCTGCCGCTGCCGCCCCTGCTGCTGCGGCCGCACCAGCGCTGAACGGCACCGTTGCCCGTTCGCCGATGGTCGGCACGTTCTATCGCAAGTCTTCGCCAACCTCGCCGTCCTTCGTTGAAGTTGGCCAGACTGTGAAGAAAGGCGACACCCTGTGCATCGTTGAAGCCATGAAGATGATGAACCACATCGAAGCTGAAACCAGCGGTGTGATCGAATCCATCCTCGTCGAAGACGGCCAGCCGGTTGAGTACGACCAACCGCTGTTCACCATCGTTTGAACCGCGGAGAGCCTTTGATGACTGCGAAGTTGGAAAAAGTTCTGATCGCCAACCGCGGTGAGATCGCACTGCGGATTCTGCGCGCCTGCAAAGAGATGGGCATCAAGACCGTCGCCGTTTATTCCAAGGCTGACAAGGAACTGATGCACCTGGGCCTGGCAGACGAGTCCGTCTGCATCGGTCCTGCATCGGCCGCCCAATCTTACCTGCACATCCCGGCGATCATCGCCGCGGCCGAAGTGACCGGCGCCACCGCCATTCACCCAGGCTACGGTTTCCTCGCGGAAAACGCCGACTTCGCCGAACAGGTCGAGAAATCCGGCTTCGCCTTCATCGGCCCGAGAGCTGAAACCATCCGCCTGATGGGCGACAAGGTTTCGGCCAAGCACGCCATGATCGCCGCCGGTGTGCCTACCGTTCCGGGTTCCGACGGCCCGCTGCCGGAGGACGAAGAAACCGCCCTGCGCATCGGCCGTGAAGTCGGTTACCCGGTGATCATCAAAGCCGCTGGCGGCGGTGGTGGTCGCGGCATGCGCGTTGTGCACAAGGAAGAAGACCTGATTTCCTCGGCGAAACTGACCCGCTCCGAAGCGGGCGCAGCGTTCGGCAACCCGATGGTCTATCTGGAAAAATTCCTGACTAACCCGCGCCACGTGGAAGTCCAGGTACTTTCCGACGGACAGGGCAACGCCATCCATCTGGGCGACCGCGACTGCTCGCTGCAACGCCGTCACCAGAAAGTTCTCGAAGAAGCGCCGGCACCGGGCATCGACGAGAAGGCTCGCCAGGAAGTCTTCGCCCGCTGCGTCAAGGCGTGCATCGATATCGGCTACCGTGGCGCAGGCACCTTCGAGTTCCTGTACGAGAACGGTCGCTTCTACTTCATCGAGATGAACACTCGCGTCCAGGTAGAGCACCCGGTATCGGAAATGGTCACCGGCATCGACATCGTCAAGGAGATGCTGAGCATCGCCGCCGGCAACAAGCTGTCGTTCACCCAGGATGACGTGGTCATCCGCGGTCACGCGCTGGAATGCCGGATCAACGCCGAAGACCCGAAAACCTTCATGCCGAGCCCTGGCACGGTCAAGCATTTCCACGCCCCGGGCGGCAACGGCGTTCGCGTCGATTCGCACCTGTACAGTGGTTATGCCGTTCCGCCGAACTACGATTCGTTGATCGGCAAGCTGATCACCTACGGTGCAACCCGCGACGAAGCCATGGCGCGCATGCGCAATGCCCTGGACGAGATCGTGGTCGACGGGATCAAGACCAACATCCCGCTGCACCGCGACCTGACTCGCGATGAAGGCTTCTGCAAAGGGGGCGTGAACATTCACTACCTCGAGCACAAGCTGGCGGGCGAGAAGCACTAAGCTTCGACCTCATCAACAAGGCCGCCTTCGGGCGGCCTTGTTGTTTCCGGAGGGCCAACCTACTCCCACAAACCCCCCGCGCTCGCGTAAACTTGCGCGCTTCTCGCAGCCCGCTAGGCTGCAATCAATACTTTTCAAAGGTGCCCGCCATGCCTTGGCTGCAAGTCCGTCTCGCCATCAGCCCAGAACAAGCCGAAACCTATGAAGACGCTTTCCTTGAAGTGGGCGCCGTGTCGGTGACCTTCATGGACGCCGAAGATCAGCCGATCTTCGAGCCGGAACTCAATACCACGCCACTGTGGTCGCACACCCACCTGCTGGCCCTGTTCGAAGGCGGCACCGAAGCCGCCCCGGTACTGGCCCATCTGGAACTGCTGACCGGCAGCCCATTGCCCGAGCACCACAGCGAAGTGATCGAAGACCAGGACTGGGAACGCAGCTGGATGGATAACTTCCAGCCGATGCGTTTTGGCCAGCGCCTGTGGATCGTGCCGAGCTGGCACGCCGCCCCCGAACCTGAGGCGGTCAACCTGTTGCTGGACCCGGGCCTGGCGTTCGGCACCGGCACCCACCCCACCACCGCGCTGTGCCTGGAATGGCTCGACGGTCAGGACTTGAAAGGTTGCAATGTGCTGGACTTCGGGTGTGGCTCGGGGATTCTGGCAATCGCCGCCCTCCTGCTGGGTGCGAAGGAAGCCGTGGGCACCGACATCGACGTTCAGGCGCTGGAAGCCTCCCGCGACAACGCCGGACGCAACAATATTGCCGAAGAGCTCTTCCCGCTGTATCTGCCGGAAGATTTGCCGCAGGTTCAGGCCGACGTGCTGGTCGCCAACATTCTCGCCGGCCCGCTGGTGTCCCTGGCACCGCAGCTGTCCGGACTGGTCAAGACGGGCGGTCGCCTGGCGCTGTCAGGCATCCTTGCCGAGCAAGGCGAAGAAGTGGCCGCCGCCTATGCCAAGGACTTCGACCTGGATCCGATCGCCAATCGCGATGGCTGGGTGCGCATCACCGGCCGTCGGCGCTAGAATGAGCCTCTGCATAATCCGGATCGCCGCATGACCGACAGCTTCGTCACTCAGTGCCCGCATTGCCAAACCAGCTTCCGCGTCAGCCATGCTCAGTTGAGCGTGGCTCGCGGCGTTGTTCGCTGCGGCTCATGCCTGCAGGTGTTCAATGCCGCCAAGCAGTTGCTTGAGCAGGCCGGCAAAGAACCTGTCGCACCGGTCGTCCCGGCCATCGTCGAAGCACCGCCACCCGCAGAACCCCGCGCCATCAGCCAAAAACAATGGACGGCCGCCGAGCTGGACCTCGACAGCCTCGACCTCGACGAAGAGCTGGCCCGACTCGAGCAGCGGGAAATCCAGCCGACCACGGAGTTCACCCGGCATCGCGAAGACACGCTCAGCGCCCGTCGCGACACCGCCGAGACCGAAGAGCCCTGGTCCGACAGCCTGTTCAGCGAATCGGCTGCCGATCGTGCCCAGACCGAAGAAGAGGATTTGCCGGAACCGGAGCAGGTCCCGAACAAACCCTCGCGCACTGAACCTTCGCTGTCCCTGGAGCCCGTAGAACCGGAGGACGAAGCAACACCGCCACAACTGCGCCTGCACGACCCGCTCGACACACCGGTTCATCATGAACGCCTGTCGGCCACTGCAAGCGACGAACATGACGACGACCTGCCCTCGATCGAGCCATTGCGCAAGCGCCGCGAACGCAGTGAACCCGGCGTGCGCACCGACGTGTTGCAAGACCTGACCGACGATCCGCTGCAACTGGACTGGCAACAACGTCGCTCCCCGTGGGGTCGCCGACTCTTCTGGCTACTGTTGATCGTGCTCGGCGCTGGTGCGCTCGTCGGCCAGTACGTTGCTTACCACTTCGATGAACTGGCACGTCAGGACCAATACCGTCCGTGGTTCCAGCAACTGTGCCCGCAAATCGGCTGCACAGTGCCATCCAAAGTCGACATCGCGAAAATCAAAAGCAGCAACCTGGTGGTGCGCAGTCACCCGGAATTCAACGGCGCCCTGGTGGTCGACGCGATCATCTACAACCGCGCGCCTTTCTCCCAGCCATTCCCGTTGCTGGAACTGCGCTTTGCCGACCTCAATGGCCATCTGATCGCCAGCCGTCGCTTCAAGCCCGGCGAGTACCTGAGCGGCGACCTCGAAGGCATGGCCGAAATGCCCCCGCAGACACCGATCCACATCGCACTGGACATTCTCGATCCGGGCGCCAAAGCGGTGAACTACAGCCTCAGCTTCCACTCACCGGAGTGAAACGGTTCACCGATCCTGAATTGACGACAACTTTCTGACTTTACCCGCCCGGACCAAACCGCTGGCGATAACAGAATAACTGTTCAGATTTTGTTCAATTCAGCCTTTATCCAGTCATCGAGAGCGGGTATCATGCCAACCCTTTTTCGAACTCTCATGATCCGGCCCCACAACAGGGAAGTCCTATGTCGGCGGTACGCATCGGCCCATACACATTACACAACGGCTTGATTCTCGCCCCAATGGCGGGCGTCACCGACCAACCCTTTCGTCAGCTGTGCAAGCGACTGGGCGCGGGGCTAGTAGTCTCCGAAATGGTCACCAGCGACATGAGTTTGTGGAACACCCGCAAGTCGCGCATGCGCATGATCCACGAAGGCGATCCCGAGCCACGCTCGGTACAGATCGCCGGTGGTGACGCACAGATGCTGGCGGATGCGGCCCGGGCCAACGTCGAGCTGGGCGCACAGATAATTGATATCAACATGGGCTGTCCGGCAAAAAAAGTCTGCAACAAGGCTGCCGGCTCCGCACTGTTGAAGGATGAGGCATTGGTTACCGAGATCCTGCAGGCCGTCGTGGCTGCGGTTGATGTGCCGGTGACCCTGAAGATCCGTACCGGCTGGGACCGGGACAACAAGAATGGCCTGACCGTGGCGAAGATCGCTGAACAGGCGGGCATTTCGGCGCTGGCGGTCCATGGCCGCACCCGCGCCGATCTGTACACCGGTGAAGCCGAGTACGACACCATCGCCGCGATCAAGCAGGCGGTGTCGATGCCGGTCTTTGCCAATGGCGATATCGACTCGCCAGAGAAGGCGCGATACGTGCTCGATGCGACCGGTGCCGATGGCCTGCTGGTTGGTCGGGCTGCCCAGGGACGGCCATGGATTTTTCGCGAGATCGACCATTTCCTGCGAACCGGCGAGAAGCTCCCGGCGCTGGAACTGATCGAAGTGGAACGCATACTGCTAGAGCATCTGGCTGCGCTTCACGCCTTCTACGGAGACGTGATGGGCGTACGCATTGCTCGAAAGCATGTGGGCTGGTATCTCGCAACCTTGCCGGGCGCCAGGGAGTTTCGCGCCCACTTCAATCGTTTGGAAGATACGGAAGCACAATGCGCCAACGTTCAGGGCTTCTTCGCAGAACGTTACAAGAGCCTGACAGGGGACGGAGAGGGGGTGGCCGCATGACGATGATGACCGAGACTTTAGTGAGTGGAACAACACCCGTGAGCGACAACGTGAATTTGAAACAGCACCTCAATACCCCGAGTGAAGAAGGCCAGACCCTTCGCGGGAGTGTCGAGAAAGCGCTGCACAATTATTTCGCCCACCTTGAGGGCGCTGCCGTCACGGATGTGTACAACCTGGTGCTCTCCGAAGTCGAGGCTCCCCTGCTCGAGTGCGTGATGAACTACGTCAAGGGCAACCAGACCAAAGCCAGCGAGATGCTCGGGCTGAACCGAGGCACGCTGCGCAAGAAACTCAAGCAGTACGATTTGCTGTAAGCATTCAATCAAACCAGAAAGGCGCCCGCGTAAAACCGGCCGCCTTTTTTGCTGACTCCTTTGCTTTTGATGGAAATTGAAATGACCGACCAGACTACCCGCCTGCCGATCCGCCGCGCCTTGATCAGCGTTTCCGACAAGACCGGGATCCTCGAATTCGCCAAAGAACTTGAAGCACTGGGCGTCGAGATCCTCTCCACCGGCGGGACGTTCAAGCTGCTGCAGGACAACGGCGTTGCCGCAGTGGAAGTCGCTGATTACACCGGCTTTGCCGAAATGATGGACGGTCGGGTGAAAACCCTGCACCCGAAAATCCACGGCGGGATCCTGGGTCGTCGCGGTATCGACGACGCCATCATGAACGAGCACGGCATCAAGCCGATCGACCTGGTAGCAGTTAACCTCTACCCGTTCGAAGCCACCATCAACAAGCCAGGCTGCGACCTGCCGACCGCGATCGAAAACATCGACATCGGCGGCCCGACCATGGTTCGTTCGGCAGCGAAGAACCACAAAGACGTCGCCATCGTGGTCAACGCCAGCGATTACGCCGACGTCCTGGAAAACCTCAAGGCCGGCGGCCTGACCTACGCCCAGCGTTTCGACCTGATGCTCAAGGCCTTCGAACACACCGCTGCCTATGACGGCATGATCGCCAACTACATGGGCACCGTGAACCAGGCCGCTGATACCCTCAGCACTGAAGGTCGCAGCGAATTCCCGCGCACCTTCAACAGCCAGTTCATCAAGGCCCAGGAAATGCGCTACGGCGAGAACCCGCACCAGAGCGCGGCGTTCTACGTGGAAGCCAAGCCTGCCGAAGTCGGCATCGCCACCGCGACCCAGCTGCAAGGCAAGGAACTGTCGTACAACAACGTGGCCGACACCGATGCCGCGCTGGAATGCGTGAAGAGCTTCGTCAAGCCAGCCTGCGTGATCGTCAAGCATGCCAACCCGTGTGGCGTGGCCGTCAGCCCGGACGCCGAAGGCGGTATCCGCAAGGCCTACGACCTGGCCTACGCCACCGACACCGAATCCGCTTTCGGCGGCATCATCGCGTTCAACCGCGAGCTGGATGCTGAAACCGCCAAAGCCATCGTCGAGCGTCAGTTCGTCGAAGTCATCATTGCCCCGAGCGTCAGCGAAGAAGCCCGCGCCATCGTGGCCGCCAAAGCCAACGTACGCCTGCTGGCCTGCGGCGAGTGGTCGGCTGACCGCGCGGCGGCCTGGGACTACAAACGCGTCAACGGTGGCCTGCTGGTGCAGAGCCGCGACATCGGCATGATCAGCGCCGACGACCTGAAAGTCGTGACCAAACGCGCACCGACCGAACAGGAAATCCACGACCTGATCTTCGCCTGGAAAGTCGCCAAGTACGTTAAATCCAACGCCATCGTCTACGCCAAGAACCGTCAGACCATCGGTGTCGGCGCTGGCCAGATGAGCCGCGTGAACTCAGCACGTATCGCCGCGATCAAGGCAGAACACGCTGGCTTGCAGGTAGCCGGTTCGGTAATGGCTTCCGACGCATTCTTCCCGTTCCGCGATGGTCTGGACAATGCGGCCAAGGCCGGTATCACTGCGGTGATCCAGCCAGGCGGCTCGATGCGTGACAACGAAGTGATTGCAGCCGCCGACGAAGCCGGCATCGCCATGGTGTTCACCGGCATGCGCCACTTCCGTCACTGACAGCACAGCATTCCCTTGTAGGAGCGAGCTTGCTCGCGAAGAACGACTAGACGCCACAGTGTTTCAGACACCCCGCGTTATCGTTAACCACCATCGCGAGCAAGCTCGCTCCTACTGTTCCCAGATTTGCGTCATCCGAGGTTTTTGAAATGAATGTTTTGATCATTGGCAGCGGTGGCCGTGAACACGCCCTGGCCTGGAAAGTGGCTCAGGATCCCCGTGTGCAGAAGGTTTTCGTGGCTCCGGGCAACGCCGGCACCGCCATTGAAGCCAAGTGCGAGAACGTCGCCATCGATGTGCTGGCGCTTGAGCAACTTGCAGACTTTGCCGAGAAAAACGTTTCCCTGACCATCGTCGGCCCTGAAGTACCGCTGGTCGCTGGTGTCGTCGATCTGTTCCGCTCCCGCGGCCTCGACTGCTTCGGCCCGACCGCCGGTGCCGCTCAACTGGAAGGTTCGAAAGCGTTCACCAAGGACTTCCTGGCTCGCCACAAGATCCCGACCGCCGACTACCAGAACTTCACCGAGATCGAGCCAGCCCTGGCTTATCTGCGTGAAAAAGGCGCACCAATCGTGATCAAGGCCGATGGCCTTGCCGCCGGTAAAGGCGTGATCGTTGCCATGACCCTGGCCGAAGCCGAAGACGCCGTACGCGACATGCTGGCGGGCAACGCTTTCGGCGACGCCGGCTCCCGCGTGGTGATCGAAGAGTTCCTGGACGGCGAAGAAGCCAGCTTCATCGTCATGGTTGACGGCAAGAACGTCTTGCCGATGGCCACCAGCCAGGACCACAAACGCGTCGGTGACGGCGATACCGGCCCGAACACGGGCGGCATGGGTGCCTACTCCCCTGCTCCGGTGGTCACCAACGAAGTGCATCAACGCGTCATGGACCTGGTGATCTGGCCGACGGTTCGCGGCATGGCCGAGGAAGGTAACGTCTACACTGGTTTCCTGTATGCCGGTCTGATGATCGACAAGGCTGGTAACCCAAAAGTTATCGAATTCAATTGCCGTTTCGGCGACCCTGAGACCCAGCCGGTCATGCTGCGCCTGCAGTCGAGCCTGGTACTGCTGGTCGAAGCAGCCCTGGCCCAGGCGCTGGACAAAGTTGAAGCGCAATGGGATCCACGTCCGAGCGTCGGTATCGTTCTGGCCGCTGGCGGCTATCCAGGTGACTACGCCAAAGGCGCGGCCATCAAAGGTCTGGATGCAGCCGCGACACTGGAAGGCAAAGTCTTCCACGCCGGTACTGCACTCAAGGACGGACAAGTCGTGACGGCCGGCGGTCGGGTGCTGTGCGCCACCGCCATGGGCGCAAGCGTCGATGCCGCTCAACAGCAGGCATACAAGCTGGCAGCCAAAATTGATTGGGAAGGCTGTTTCTATCGCAAGGACATTGGCTACCGTGCCATTGCCCGCGAGCGTGGCGAAAATCCGGAATAAGCTACCCATTCAGCCGGGCAAGGGCTTCGAGCCCTTGCCTGACTATTCCGGCGCCGCGCATAGTTATATTCTGGCATCAACCTACGAAGGGATTTCGCCGTGCGCTGGCTCAGGATTGCCATAGGTTTTACCGTCACTCTGCTGACCTTGCTCTGCATGCTTACGGCTCAGGCCGCACAAGGCAGCGGCTGGTCCGTTTTGCTCGACGAACAGGGCGACCTGCAGCTGAGCGACATCCGTTCCACACGCTATACCAATCAATTCAGCCCTATCGAACTCGATGAGCTCACCGCCGCCGAGCCCGAAGGCGCCCTCTGGCTGCGGTTCCGGCTTGCTCCCGGCAAGCATGAACAGTTGCTCCGGGTGTTCGCACCCGATTTGCTGCACTTCAATATGTATGTGCTGGACGGCGACAAGCTGATCGAGCAATCGAAGACAGGCAGCGAACAAACCAATACCGATCGACCTTTGCCCAGCAGCGACCTGATGCTGCCGTTGCCGCAAAGCGACAAGCCTCTCGACGTTTACCTGCGGCTGGTTTCCGAACACCAGCTACGCCCTTACATCACCTTGCAATCAGCGGTCATGACCGCAGCCAACCAGAGCCAGACGCTGATCTACGGCCTGCTGTTGGGCTGCATTGGCATGCTGATCCTGCACAACCTCATCCGTTACGCCTACACACGCTCACGCAGCAGCCTGTGGCTGGCGGCATCCGAAGGCTGCCTGATGCTCAGCCTGGTCCTGCTGTTGAACCTGGCCGGCCCCTGGCTTGCGGAGTGGCAAGCGGTGAAAACCCCTGGCGCGTACCTCGCCTTGTTGCTGACGGCACCCTGCGGCCTGATGTTTGCGCTACGCTTCTTCGCCCCCCTCGGTTTCCACCCGCTGAACAAAGTGATCGCGGGCGAAATTCTGTTGATCGCGATCTCAGGGCTGCTACTGCTGTTCGTCAACACGCTGCCGTTGAACTTCATCACCTACGGACTGGTGGCCCTTGCAGGCTTGACGATGCTGTTCGTCAGCGCCTTCCACTGGCAGAAAGGCTATCGCCCGGCGCGGCTGTTCGTGGCCGCCATGGTGGTGTTCAACCTCGGCGTACTGATCATCCTGCCTGCCCTGCTGGGGCTGACCCACATCGAACCCCATGGCCTGATCACCACCCTGCTGGCATTCATTTGCATCAGTGGCCTGCTGATGAGCATCGCCTTGAGCGAGCGCCAGCGCAGCATCACCGAAGACCGCTTTAGCATCAGTCGCGACCTGGCCGCCAGCAACGCCGAAATCAACGCCAAGGCAGAGTTTCTGGCGAAGATCAGCCATGAGATCCGCACCCCGATGAACGGCGTACTGGGGATGACCGAGCTGTTGCTGGGCACGCCACTTTCGGTCAAGCAGCGCGACTACGTGCAGACGATTCATAGCGCCGGCAACGAACTGCTGACGCTGATCAACGAAATTCTCGACATCTCCAAGCTCGAATCCGGACAGATCGAACTGGACGATGTGCAATTCGACCTCAACGCCCTGATCGAAGACTGCCTGAACATCTTCCGCGCCAAGGCCGAACAGCAGAACGTCGAATTGATCAGCTTCATCCAGCCTCAAGTGCCGCGAGTCATCAGCGGTGATCCGACACGTTTGCGCCAGACCCTGTTGAGCCTGGTTGAAAACGCCCTTAAAAAATCCGATGAAGGCGAAATCCTGATCGTCGTCGCGCTCGACGAACGCAGCCCTAAACCGCGCCTGCGCATTGCCGTGCAGGACAGCGGCGAGCCCATGGACGCTGAAGAGCGTGACGCGCTGATGCACGCCGAATTGCACAGCAAGCATTTCCTCTCGACCAACCGGCTGGGCGGTAATCTGGGTCTTGTCATTGCCCGTCAGTTGATTCGCCTGATGCACGGCGAGTTCGGCATCAAGAGTGGCACCAACCAGGGCAGCACACTGTGGCTGACCTTGCCGCTGGACCCTGACCGCCTCGAACACCCGACTTCCGACCTCGACGGTCCTTTGCAGGGCGCACGGGTGTTGGTGGTGGACGACAACGACACCTGCCGCAAAGTACTGGTGCAGCAATGCAGCGCCTGGGGCCTGAACGTCAGCGCCGTACCCTCCGGCAAGGAAGCGCTGGCCTTACTGCGCACCAAGGCGCACCTGCGCGACTACTTCGACGTGGTCCTGCTGGACCAGAACATGCCTGGCATGACCGGCATGCAACTGGCCGCCAAGATCAAGGAAGACCCGAGCCTGAACCATGACATCCTGCTGATCATGCTCACCGGCATCAGCAATGCGCCGAGCAAGATCATCGCACGCAACTCAGGAATCAAACGCATCCTCGCCAAACCCGTGGCCGGTTACACCCTCAAGACAACCCTGGCCGACGAGTTGACCCAGCGCAACAAGGGCCTCGCCGTGATGCAGCAGCCATTGGGTCCACCTCTGCCGATCAAGGTCCCCAGCGATTTCCGCATTCTGGTGGCCGAAGACAACAGCATCTCGACCAAGGTCATCCGCGGCATGTTGGGCAAGCTCAACCTGCAACCGGATACCGCCAGCAATGGCGAAGAAGCCCTGCAGGCCATGAAGGCCCAGCGCTATGACCTGGTACTGATGGATTGCGAGATGCCGGTCCTCGATGGCTTCTCGGCCACCCAGCAATTGCGTGCCTGGGAAGTCGGCAACCAGCGCACCCGCACGCCCGTGGTGGCATTGACCGCGCACATTCTCGCCGAGCACAAGGAGCGCGCGCGCCAGGCCGGCATGGACGGACACATGGCCAAACCCGTCGAATTGTCGCAATTGCGCGAACTGATCGAACACTGGGTTGCCCAGCGTGATCAACAAGACCGCGCCACGACCCCAACGTCCTGAGCCGACAGACCCCGCAACGCCTGATAGACTCCCCTCCTCGACTTCCCTCGCCAGTGAGCCTGCACCATGCTTCACGTGTTGTTCAGTGTTTACCTGAAGATGCTGGTGCTCTACAGCCCGTTCTTCGTATTGTCCTGCTTCATCAGTCTCACCCGCGGTTACTCGCGCAAGGAACAGCGTCGCCTGGCCTGGAAAGTGGCAATCGCCACGCTGGTTTCCAGCGTCTTGCTGTACCTGTTCGGGAGAGTGATTTTCAGCGTCTTCGGCATCACTGTGGATGCGTTCCGCATCGGTGCCGGTAGCGTGCTGTTCATCTCGGCACTCGGCATGGCGCAAGGCAAGTCGGCAGTGCAAACCGACAACGTGCAACAGGACGTGACCATCGTCCCGCTGACCATCCCGCTGACGGTCGGCCCCGGCACCATCGGTGCCTTGCTGGTCATGGGTGTAAGCCAGCCGCACTGGGACGACAAGCTCACCGCAATCCTCAGTATTGCCCTGGCCAGTTTCACGGTCGGCGTGGTGCTGTACCTGGCCAATCATATCGAGCGCATTCTCGGCGACCAGGGATTGCAGATCGTCAGCCGGTTGATGGGGTTGTTCGTGTGTGCGTTGGCGGCGCAGATTATTTTCACCGGGGTCAAGGGCTATCTGATTCCTTGACTGGCACCGCCCGCTCCGCGACTTCACTCGGGAGAGATAACGCCAGCATCAATCAACGAGCCATTTTTCAGACGGGCCAGAGGCAGCAGATGCCTCTGACCCTTTCGTGTTACTTGCGACGCCTGAAACGCTTGACCAAAATTTCCTTTCGATGCTCGCCAAGATACTCTTCAATGTCCGCCCTTATTTCCGCATATCGGGCAGGATTGAAGGTGACGAACGACTTCCCGTGAAAAATATCCAGCGAGGAAGTTTTCCAGTCGACAAACAGCACGCCCCCCTCACGGCCTCCACCTTGATGATCAACAGCGGCTAGCGCAACCAGGATAATTCCATTCGACATTTGTTCGCAGGGAATCGTGGACAAACGTACGCCTTCAGCACTCTTCGCCCCTATATTCAGCAAGTTGATGGCTTCAGGCTCTTTCTTTAGTGCGTCCAATGTAGAGTTCGCGACCGCACTAAGCACCGCGGCGCCTGGGAAGGCCGCTTTGGCCGCTTCGACGGCAGCCCGGACAATATCAACCATGACATTATCGATTTCCAGCTTCAGCGACATTGCGCTGTACTTCGAGTAGCCTTTATCTGGAACAAAACATCCCAGGTCTTCCATGCACGTCGTAAAGGCGTGATACCAGGCCTTGGGATCTTTATTTCCTGGAACTTCGTAATTAGCCTCCATTTTCGACATGGTGATCAAGTTCTCGATAATCGCCATGTTCTCAATGCTTATCTTGTCACCATAACCAATCAGGCTATTGCCGAGCACCAGTGCATCCAGCTCTTTTGTTGGACTCGTTGCAACCGTCGACGGCACCGACCTTTTAAGCCGCTTGCCTGCCACGGCTTTTTTGCGTCTTTCAACGCGCGCCCTTACCAGATCGATACGCTCAGAAACGCTTAAAGAACTTTCAAACTCACTCACAATAATATCCTTTTATTTATTAACAACCGCTCCCTCCCGGAGCGAATCAAATCTAACGCGACCACACTCAACCAACAACCATAACTAAATACAACATATGTAGCGCGCATCAAATAATCATGCACACAATTACGACCACAACAAAAAGCTCACAAAACAAACCGGACCGCCACCGAACAATAGTTCGGGCGATCCGGGGTTATTCGATACAAAAAATGAAGCCGTTATTATCGGGCGGGATTGAGCTTATCGCCGTAGCTACGTGGCGTGTACACCCAGGTACTACCGCCTGGGCGAGGAATCACACGAGTCGTCGAGGAGCCAATGAGCACCATCGTTCGCATGTCCACCTGATCGGCAGTCAATTGCCCGAGTGTCGTCACCCGCAAGGTCTGACCCGGGCGACCGATATCGCGCCCCAGCACGACTGGCGTTTCAGGTGTGCGATGCCTGGCGACGATGTCCAGCGCCTGCCCCAGCTGCCAAGGGCGCGAGCGCGAGATCGGGTTGTAGAACGCCAGGGCCAGGTCCGCCTGGGCCGACAGATCCAGGCGCTTTTCGATGATCGACCAGGGTTTGAGGTTGTCCGACAGCGACAACACGCAGAAGTCATGACCCAGCGGTGCGCCTGCTTGTGCGGCAGTTGCCAGCGACGCGGAAACGCCCGGCAGGATCTCAAGATCGACGTTGTGCCAATGGACGTCCGTAGACTCGTCGAGCGCTTCCAGCACGGCGGCAGCCATGGCAAAGACACCCGGATCGCCAGACGACACCACCACCACCGACCGCCCTTGGGCCGCCAGTTCGAAGGCGTGGCGAGCGCGCTGCATTTCTTCACGGTTGTCGGTGCAATGCAGCACTTGATCAGCCCGGAATGGCCCGGCCATGCGCACATAGGTTTCATAACCCAGCACATCGTTGGCACGCGCCAGTTCGGCCTTCACCGCCGGGACCATCAGCTCGGCCGCACCGGGCCCCAGACCGATCACGGCCAGGCGCCCACGAGGTCGGCCGATCTGCAGCGGGTCCACTGGCTGTTCGGCAATCGCTACGCTGATGGTTTCATCGCCAGCGATGGAAACAGCCTGCCCGATGGCATCGCGGGCCAGCTCGCTGAGCGTTCCTGCCGCGCTGGAAAAACGCAGGGGGACGCCCAATTCGAGTGCGGCTTCACGCAGAGCCGGGTCAGCCATTTCCGTGTCGGCAGCCAACAGGCAGGCCAGCGATTGCCGGGCAATATTGGCCTGATGCAAAACATCACCAATCACCTTCGGCAAATCCGCAACGCCGGGCCTTACCGCGACCACCACGCAACGTGGATAGATCAGCAGTTCATTGGCCGCGACCGCTCGCTCGGCATGGCCGACATGAACGGTCAACCGCGCCTGCCCGTCCTCAGGCAACTGCGCCTGCGCCAGCCAGGGCGCCGAACCTTCGATGCGCACCGTTTCACCGGCCAGCAAATCGGAGACGAAACGCTTGCCCAGCTCCAGGTCACCCAAGGCATAGCCACTGGGTGGATTGAGCAGGCAAGTGCCAAAACGCAGCTCGCCACTGGTGGTGATCGCAGGCGCCACCTCGAGATGAGCAGCAATCTCTCGCGCCAACACATTCACCCCGCCCAGGCCGCCGAGCAGCGGCACCACTGCGCTGCCGTCTTCGGCCACGGCCAGCACCGGCGGCTCACTGCCCTTTTCAAGTAGCAGCGGCGCCAGTGTACGAATCACGATCCCGGCCGCGCACAATGCAATGATCGGCGTGTCTTGCCTATATAGATCGCGCAACGTCGCACCGAACTCGCGATAGAGACAGTCCGCGCCTTCAACCCGTTCGGCCAGGCCGTGGATCAGCGCATCCGGGTAGAGTTGTTGAATCTTGCGTGCGGTCGCAAGGCTGCCATGGCCGAGTATGACAATCGCCGGAACTGGACGGGGCATCAGCCTTGCCACCTTTCGCCGGGAACGATGATCAGCGAGAAATACGGCGAAGACATCGGCTCGACCTCATCCAGCGGGACGATTTTCTGATTGGCCATGGTCGCGCGCTCGACGTACAGCGCACGCTCGGCCAGACCGAGCTCTTCCAGAACCTGGCGGACCTTGGGGAAGTTGCGCCCCAGCTTCATGATCACCGCCGCGTCTGCATCGGCCAGGCGACGCTTGAGTTCATCGTGCGGCAATACACCGGACAACACCGACAGGCTCTGATTGCGATACACCAGCGGCGCCCCGAGTACCGAAGCACCGCCGAGCATTGAGCACACGCCTGGCACGACTTCGGCGTCATAGCGCTCGGCCAGGCGATCGTGCAGGTACATGTAAGAACCGTAGAAGAACGGATCACCTTCGCAGATCACCGCCACATCTCGACCAGCATCCAGGTGCGCGGCCAGTTGTTCGCCAGCGGTATCGTAGAAGTCGCTGATCACTTGCTCATACGACAGCGGCGCGGGCAGTGCCTCGGTGGTCACCGGGTAAACCAGCGGCAGCAGGGTTTGTGCATCCTGCAAATGGGCCTCGATGATGCCAAACGCATTGCCCTTTTTTCCCTTGGCGACGAAGTACGCCACCACCGGCGATTCGCGCAGCAGACGCAGGGCTTTGACGGTAATCAGTTCAGGATCACCCGGGCCGACGCCGAGGCCGATCAAACGTCCTGGTTGCTGCATCATTCGATCTCCGTGGCGAGGGCATTGACAGCGGCCGCGGCCATGGCGCTACCGCCCAGCCGGCCTTGCATGATGACGAAGGGCACGCCACGACTGTCGGCGGCAAGCGCTGCCTTCGATTCGGCGGCCCCGACGAAGCCCACCGGGAAGCCGAGGATCAGCGCCGGTTTCGGTGCTCCGGCGTCGAGCATTTCCAGCAGATAGAACAGCGCGGTCGGCGCATTCCCGATCACCACCACACTGCCTTCCAGATGCGGGCGCCACAGCTCCAGCGCGGCGGCGGAGCGGGTGTTGCCCAACTCACGGGCCAGCTCCGGAACGCTTTCATCGCGCAAGGTGCAAATCACCGGGTTGTTCGCCGGCAAGCGCGCGCGGGTGACGCCTTCGGAGACCATCCGCGCATCACACAGGATCGGCGCACCGGCCGCCAGCGCATCGCGTCCGGCCTTGCCCGCGCCTTCGGAAAACTGCAAACCGTCGATGGCATCGACCATCCCGCAGGCGTGAATCACCCTCACCGCGAGTTTTTCCAGATCGGCCGGGATTCGCGCGAGGTTGGCCTCGGCGCGAATGATCGCGAAGGAATTGCGATAGATCTCCTGACCGTCGCGGATGTAATCAAGCATCTAGGGGGCTCCGTGAGCGGGCGTCGAGCAAGGCGCCGACCGCGTCGATAGTAAGGTTGCGTGCGTGCAAGGCGCCGAATCCCGGCTGCGCTGCATCGCGAAAATAGAGGTCGTAATGACCGGGAGAAACGGCCAGCAAAGTGACCGGAGCAATATGCGCGGCAGCACAGGATCGTGAGCAACCGCTCAAGTGCACCTTCAATGCATGCCCATGGCGTTGCAGCAAAGCAGCCAGTTGCAACGCGTCCGCCTTGGTGTCGGCCAGGCCTTTGCCGCAACCGCTGGATCCGGTACAGGCGATCAACCGGGACAATGGTTGAGCGCTTGCGCATAACAAGCCCAATGACTCCAGGCGCCGGATGACTTCAGCGGCGTTTTCCTCATGGATATTGGGCAGCAGCAAACTCTGCCAAGGGGTGAAACGCAGGCTCGAATCGCCGAACGCTTGCGCCAGTTGCGACGCGCCTCGGAGCATATCCGGGGTCAGTCGGCCCAGCGGCGGCACGGCGCCGATGTACACCAGGCTCGCCTGTGCCTGTGGGTGCGCGCCAATGTGCAGAAAGTCCGGGCTCACGCGGCGTTGCCAGCCAACAACGGGATTGATTGGCAACTGCGCCTGCAGCCGGGCGAGGAACGTGGCGACCGGGTATTCGGCCAACAAGTGGCGCATTCGCGTCTGATCCGGTCGTGCGAGTTCAAGAAACAACTCCAGCACCGCCACCACCAATGCGTGACCATCGTCCAGCCTCACCGCACCGAGCGCAGCATCCATGGGGGTGCCGGCCAGGCCGAAGACGAGCCAATGGGTGCCATCCTGCTCTGTCGCGCTCAGCCACAGATCATGAGGGTGTTCCAGCATCGCCAGCGCTTCGCCGCCATCGATTTGCACAGCAAACTTGGCGCTCAGATCGTGGAAGCGTGCATGAGTTTGCAGCGTGTCCAGCACCTGTTCCGCCAGTGCGCGGGTGTCGAACAACATCTGAGGGTCTATCCCGGCAGCCGGGCTGAGCATCAGATTGCGTACATCATCACCCTCGGCATGGCTCGGCCCCAATCCAGCGGCGAGCAAGCTGTCGATCAACGCCGCCGTTTCGCTGCCAATCCCGCGAATCTGCAGGTTGGCGCGGTTGGTCGCCTCGATCACCCCGGCGGCATATCGTTCGGCGCCCTCTGCCACGGAGATCGCCTGCCGGGCCTTGATCGAGCCACCGCTGAGTTTGATCCGGCAGATACCACCGTCCAATGCCTGGACGACCCGCAACAACCCGGGACAGGCCGAAGGGCGCAAAAGGGTGGGTTTCTGATGTGGATTCACAGGATGACCGGTACGAGATGAAGGGCAGCATTATGCCTGCTTTGTCTGGCCGGATGAAAAGCCCGCGCAGATTGACGACGAAAAGCGATCCCGGGGCCGGTTTGCAGCTGTTCGAGCCTGCATTGCGCATGGGCAATTCATTCAGGCAATAACGCCACGATAACGCTTAACAGCAAGAATCAAATTTATAACCCGCCATCATTTCAACGACCGATGATTCTTTGTAGTTTCATCAACCATTAAAAACACGCATCACAACACAAACACCATCTACAAGGAGCAGTGTATGGTTATGGACAAACTCTCTGGAACATTAACCGGCCCCAATCTTATTTCATGCATCAGTGAACTCTCACCCGCGGACTACGATGATTTTACCTTTTGCACACAAATAGCCACCCATTCCGCGGACCTGGTCAGCAGCCGATTTACCGATTCGGAAAAATGGTTACATGAGTATGTAGTGACGCTGAATTTTTTTTGGCTGGTCTGTCTTTCAGGACGCCATCTTCACTCGCACGCGATACGACATCTCGACGAGCATCGCGGATTTTCTGGTTCAGAGCGCACAGCGCATGCCCGACTCCCGACAAGGGAACGCCATGATCGATACCCTCGACGCGTTGAAACCGGACAATCCGGCGATCGCCTCACTGGATAAGGAAAGTCTTAATGGCAAGCGCTTTCAGGTTATCCCTGTGCGGTATGACTCAAAAGGCTTTCTTGAAGTTGCAGTGTTCAATCTGGAATTGGTAGCCAACGCCAAAAAGAACAGTTTTATTTTCTGGAGCTGGGAAGAACAGCCCGTAACAATCATCCAGCATCGAGCCAGCCTTAAACTGGATAAAAGAATACTTGAAAGCAAAAGATCAATGATCGAGAAAAAGCGCCTCGAAATCAGAATGAAGAGATTCGATCTGAGAAAGCGTCATCAATAAAATTAAATCCACCGCCCCCATTAACACCTCTATCACCGTCAACAACGATTTCGCACGCTGCCACAGGCGAATGCATTCGCCGCCGCGTTATGATGCGCAACCTGCGTGAGTCGACGCAGGTTGCGCAGAGTGATTTGGCTTCGGTTTACAGAAGAGGAACGGCATGGCCCCCTGGCTGACGGTAGTAGGCATCGGTGAAGACGGTTTCAAAGGCCTGGGCAAGAACGCCCGGCACGCCCTGTTGCATGCCTCACGGATCTTCGGCGGTCAGCGGCACCTGGACCTGTTGCCGGCGTGCATTCGGGGCGAGCGCCAGAGCTGGCCGAGCCCGTTTTCCGTCGAGCCCGTGCTGGCCCTGCGCGGTGAGCCCGTGTGTGTGCTCGCCAGTGGCGATCCGATGTTTTTCGGGGTCGGCGCCAGTCTCAGCCGACAACTGGCCAGCGACGACCTGCAAATTCTGCCAGCCCCCTCCTCTTGCTCGCTCGCCGCCGCCCGAATGGGCTGGCCCTTGCAGGAGGTCGTGACGTTATCGGTGGTGGCCCGCCCCGTCGCCGCTCTCAACGCGCAATTGTTCAGCGGCGTGCGCTTGCTGGTCCTGAGCAACGACGGGGGCAGCCCCGCCGCCATCGCCGCATTGCTGCGTGATCGCGGATTCGGCCCCAGTCGCCTCAGCGTGCTGGAACACTTGGGCGGCCCCGCGGAACGGCGGATCGACGGCATTGCCAGCGAGTGGAGCGATCCCGCTATTGCCGACCTGAACCTGATCGCCATCGACTGCATCGCCGAGTCCGATACGCCGCGCCTGTCTCGACTGGCCGGTTTGCCGGACTCGGCGTTCAAACATGACGGCCAACTGACCAAGCGCGATGTACGCGCGATCACGCTCGCCCGCCTGGCCCCGATCCCCGGTGAGCTCTTGTGGGACGTCGGTGCCGGCAGCGGCTCGATCGGCATCGAGTGGATGCGCGCCCACCCAAGCTGCCGGGCGCTGGCCATCGAAGCCGATGCAGGGCGCCAGCAGTTGATCGAACACAACCGCGATGCCCTCGGCGTCCCCGGCCTGCAACTGATTCGCGGCAGTGCCCCGCAAGCCCTGACCGGGCTGGAGCGACCGGACGCGATTTTCATCGGCGGCGGCGTGACCCGCGAAGGCGTGCTCGACGCCTGCTGGGCCGCCCTCAAACCCGGCGGCCGGCTGATCGCCAATGCGGTCACGCTGCAAAGTGAAATGACCTTGATGGCCTGGCGCGACCGACACGGCGGAGACCTGACGCGGATTCATATCGCTCAGGCACAACCGCTGGGCGACTTCGATACCTGGCGTCAGGCGTTGCCGATTACCTTGCTGGACGTGACGAAGCCTTTCGATGCGTGACGAAACCGCCGAACAACCCGCCCCCCTGCGCAGTGGCCTGACCACGGGCAGTTGCGCGACGGCGACCAGCCTTGCGGCGGCTCGCCTGCTGCTCGGCGGCGCGAGCTCGGATGCCGTGGAGATCATCTTGCCCAAAGGCAAACAGGTGCAGATGCGCCTGGAGTTTTGCCGCACGACCGAGGACGGCGCCGAAGCGGGCACCATCAAAGATGCTGGCGATGATCCTGACGTGACCCACGGCGCCTTGCTCTACTCCCGGGTCCGCCTTGTGGGCGAGCCGGGCGTCAGCTTCAGGGCCGGTCGTGGTGTCGGCACCGTCACCCGGCCGGGGTTGGTGCTGGGCGTCGGCGAACCGGCGATCAACCCGGTGCCGCGCAAAATGATCACCGATCACCTCACCCGACTGGCCGATGAATTCGGCTACGGCGGCGGTTTCGAGGTCACGGTGAACGTCGAAGGCGGCGAGGAACTGGCGCTGAAAACCATGAACCCGCGCCTGGGGATTCTCGGCGGTCTGTCGATTCTTGGCACCAGCGGCATCGTCCGGCCATTTTCCTGCGCGGCGTACATTGCCTCGATCCATCAGGGCATCGATGTCGCCAGGACCAACGGTTACCTGCACATCGCCGCGTGCACCGGCAATGCCAGCGAAGACACGATGCGTCGGGTCTACAACCTGCCGGAAATTGCCCTGATCGAAATGGGTGACTTCGTCGGCGCCGTGCTCAAGCACCTGCGCAAAGTGCCGGTGGAAAAACTCAGTCTTTGTGGCGGCTTCGGCAAGATCAGCAAGCTGGCGGCCGGGCACATGGACTTGCACAGTCGGCACTCCAGCATCGACCTGCCACAACTGGCCGAATGGGCGGCAGCGATTGGCGCCGACGCGGCGCTGCAGCAAAGCATCCGCGAAGCCAACACCAGTCAGCAAGCGTTGGCCATGGCCAGTGCCGCCGGCATCGCCCTCGGCGATGCAGTGTGTCGGCATGCCCTGGACTTTGCCCGCAGCGTGGTGCCGGCGCAGGTTCAGGTCGAAGTGTTCGCGATCGATCGCCAGGGCGGGATCGTCGGCCATGCGGGTGCCTTCCAATGAAACGCCTGCTGTTGCTCGGTGGCGTCACCGAGGCCCTGGCAATTGCCCGAACCTTGGGGCCACAACACATCTACAGCCTGGCCGGTGTCGGTCGGGTGCCGACGGATCTGACTTGCCAGGTGCGCGTCGGTGGCTATGGCGGTGCCGAAGGCCTGGCGCAGTTTATCCGCGATGAAAGGATCGATCTGCTGCTCGACGCCACCCATCCCTACGCCGCCCGAATCAGCCAAAACGCCGCGACCGCCGCCCGCTTGAGTGGCATCGCCTGCTGGGCGCTGCGGCGTCCGGCGTGGCAATCACAGCCCGGGGATGACTGGCGCGAAGTCAGCGACTGGGCAGAACTGACCCAGGCACTCAAACCCTTTCGGCGACCGCTGTTTACCCTCGGACGCGAGCCCCTTCAGCACCTGGATGAAATCCCGCCGGATCAATTCTGGACCCTGCGCGCACTGGACGTTTATCCCGGCAACGAGCGCTGCGAAGTGATCGGTGCACGCGGGCCGTTCCTGATCGAGGATGAGCGTGTGCTGTTCGAACGCCGGCAGATCGACGTGCTGATCAGCAAAAACAGCGGCAGCACCGCCACCGAACCGAAGCTGGAAGTGGCGCGGGAACGCGGGGTGCCGGTGCTGGTGTTGAAGCGGCCGGTGTTGCCGGGGGTTGAGCGGGAGTTTCTGACGCTTGAGGAAACACTTGATGCGTTGGCGGCCTGCGCTCAGTAAGGCAGGATCATTGGCTTGCATGAACAGTAACCTATTTGTTACCTTCAGGGCCGCCTGTGATCACACTCGAAGAATACGTGCAGGACAACGAATCAAGCCCCTTTGGGCGCTGGTTTTCCACCTTGAATGCTCAGGCAGCGCTAAAGGTTTCCAATGCATTGCTCAGACTGGAGCTAGGCAATACATCCAACATCAAGTGGTTTGAAGGTCTCGGCGAATATCGAATCAATTGGGGCCCCGGCTACAGGATCTACCTTGTTCAAGAAGGGAAACGCCTGATCATCCTTTTGGGTGGAGGCGACAAGTCCACGCAAAAAACCGACATCAAACAGGCAAAAATACTGATAGCCGAATTTCGGACCCGAAAAAAAGCTCAACGAAATCGGAGATAGAGTCATGGCGCTAACCCGAAGCTACAAACACACGATCGCCGAGCGTGCCCAGCGTGATCCCGAGTTCGCCCAAGCATTGTTGGATGAGGCTGCTACCCTGTTTCTCAATGGTGAACCTGAAATGGCCAGGATCATTCTGCGTGACCTCGTTAACGCCACTGTAGGTTTCGAAGAACTGGCAAAGGGAACAGCGAAGCCCAGCAAAAGCCTCCATCGGATGCTATCTGCCAAAGGCAATCCGAGCATGGACAACCTGGCTGCGATATTCGCGGTCATTCGCGCTACGCTTGGAGTAGATATGCAAGTACATGCGGTGCGTGCGCACTGACAGCATAAGAAACAAGCGAACTTGGCTGCGACACCACACCGCACGCAGCCTTTTTACTTATCGGCCCTGATCAGGCTAAATAGCCCGCGCCTGATCGCCCACCCAAACGGATTTTTTCCATGTCCCGACAACGGCTCGCAATTGCCTGGATAGCCTGCTTCGCAGTGCTGTTCAACATGCTCGCCATGCCGATGTCCGGAGCGATGGCGAAGACGGCCACAGCGCCTGCCGAACAAGTGTTGTGGGGCAGTTTCTGTTCATCCAGCGGCACCAAAATGGTGGCGATTTCTCTGGGCAAGATTGAGCAGAAGGCACCGCAAAGCGACGAACATTCCAATATGCAGCATTGCTGGTGCTGCTCCGGTTCCGCGCCGCTGGTGGCGCTGCCCGGGCATGAACCGCAGCTGTATTTCGCCAGTTTCGAATCCAATCGCAGCTTGCCTCCGTCGTCCCTCAACACCCCGACTCCACGCCAGCAATGGCCCAGTCTCAATCCCCGCGCTTCCCCTCTGGTGTGATTCCTTCTCGCAATCGAACTGCGTTTTGAATCGTTCCGGAGAACTGCCATGTTGAACAAATTCATCGTTCTGGCCGCGTTGCTGCTGCCTGCCTGCTTTGCCAATGCCCACGAATACAAAGTTGGCGAATTGGAAATCGCCCACCCGTGGTCGCAAGAGTTGCCGCCCAATGCGCCGACCGTTGCGGCGTACTTCGTGATTCACAACCAAGGCAAAACCGCCGACCGCCTGCTCAGCGCCGATACCCCCATTGCAGGCGAAGCTCAGTTGCATGAGCACGTCATGCAAAACGACATGATGAAAATGCAGCACGTACCGAGCGTGGAGATCCCCGCTGGCGGCGAGGTCACTTTTGCGCCGATGGCCTATCACGTGATGCTCCTGAACCTGAAAGACCGCAGCCTGCTCACTGACGGCAAACGGTTCCCGATGACCCTGCACTTCGAGAAGGCCGGTGACGTGAAGGTCGACGTCACGGTGCAGAAGCAGGCGCCGGATGGCATGCCAGCACACGCGCATACCCCGTAATCGCCTGAGCTGAAAACGCCCATGCGCGCGCTTAGCGCCAGGTCATCCAGGTCACGTCGTCAGCCATTGAGCCTGACACGCGGCAGCTGGATCAGCCTGTTCGCCATGCTGATGATTTTCATCGGCCCGCTGATATCTCAGTCGATGCCGATGGATTCGCGTGCGGCCATGTCCATGAACATGTCGATGGACATGAGCATGGACATGTCGGCAATGGAGCACGCCGACCACGGTGCGCAACCCGCCGCCGAGCACTGCCCGCCACAAGCCGGGCATCATGTCCTCTGGGAAAAATGCGGCTATTGCAGCCTGCTGTTCAACTGCCCGGCGCTCACCGGTGGCGTGTCATTCACCGCATTCGACACCCCGCACGTCAATACTTTCACCCCACCTTCCCCACGCCTGGGCCATGCCCGGCAAACCTTCTTCCCCGGTGCTCGCACCCGCGCCCCGCCCGTCCTCGCGTAAACACCCACCACTGATTTCACACGTCCGCAAGACAACCGAAGCTCGGTCCCACAGGGATTGCGCAGGTTGTCGGCCGTGTCGTTTACGACTGTTCGATGGAAATTGTCATGTCCAGGTTTTCTGCTGACTCACGCTTGAGCCCTGCCCAAGCCTCTTTTGCCCTGAACGAAGCCAGCATTCGTTTCAGGCACGCCACCGCCATCCTGTGCGGTGCCCTTCTGGCGCCGGTGGCGCTGGCCGATGAACACGCCAATCATGTTGAAGAACTGAGCCCGACGGTCATCACCGCCGTTGCGCCGAGTTCACCGCTGACCATCGTCACCAACCCCAAGGAGCCGCGCCAACCGGTGCCGGCCAGCGACGGTGCCGACTACCTGAAAACCATTCCCGGATTCGCCATGGTGCGTAACGGCGGTACCAATGGCGACCCGGTCCTGCGCGGCATGTTCGGTTCACGGCTGAACATCCTCACCGACGGCGGCATGATGCTCGGCGCCTGCCCCGGCCGGATGGATGCACCCACCTCGTACATTTCTCCACAAACCTACGACAAGCTGACCGTCATCAAAGGCCCGCAAACCGTGCTCTGGGGGCCTGGCGCTTCGGCCGGCACCATCCTGTTCGACCGTGAACCGGAACGTTTCGGCGAACTCGGCACCCGGGTGAATGCCAGCGTGCTGGCCGGTTCCAACGGCCGGTTCGACAAGCTGGTGGACGCTGCTGCCGGTGGGCCGCTGGGATACGTGCGCGTCATCGGCAACACCGCGCACTCCGATGATTATCGAGACGGCAACAACGACACCGTCGCGTCGCGCTACGACAAATGGAACGGCGACGTCGCTGTCGGCTGGACCCCCGACGCCGATACCTTGCTGGAACTGACCGCCGGCAAGGGCGACGGCGAGGCCCGTTACGCCGGGCGCGGCATGGACGGTTCGCAGTTCAAGCGCGAAAGCCTTGGCCTGCGCTTCGAAAAGTCGAACATCAGTGACGTCCTGGACAAGCTCGAGGCTCAGGTCTACTACAACTACGCCGACCACGTGATGGACAACTACACCCTGCGCACGCCGTCCGGCACCGGCATGATGGCCGGCCCCATGGCCTCCAACGTCGACCGCCGCACCCTCGGTGCCCGCATCAAGGCCACCTGGCACTGGGCCGATGTGCAACTGATCAGTGGCATCGATGCGCAGACCAACGAACACCGCCAACGCAGCGCCATGGGTGTCGACACCTACCAGAATCTGCCCTACACCAAGGACGCCGACTTCCATAACTACGGAGTGTTCGGCGAGCTGACCTGGTATGCCGCCGAGCGTGACCGTTTGATCAGCGGCGCACGCCTGGACCGTGCTTCGGCCAAGGATTACCGGCAAACCACCGGCTCCGGCATGATGACCCGGCCCAATCCGACCGCCGACGACACCTGCGCCGACACCCTGCCCAGCGGCTTCATTCGCTATGAACACGATCTGGCTGACAGCCCGACCACGCTGTACGCGGGCCTCGGGCACACCCAGCGTTTCCCGGATTACTGGGAGCTGTTTTCGCCGAACTCCGGTCCTGCCGGTTCGGTGAACGCCTTCGATTCGATCAAACCGGAGAAAACCACCCAACTCGACGTCGGCCTGCAATACAAGACCGAAGCGCTCGAAGCCTGGGCCTCGGCTTATGTCGGTCAGGTGCGCGATTACATTCTGTTCGACTACACGCCGGGAATGATGGGCACCACCTCGCAGGCCGAGAACATCGACGCGCGAATCATGGGCGGTGAATTGGGCGCGGCCTACCAGCTCACCGACCGCTGGAAAGCCGACGCGACCCTGGCCTACGCCTGGGGCAAGAACAGCAGCGATGGCAGTGCGTTGCCGCAAATGCCGCCGCTGGACGCACGTTTCGGCCTGACTTACAGCGAAGACAATTGGAGCGCCGGCGCACTGTGGCGAGTGGTCGCCGCGCAAAACCGCATCGACCAGAACAAAGGCAATGTCGTCGGCAAGGACTTCGACAAGACCCCGGGGTTCAGCGTGTTCTCGCTCAACGGCGCCTACCGGATCAACCAGAACTGGAAGGTCAGTACTGGCGTCGACAACCTGTTCGGCAAGGCCTACGCCGAACACCTGAACCTGGCGGGCAACGCCGGTTTCGGTTACCCGGCCAATGACCCGCAAGCCATCAAGGAGCCCGGGCGCACATTCTGGACCAAGGTGGATATGAGCTTCTAACCCTTGAGGGCAACCCGCTCCCCCTGTGGGAGCGAGCTTGCTCGCGATCGGTTGCGCAGCAACCGTAACAGACAACAAAAAGATCCAAGCCAAGCGGAGCACACACGATGAAACAGCCCAAAGTGAATTTCTACAACCTGGCCTGGCGCTGGCACTTCTATGCCGGCCTGTTCGTGGCCCCCTTTATGGTGATGCTGGCCCTGACCGGCACGATTTACCTGTTCAAGCCGCAACTCGATTCATTGATGTACAGCAGCCTGCTCAACGTCCCCGCCGGCCATCACACCGTCCCGGCCGACGACCTGCTCAAGCGCGTGAAAGACGCGTATCCACAAGGAACGATCAAGCAGTACCTGCCACCGGTCAACGCCGAACGCAGTGCCCAGTTCGTCGTGCTCAATGGCGGCAACGAACTGAATGTATTCGTCGACCCGTACCACGGCGACATCCTCGGCGAGCAAGATGCCAAGAAGAACCTGCAAGCCATCGCCCGTGCGATTCATGGCGAGCTGATGATCGGCACCGTGGGTGACCGACTCATCGAACTGGCGGCCGGTTGGGGCGTGGTGCTGGTGGTTTCCGGGGTATTCCTGTGGTGGCCGCGCGGCCAGGCGGCGGGGATTCTGTGGCCACGCCTGAACAGTCGCGGACGGGTGCTTTGGCGCGATCTGCACGCTGTGACCGGGTTCTGGGGCGCCTCGCTGCTCTTGGTGATGCTGCTCAGCGGCATGACCTGGACAGGGTTCTGGGGCAAGCAATACGCCGAAGTGTGGAACGTGTTCCCCGCCGCGATGTGGGATGACATCCCCAAGTCCGACGTCGAGGCCCGCAGCCTCAACAGCGCCACGCGCCAGACCGTGCCGTGGGCCATGGAAAATACGCCGATGCCGATGTCCGGCGACCATGCCGAGCACATGGCCCACGGCGGTGCGCAAGCCGGCCCTGCGGCACCGGCCATCAGCCTGCAAGACGTGCAGGACATCGCCGTGCAACGCAAGGTCGAGCCGGGTTACAGCATCACCTTGCCGACCACCGCCACGGGAGTGTTCACCATCGCCGTGTTCGCCGATGACCCGCGCAATGACGCCACCCTGCATGTCGATCAGTACAGCGGCAAGGTCCTCGCCGATGTGCGTTTTGAGCAATACGGCACCGTTGCCCGCGCCACGGAAATCGGCGTGATGTTGCACGAAGGCAAGATGTTCGGGGTGTTCAATCAGATCATTGTGCTGCTGATCTGCCTGATGATCCTGCTCAGCGCCGTCAGTGGCGTGGTGATCTGGTGGAAGCGTCGCCCACAAGGCAAGTTCGGCGTTCCGCCGCTGCGTCACGACCTGCCGAAATGGAAAACCGCGATGGTCATCATGTTCGTGTTGGCCGTGGCGTTTCCGTTGGTGGGTGCCTCGCTGGTGGTGATCTGGGTGCTCGATCGTGTGCTGTTTTCGCGCTTGGGCCGGCAAACTGAGTCGGCCTCATCTTCATCTTGAGACAGGCGAGATGCGCAGGGTTGTCAGCACTGTAGACTGCCTCGCGCATCACCCCGGCAGTTCCGGGTTTTCTTTCGGGCCCCTTCGCTGGCAAGCCAGCGAAGAGACCATCAGCTTCACCTCAAGAGTAGCGGCATGACCTCGCTTCACCTCAACAACATCACCTGGTCGCCCCTGGGCCACGGCCACTGTCATCACCAGTTCCAGCTGCGTGATGCCTCGCTGCACGTGGCTGCCGGTGAGTTCGTCGGCTTGATCGGCCCCAACGGCAGCGGCAAGACCAGCCTGTTGCGTTGCGCCTGGCGCTTCAGCAAACCGCAGGGCGGCGAAGTCCGGCTCGAGCATCACAACGTCTGGAAGCAATCCTCACGCTGGTGCGCGCAACGCATCGCCGTGGTCCTGCAGGAATTCCCCGAGGCGTTCGGCCTGACCGTGAACGAAGTGGTCGCCATGGGCCGTACGCCCCACAAAGGCCTGTTCGATGGCGACTCCCTCGAAGACCGGAATCTCGCGGCCCAGGCCCTGGAATCAGTCGGCCTCAAGGGCTTCGAGGACCATGCCTTCTCCACCCTCTCCGGCGGTGAAAAACAGCGCGTGATCCTCGCCCGGGCCCTGGTCCAGCAACCACAGTTGCTGATCCTTGACGAGCCAACCAATCACCTTGACCCGCGCTATCAGCTTGAGCTGTTGAGGTTGGTCAAGCGCCTGAAGATCGGCACGCTGGCCAGCATCCACGACCTCAATCTGGCCGCCGCCTTTTGCGATCGACTGTACGTGATCAACCACGGCCGCATCGTCGCCGGCGGCACGCCCAAAGAAGTCCTCAACGCCGCGCTGTTGCGTAACGTTTTCGGCGTCGAAGCGCTGATCGATGAACACCCCTTGCACGGCTACCCACGAATGACCTGGATAACCCGACCATGATTTTGCGCTCCCTGCTGCGCCGCAGTTTCACCCTCGTTTTACTGCTGGGTAGCGCCCACGCCTTGGCCGAGGCGACGCATTACCCGCTGACCATTCAGAGCTGCAACCGCGAGGTGACCTTCCAGCAGGCGCCGAAACACGCGGTCAGCCATGACATCAACATGACCCAAATGATGCTCGCCCTCGGCCTCAAGCCACAGATGGCCGGGTACAGCGGTGTGTCCGGGTGGAAGGCGGTGACGCCTGACATGCAGACCCTTCTTGATGGCTTGCCGGAACTGGCGGCGAAGTACCCGTCGGTGGAAACCCTGCTCAATGCCAACGTCGATTTCTTCTTCGCCGGCTGGGACTACGGCATGCGCGTGGGTGGCGACCTCACGCCGCAAACCCTTCAGCCTCTAGGCATCAATGTCTATGAGCTGACCGAGTCCTGCGCCTTCGTGATGAAGCGCCCGCCGGCCACGCTGGAAGACACCTACAACGACCTGCGCAACCTCGGCAGAATCTTCGATGTGCAGGATCGCGCCAATGCCTTGATCGGCGCCATGCAGGCGCGAGTCGCCGGGATTCGCCAGGGTCTGCCCGCCGAAAAACCACGCGTGTTCCTGTACGACAGCGGTGAAGACCGGGCCATGACCTCGGGCCGCCTCGGTATGCCGCAAGCTTTGATCGACGCCGCTGGCGGGCGAAATGTGCTCGACGATGTCGAGGCGAGCTGGACCAGGGTCAATTGGGAAACCGTGGTCGAACGCAATCCTCAGGTGATCGTGATCGTCGACTACAGCGAGATCACCGCCGATCAGAAGATCCGGTTTCTGCTGAACAACAAAGCCCTGCAATCGGTGGACGCGATCAAGCACCAGCACTTCATCGTCATTCCTTACGTGCAGGCCACGCCGGGGATCGATAACGTGCTGGCCGTCGCCACCCTGGCCAAGGGTTTTCACGGCGAATGATTAACCGTCACTACCCCTGGTTGCTGATCGCGCTCGGCACGCTGTTGCTGATGTCGGCGGTGGTGTCACTGGGTTTCGGCCCGGCGCGGGTGCCGCTGGACGTCGTCTGGCGGATTCTGCTGCACAAGCTCTGCGGTCTCGGCTTACCCGACTGGAGCACCGGACAGGAACACATCGTCTGGCTGATTCGCGTGCCACGGATGTTGCTCGGTGCGCTGGTCGGCGCCGGGCTGGCATTGATAGGCGCGGTGCTGCAAGCGGTGACGCGCAATCCGCTGGCCGACCCGCATCTGCTGGGCGTGACCTCGGGTGCCACCCTCGGCGCAGTGATCGTGGTGTTGCACGTGGGTGAAATCGTCGGCCTGCTGACGTTGCCCATCGCGGCGTTTATCGGTGCCTTGTCGAGCATGCTGCTGGTGCTGATGATCGCCAACCGCAATGGTCGGCTGGACAGCGATCGCCTGCTGCTGTGTGGCGTGGCAGTGTCGTTCGTGATGATGGCGATGGCCAATCTGCTGCTGTTCATGGGCGATCACCGCGCCAGTTCGGCGGTGATGTTCTGGATGCTCGGCGGGCTCGGCCTGGCGCGCTGGGAATTGCTCGCGGTGCCGGCTGCCAGCGTGATGCTGGGGTTGCTGTTGCTGCTCGGCATGGCCCGGCCGCTGAACGCATTGATGGCCGGTGAACAAACCGCCGTGACGCTGGGGCTGAATGCACGAACGATCCGGCTGCGGGTGTTCGTGATTGCCTCGCTGATGACGGGCGTGCTGGTGTCCATCAGCGGTTCCATCGGCTTTGTCGGCCTGATGGTGCCGCACATTGCGCGGCGACTGGTGGGGGCCGAGCATCGGCGGTTGCTGCCAGTGTGCGTGTTGCTCGGCAGCGTATTTCTGGTGTGGGTCGATGTGGCCGCCAGGACGTTGATCGCGCCGGAGGACCTGCCCATCGGCGTCGCCACTGCGGCGATTGGCGGCCTGTTCTTCATCGGTTTGATGCGTCGTCGCTGACCGCACTGCTGCGCACCCGCAGTGATCGGTGCCAACCAACACCTCTTCGCCCCAATCTGGCGCACCCCTGCGCACCAAGGTGCCGGACACGATCCTTCATGGTGCGCCAGCCACTCGCGCAACGGCGCCAAACCGACATTTCCCTGTCTTTTCCCGACCGGGCACAGCCCTTGCTAAAGACCCTTCAGTAGTCCGCATCTGCCAACCAGAAAAATTCATAAGTTCATGGAGATCGCACAATGAAGCGTCGTAGCTTGATCAAGGCTTTCACACTCTCGGCATCGATTGCCGCGATGGGCTTGACCTGGACCGTCCAGGCCGCCGAGACCATCAAGGTGGGTATTTTGCATTCGTTGTCCGGGACCATGGCGATCTCCGAAACATCGCTCAAAGACATGGCGCTGATGACCATCGACGAAATCAACGCCAAGGGTGGCGTGAACGGCAAGATGCTGGAGCCGGTAGTGGTCGACCCGGCATCGAACTGGCCACTGTTCGCCGAGAAAGGCCGCCAGTTGCTGACCCAGGACAAGGTCGCCGTGGTGTTCGGCTGCTGGACGTCCGTGTCGCGTAAATCGGTATTGCCGGTGTTCGAAGAACTCAACGGCCTGCTGTTCTACCCGGTGCAGTACGAAGGCGAAGAGATGTCGCCGAACGTGTTCTACACCGGCGCCGCGCCAAACCAGCAAGCGATCCCCGCAGTGGAATACCTGATGAGCGAAGAAGGCGGCAGCGCCAAGCGCTACTTCCTGCTCGGCACCGACTACGTCTACCCGCGCACCACCAACAAAATCCTGCGCTCGTTCCTGCATTCCAAAGGCGTGGCGGACAAGGACATCGAAGAGGTCTACACCCCGTTCGGTCACAGCGACTACCAGACCATCGTCGCCAACATCAAGAAATTCTCCGCAGGCGGCAAGACAGCCGTCATCTCCACCGTCAACGGCGACTCCAACGTGCCGTTCTATAAAGAACTGGCCAACCAGGGCCTGAAAGCCACCGACGTACCGGTCGTGGCGTTCTCGGTGGGCGAAGAAGAACTGCGCGGCATCGACACCAAGCCGTTGGTGGGCAACCTCGCGGCGTGGAACTACTTCGAATCGGTGGAGAACCCGGTGAACAAGAAGTTCGTCGCTGACTGGAAAGCCTACGCCAAGAAACACAACCTGCCGGGCGCCGACAAAGCGGTGACCAACGACCCGATGGAAGCCACTTATGTCGGCATCCACATGTGGGCCCAGGCCGCTGAAAAAGCCAAGTCCACCGACGTCGACAAAGTCCGCGAAGCCCTCGCCGGCCAGACCTTCGCTGCGCCGTCCGGCTACACCCTGACCATGGACAAGACCAACCACCACCTGCACAAGCCGGTCATGATCGGCGAGATCCAGGCTGATGGTCAGTTCAACGTGGTCTGGCAGACCGAAGGCCCGATCCGCGCCCAACCGTGGAGCCCGTTCATTCAGGGCAACGACAAGAAGCCGGACTATGCGGTGAAGAGCAACTAAGCCACTGGAGGTCGGGCCCGGGCATTCGGACCCGACACAAATCCCTGTGGGAGCGAGCCTGCTCGCGATGACGGCAGCACATTCAAGATCTCTGTGACTGACCCACCGCTATCGCGAGCAGGCTCGCTCCCACAATGTCCGCGTCAAGGCGACTCTCTATGCCCACTGCCCTTTACCGACTTGTTCTGACCATCGCACTCTTGCTGCCAATGGTTACCTACGCCGGCGACGCCGAAGACTTCGTCGCCGCCAATCCCGTGCAGCAAGCCAAATTGCTGGAAGCCTGGGCCGCGCAGCCCGATCCGGCGCGCATCGAACTGATCAACGCCCTGCAACAAGGTGAGTTGAGCATCGACGGCCAGCCGAAAACCCTGCGCCTGAACAACCGCCTGCGGGGTCTGATCGACACCGCGCTGGCCAGCCATCAACTGCTCGCCGCCGACGCCAAAATCCGTCTCGGTGCCGCGCAGCAATTGCAGAAAAGTGCCAAACCCGCGCAGTTGAAATTCCTCGATCAGCAACTGGCTGGCGAAAAGGACGAAACCGTTCACGCCGCCCTCAGCCTGGTCCTGGCCAATCTGCAACTGGTCGACAGCGCCCCGGCCGTGCGCCTCGCCGCAGTGCGACTGTTGGGCGAAACCGGCGATCCGCTGGCCCGCACCCGCCTCGAAAGTCTGCTGGAACCGGGCGTCGAAACCGATGCCGGCGTGCGCACCGCCGCCGAAACCAGCCTGGCTCAAGTCAAACGCAAACTGCTGGTCGGCGAGTTACTCGGCCAGGCCTTCAGCGGCATGTCACTGGGCTCGATCCTGTTGTTGGCGGCGCTTGGCCTCGCGATCACCTTCGGCCTGCTCGGCGTGATCAACATGGCCCACGGCGAGATGCTGATGCTCGGCGCCTACTCGACCTACGTGGTGCAGTTGATGTTCCAGCGCTTTGCCCCGCAGGCCATCGAGTTCTATCCGCTGATCGCCTTGCCGGTGGCATTTTTCGTCACGGCGGCCATCGGCATGGCCCTGGAGCGCACGGTGATTCGTCACCTGTATGGCCGCCCGCTGGAAACCCTGCTCGCCACCTGGGGCATCAGCCTGATGCTGATTCAGCTTGTTCGATTGGTGTTCGGCGCACAAAACGTCGAAGTGGCCAATCCGGCCTGGCTGTCGGGCGGGATTCAAGTGCTGCCCAATCTGGTGCTGCCGTACAACCGCATCGTCATCATTGCCTTCGCGCTGTTTGTGGTGGTGCTGACCTGGCTGCTGCTGAACAAGACCCGTCTTGGCCTGAACGTGCGTGCGGTCACCCAGAACCGCAACATGGCCGCCTGCTGCGGCGTGCCCACCGGACGCGTGGACATGCTCGCCTTCGGCCTCGGCTCTGGCATCGCCGGCCTCGGTGGCGTGGCCCTGAGCCAGATCGGCAACGTCGGCCCGGACCTGGGCCAGAGCTACATCATCGATTCGTTCCTGGTGGTGGTGCTTGGCGGCGTCGGGCAATTGGCCGGTAGCGTGCTGGCGGCGTTTGGCTTGGGGATTGCCAACAAGATTCTCGAACCGCAAATCGGTGCCGTGCTCGGCAAGATCCTCATCCTCGCGCTGATCATTCTGTTCATCCAGAAACGTCCGCAAGGCCTCTTCGCACTCAAAGGACGGGTGATCGACTGATGAACCAGCCCCTGCTCGTTACCGCCACACAAAAAGCCGGCCCCAAAGTCACGATTGTCGTGGGTGCGGTCATCCTGATCCTGCTGCTGGCGTTGCCGTTGCTGTCGCTGTTATCGGCGGACAGCGCCTTTCACGTTTCGGCCTACACGCTGACGCTGGTGGGCAAGATCCTGTGCTACGCCATCGTCGCCCTGGCGCTGGATCTGGTCTGGGGCTATGCCGGATTGCTGTCGCTCGGCCATGGCTTGTTCTTCGCCCTGGGCGGCTATGCGATGGGCATGTACCTGATGCGCCAGGCTTCGGGCGATGGCCTGCCGGCGTTCATGACCTTCCTGTCGTGGACCGAACTGCCCTGGTTCTGGACCGGCACCAGCAGCTTTCTCTGGACCCTGTGTCTGGTCGTCCTGGCGCCGGGTTTGCTGGCACTGGTGTTCGGTTTCTTCGCCTTCCGTTCGCGGATCAAGGGCGTGTACTTCTCGATCATGACCCAGGCCCTGACCTTCGCCGGCATGCTGTTGTTCTTCCGCAACGAAACCGGGTTTGGCGGCAACAACGGCTTCACCAACTTCCGCACGATCCTCGGCTTCGGCATCACCGAACCGGGCACCCGCGCCGTGCTGTTTTTCGCCACGGTGCTGTTGCTGGTGGCGAGCCTGTTCATTGGCTGGTGCCTGGCGCAGAGCAAGTTCGGCCGAGTACTGACCGCACTGCGCGATGCGGAAAACCGCCTGATGTTCTGCGGCTACGACCCGCGCGGCTTCAAGCTGTTCGTGTGGGTGCTCAGCGCAGTGTTGTGCGGCCTGGCCGGTGCGCTGTACGTGCCGCAAGTGGGCATCATCAACCCCAGTGAAATGTCGCCAACCAACTCCATCGAAGCGGCAGTCTGGGTAGCACTGGGCGGTCGCGGCACGCTGATCGGCCCGCTGCTCGGCGCCGGTGTGGTCAACGGCATGAAGAGCTGGTTCACCGTGGCGTTCCCTGAGTACTGGTTGTTCTTCCTCGGCGCGCTGTTCATCGTCGTGACCCTGTACCTGCCCAAGGGCGTGATCGGTTTGCTGAAGAAGAACGGCGAACAATGAGGATTGTAAAATGAGAACCACTGCGACGGCTGAATTCATGCTCGAACCGGCGTTTTTCCCCGTGGAGCCCAACAAGGACGCCGGCACCAGCCGCGATTCGATCGGCCTCGGTCAGCGCGCCGGCAAAGGCCTCAATACACGGCACGGCACCATCCTGACCCTGGAAGACATCAGCGTCAGCTTCGACGGCTTCCGCGCGTTGAACAACCTGAACCTGTACATCGGCGTCGGCGAGTTGCGCTGCATCATCGGCCCCAACGGCGCGGGCAAGACCACGCTGATGGACGTGATCACCGGAAAGACCCGCCCCAGTCATGGCAAGGCCTGGTTCGGCGAAACCCTGGACCTGACGCAGATGAGCGAAGTGCAGATCGCCCAGGCCGGCATCGGTCGCAAGTTCCAGAAGCCCACGGTGTTCGAGGCACTGAGCGTGTTCGAGAACCTGGAACTGGCGCAGAAAACCGACAAGTCGGTATGGGCCAGCCTGCGGGCGCGGCTCAATGGCGAGCAGAAGGATCGCATCGCCGAAGTGCTCGACACCATCCGCCTGACCCCTTCGGTCAATCGCCCTGCCGGTTTGCTCTCTCACGGCCAGAAGCAGTTCCTGGAAATCGGCATGTTGCTGATGCAGGACCCACAACTGCTGCTGCTCGACGAGCCGGTGGCCGGCATGACCGACGCCGAAACAGAATTCACCGCCGAGCTGTTCAAGCGCCTGGCCGGCAAGCATTCGCTGATGGTGGTGGAACACGACATGGGCTTCGTCGGCTCGATTGCCGACCACGTCACCGTGTTGCACCAGGGCAGCGTGTTGGCCGAAGGATCACTGGAGCAGGTGCAGGCCGATGAACGAGTCATTGAGGTTTATTTGGGTCGGTGAATCGGCCAGCTACAAGCTTTCAGCGACAAGCGGCAAGTTACGAGCGAAAAGCCGTCCGGCTTTTTCTTGCGGCTTGTAGCTTGCCGCTGACAACTGCCCGGAGGGCCCTATGCTGCAAGTCGACAAACTGCACCAGTACTACGGCGGAAGCCACATCCTGCGCGGCCTGACGTTTGACGTGAAGGTCGGCGAGGTCACCTGCCTGCTCGGGCGCAACGGCGTGGGCAAGACCACCCTGCTCAAATGCCTGATGGGCTTGCTGCCGGCCAAAGAGGGCGCGGTGAATTGGGAAGGCAAGCCGATCACCACGTACAAGCCGCATCAACGGGTGCATGCCGGCATCGCTTACGTGCCCCAGGGTCGGGAAATTTTCGGACGCCTGACCGTGGAAGAAAACCTGCTGATGGGCCTGTCGCGCTTTCCCGGCTCCGAAGCCAAAGCAGTCCCGGCGTTCATCTACGAGCTGTTCCCGGTGCTGCTGCAAATGAAGCACCGACGCGGCGGCGACCTGTCCGGTGGCCAACAACAGCAGCTCGCCATCGGCCGCGCCCTGGCCAGCCGCCCGCGCCTTTTGATTCTCGACGAGCCCACCGAAGGCATCCAGCCATCGGTGATCAAGGAGATCGGCGCCGTGATCAAAAAACTCGCAGCCCGCGGTGACATGGCGATTTTGCTGGTGGAACAGTTCTACGACTTCGCCGCCGAACTGGCCGATCAATACCTGGTGATGTCACGGGGCGAGATCGTGCAACAGGGTCGCGGTGAAAATATGGAAGCCGAGGGTGTGCGCGGCCTGGTTACCATCTAAAGTTGCGATCTGATCCGTAGCATCCTAACGATAATTAGACATCATGAATCTACCCGCCTCGCCGTTGTTCACGCCCAGTTGGCATGCCGAACTCGAACTGGCTTACGCCCGTTTCGGTGACAGCACACGTCCGGTGCAGCGCCGCCACCTGGGCCCGTTGCGGGTGCAGAAGCACCTGTACGCCGAAGGGCCGCAGGTCTGCCAGCACATCATCGTCCACCCGCCGGGCGGAATCGCCGGCGGTGATCGCCTGAACATCTCGGCCAGCGTCGGCCGCGATGCCTGGGCACAGATCACCAGCCCCGGCGCGGCCAAGTGGTATCGCGCCGCCGGCCCCGCTTATCAGCAATTGAAATTGCAGATCGCGGCCGGTGCGACACTGGAGTGGTTGCCACAGGAAACGATCATCTTCAGCGCGGCACAGGCTGAACTCAGCACCGCCATCGACCTTGAAGGCGATGCGCGGTTGTTCTACTGGGATGTCGTCGCCCTGGGTCGCCCGGCCAGTGGCGAGCGTTTCGACCTCGGACACTTTCAGGCGCAACTGGATATCCGCCGCGATGGCCAGTTGCTCTGGCACGAACGCCAGCGCATTGTCGGGGCTGACGGTTTGCTCGACTCACCGATTGGCCTGGACGGGCAACCGGTGTTCGCCACCCTGTTGGTGACCGGGGAAATCGATAGCGAGTTGCTGGAACGCTGTCGCTCGTTGCCCCATGCCGTACGCGGGGATCTGACGCAATTGCCGGGGCTGTTGATCGCCCGGTGCCTGGCCAGCGAGGCACTGCTGGCCCGTGGCTGGCTGATTGATTTATGGCGAATGCTCAGGCCTGTGCTGCTCGGCCGTGAAGCGGTCCCACCCCGAATATGGAACACCTGAACACCGACCCCTGTGGGAACTGGCTGGCAAGCCAGCTCCCACAGGGGTCGTGTTTATGTACCCGAATACCTTTTTAATCTGCCCTGATGGATTGCACCAATGGACCTGACCCCACGCGAAAAAGACAAGCTGCTGATCTTCACCGCAGGCCTGGTGGCCGAGCGGCGTTTGGCGCGCGGCGTAAAACTCAATTACCCGGAGGCCATGGCCTACATCTCCGCGGCGCTGCTCGAAGGTGCCCGCGATGGCCAGACCGTGGCCGAGTTGATGCACTACGGCACCACCCTGCTCAGCCGCGAACAAGTGATGGAAGGCATCCCGGAAATGATCCCGGAGATCCAGGTCGAAGCGACTTTTCCCGACGGCACCAAACTGGTCACCGTCCACCAACCGATCGCCTGAGGCCACGCCATGACTTACCACATCCGCGATGCGGTACATGCCGACCTGCCGGCCATCCGCGACATCTACAACGACGCCGTGCTCAACACCACGGCCATCTGGAACGAACAGGCCGTGGACCTGGGCAATCGCCAGGCCTGGTTCAGCGCCCGGCAATCCCAGGGGTACCCGATCCTGGTGATCGTCGACGCCGAAAACCAGGTGCTGGGCTACGCTTCATTCGGCGACTGGCGGCCTTTTGATGGCTTCCGTCACACCGTCGAACACTCGGTTTACGTACGCAGCGACCAGCGTGGCAATGGCCTCGGTGCTCGGTTGATGGAGGTACTGATCGAACGCGCCAAGGGTTGCGGAAAACACGTGATGGTCGCCGCCATCGAAAGCGGCAACACCGCGTCCATTCGCCTGCATGAGCGCATCGGCTTCGTGACCACCGGGCAAATGCCTCAGGTGGGCACCAAGTTCGGGCGCTGGCTGGACCTGACCTTTATGCAATTGACCCTCAATCCTGGCGCCCAACCACCGAGCGCCAACAAGGAGTGATACCCGATGAACCCCGCCCAACTGCGACGCGTCAATGTTGAAAGCTTTGCGCACTATCGTCAGGGTTTGATTGACCTGCTGCTCGACGCCGTGGGCTATGGCGCCAGCGTCGGTTTCATGGCCGACCTGGATGCGACTCAGGCCCGCGCGTATTTCGATGAAGTCCAGGAAAACCTGAACAAGGGCCATGTGCTGCTGTGGGTGGTGGTCAAGGACGAACAAGTGCAGGCCAGCGTGCAACTGACCCTGTGCCAGAAAGCCAACGGCCTGAACCGTGCCGAAGTGCAAAAGCTGCTGGTGCGCGAACACGCGCGGCGTCGAGGGTTGGGCCAACAGTTGATGAATGCTCTTGAGCAAGCGGCCCTGCAGCACAAGCGCGGCATGCTCTACCTCGACACCGAAGCGGGCTCTGTGGCGGAAGATTTCTACAAGGCCCTGGGTTACACCCGTGCCGGCGAAATCCCCGACTACGCCTGCGACCCGAGCGGACGCTACAAGCCGACCGCCCTCTACTACAAGATTCTCCAAGGAGCCCATTGATGATTCCCGGTGAATACCAGATCCAGCCCGGCGACATCGAACTCAACGTTGGCCGCCGCACCCTCAGTTTGAAAGTGGCCAACAGCGGCGACCGGCCGATCCAGGTCGGCTCGCACTACCACTTCTTCGAAACCAACGACGCCCTGACCTTCGACCGTGCCGCCAGCCGAGGCATGCGCCTGAACATTCCCGCCGGCACAGCCGTGCGCTTCGAGCCGGGGCAGAGCCGCGAGGTCGAGCTGGTCGACCTGGCCGGGCATCGGCGGGTGTTCGGGTTTGCCGGCAGGATCATGGGGAGTCTCTGATTAAGGCAGTGTCTGTTCCGGCCCCTTCGCGAGCAGGCTCGCGCCCACAGGAGAATGCGATCAACTGTGTGCGAGCCTGCTCACGAAACTGAGCGCAGCGAACGATTTCAAATTCAATTGAATCTCAAGGCAAACGAATGAAAATCTCCCGTCAGGCCTACGCCGACATGTTCGGCCCTACCGTCGGCGACAAGGTGCGTCTGGCCGACACCGACCTGTGGATCGAAGTGGAAAAAGACTTCACCACCTACGGCGAAGAAGTGAAATTCGGCGGCGGCAAAGTGATCCGCGATGGCCAGGGCCAGAGCCAGTTGCTCGCCGCCGACGTGGTCGACACCCTGATCACCAACGCGCTGATCATCGATCACTGGGGCATCGTCAAGGCTGACGTCGGCCTCAAGGACGGGCGCATCGCCGCGATCGGCAAGGCCGGCAACCCGGATGTCCAGCCCGATGTCACCATTGCCATTGGCGCCGGCACCGAAGTCATCGCCGGCGAAGGCATGATCCTCACCGCCGGCGGCATCGATACCCACATCCACTTCATCTGCCCGCAACAGATCGAAGAAGCGCTGATGAGCGGCGTCACCACCATGATCGGCGGCGGCACCGGCCCGGCCACCGGCACCAATGCCACCACTTGCACTTCCGGCCCATGGCATCTGGCGCGGATGCTTCAAGCCGCCGATGCCTTCCCGATGAACATCGGCCTGACCGGCAAAGGCAACGCCAGCCTGCCGGGGCCGCTGATCGAGCAGGTCAAGGCCGGCGCCATCGGCCTGAAGCTGCACGAGGATTGGGGCACCACGCCCGCGAGCATCGACAACTGCCTGAGTGTCGCCGACCAGTACGACGTGCAGGTGGCGATCCACACCGACACCCTCAACGAATCCGGCTTCGTCGAAACCACCCTCGCCGCCTTCAAGGGTCGCACCATTCACACCTACCACACCGAAGGCGCGGGCGGTGGTCATGCCCCGGACATCATCAAGGCCTGTGGTTTCGCCAACGTACTGCCGAGTTCCACCAACCCGACCCGACCGTTCACCCGCAATACCATCGACGAACACCTGGACATGCTGATGGTCTGCCATCACCTGGACCCGAGCATTGCCGAAGACGTGGCCTTCGCTGAAAGCCGCATCCGCCGCGAGACGATTGCCGCCGAAGACATCCTCCACGACCTCGGCGCGTTCTCGATGATCAGCTCCGACAGCCAGGCCATGGGCCGCGTGGGCGAGGTCATCACCCGCACCTGGCAAACCGCCGACAAGATGAAAAAGCAGCGCGGCCCGCTGCCCGGCGACGGTGAAGGCAACGACAACTTCCGCGCCAAACGCTACATCGCCAAATACACCATCAACCCGGCGATCACCCACGGCATCAGCCATGAAGTGGGCTCGGTGGAAGTCGGGAAATGGGCCGACCTGGTGCTCTGGCGCCCGGCGTTCTTCGGGGTCAAACCGACGCTGATCCTCAAGGGTGGCGCCATCGCCGCCAGCCTGATGGGCGACGCCAACGCTTCGATTCCGACGCCGCAACCGGTGCATTACCGCCCGATGTTCGCCAGCTTTGGCGGCTCGCTGCATGCTACCAGCATGACCTTCATCAGCCAGGCCGCACAGGAGGCCGGCCTGCCCGAAGCCCTGGGCCTGAAGAAAAAAATCGCCGTGGTCAAAGGCTGTCGCCAGGTGCAGAAAACCGACCTGATCCATAACGACTACCTGCCGAACATCGACGTCGACCCGCAGACCTATCAGGTCAAGGCCGACGGCGTGTTGTTGTGGTGTGAGCCGGCGGATGTGTTGCCGATGGCGCAGCGGTATTTCCTGTTCTGAGTGCGAGCCGCTCGTCCAAAGAAAAACCCGATGGCGGTCACCCGCCATCGGGTTTGCTTTTTCTGCCGTAGGCGTCAACAGGCTTAGCTGTAGGCAATGGTCAAAGATTTTGTAGCTCTGATGACAAAACCCTGAAAGCGCTTAAACAAGCCCTGTCGAAATGCGTTTAGCGGACAAAGACGCAACGTTTAGAAACGATGAAAACCCTTGAAAAATCGAGGAAGCATCCGACGCTTTTTTAGGGTTGGCCGTCGGAAGTCAGAGGGGTAGCGTGGCATCTCCAGACCTACCACGGAGACTCACCATGCCCAACGTCACCGACACACCCGCTGGATCAGACGCTCAATGCACTCACGCGAACCTCTGCCCCCCTTCAAAAAAGCTCCACCCCGCCGTCGACCGCGCACTGGACTATTACCTCAAACCCAATATGCCGACGACGGCCGCGACGCGCTCGCCCAGCACCATTTTTGTCGTTGCACCGGACGTCGACAACGAAACGTTATTGGCCCATGCCTGCGAGTCGTTGGCGTCGGCGAGCGTGATGGCGAGTGAGTTTGCCGGGATGCTGGACGGTGCGAACCGCAACGCCATGCTGGCGCTTCAGCAGGTGATCATGCTCAGTGAGCTGGCGGTGAATCGGGTGCTGGATAATCGGGCGTGAACCTCAAAAAGGCTCTGTTCAGTTCAAGACGAACACCGCACCTGTGGCGAGGGCGCTTGCTCCCTCGCCACAGGTTACTGATTGCTCGCTCTACCTCTTAAATGAACGTTCTGGTTCGCGGTTATTGAGCGGGTGGAAGCTCAAGGCGCGTTAACCGGGCTCGTTCGATCGCTTGTTGAGTGATCGATTTCAGCGTCTGCCGGATCTGCCGGTCGATGTCGGTCAACGCCTTGATGTAGTCCTCATCACTCATGACCTGCCCCTCGCTGAAGGCGTTTTCGTCGCGGTTCAACTCGCGACAGAGCGCCTTGATCTCCACCTCAAAAGCCACCTTCGCCGTCGGTTCCACGGCCTCGGAGCGACGCAGCAACGCATCTTGCAACTCCGTGGTCGCGTCGATCTGTCGCTTCAAACTGTCCAGTTCTTTAGCGCTGGAAGACTCCAGCCAGGTGTTCCACAAGGGCTGTTCAAGGATTCGATCCGTGAGCAAGTCGCCTTCCTCCAGCGCCACGATTCGCCGGAACGCCGCGTCGATCATTTCCTTGCTGACCCCGGCAATCTTGCGGAACTGCATGCCCCGGGCCTGCCACGGCAAATCAAGGCGCTGCGCCAGGTCCGTCATGTACGCCAGGTGCACTTCCACTTCATCGATGGTCCCGGTGACATTGCCCTGCCCGTCGAGTCGCCGAAACCGCTCCCCCGCCGCCAATCGTGACGCGACCCGTTGACGAGCGATGGCGCCCAATTCATCGAGCCTGGATTTGCCCTGGGCCAGCTCCAGCAACCGAGTTTCGATCAGGTCCGCGCTGCCCAGGGCGTAGGCCTCGTGAATCAGCACTTGCAGGCCCATGGCGTTGAACAGTTGGGTGCCGCCATCCACGCACTCGGTGGGTGTGGCGGCCTCGTTGAACAACTTGACCCGCAGTTCGCTGTCCTTGGCCATGGCCTCGAGCATGCGCCAGACCTTGGCGGTCAGGTCCGTCTTGTAGGCGCCGCCCGCCGTGAAGTCGGCCGATTGAGTGAGCTTGCGGATTTCATTGAAGAAAGGCACCGAGTCGAACTCATCCTCGACCTCGTTCCAGATTTCCTGTTTTTCCTGCCATTGCCGATCGGTCATGCCCATCCACCAGTCAGAGCTGTCCAGCGTGCCGCGCGGTGGGTACGGTCGCTCCGGGTCCATGCCCACCGATTCAATGTAGGACTTGAGGGTGTCGAGGTTATCCGGCGAAATCCAGCGGGGTTCACGGCTGATCAAGGTGCGCGCCAGCAGTTCGGCGCGAAACGATCCCGGTGCGACCTCCGGGATCCGGGTGATCGGGTTGTGTCGCAGATCGAGGTAAATACTGCGCGGCCGCGACTGGGAAAACAGTCCGACGGGCCAGCTGTCCAGGCCCGTTTCGTTGAGCAAAATGACCTGCAATTGCGGCATCCGGCTGATGTTCGGCGCGAGCTTCAACGGGTTGCCCCGCAAGCCGAGCGAACGCAATTGAACCAGCTTTTTCAGGCGATCCACCGCCAGTGCGTCCAGTTCGATGCGATTTTCATTGAAGGAAAGGTCCGTGAGATGACTCATCTCGTTGATCGCCTCTGGAACGGCGGTCAGCAGGTTGTCCTGCAGGTTGAGATAACGCACCCGGCGAAACGAGCGGAGAAACCCCAGGTGCTCGTTGCGCAACTCGCCGCTGCGCACGCTCAGACTGGTGACGTGATCGAAGTTGGCCTCCAGTTTCGGCAGCGTCTCAAGCAGCCGACGGATCAGAGGAAAATCGTCGAGCTGCAGCCATTGCGTGTGCGCCGCACCTGCCACTTGCACGCCCTCGGGCCCGCTGCGCTGCCAGCATTGCCGGATCGCCTTGTAGAAGCGCTCCCGGGCGCGCAATTCGGCAATCCCTGACGGCGTGAAACGGAAGGACGCCGTCGGTGAAGTCATCCAGTTTTGCATCGTCCGGTTCAATTGATCGAACTCGGCCTCCAGCGCGGTCAGCCTTTCATGGGCCGAACCACCGTTCTGAGTGAACTCGGTCAACAGCGTTTCAACCTCTTGCGCAGTGAAACCCGGATACAGCGAACGAGCCCGGCGCCGCAATCCCATGCCGCGCGGGACCTGTGCATAACCTGGCATTCCGCCGCGCAAGCGCATGACGCTCGGGTCGTAGGACGGCTTGAGGACCGGGTTGTCCCGCAGGACCGGTTCGAACACGGATCGATCCAGCGGCCGTGCCTTTATCGCTTGCTCAAGTCCCGCTGCATCATGGATTTCATAACCCAGGGCTACGCGCTGTTGGTCGGGCAATGCGTGCAGCACGGCGGCATAAAGCGTGTCCGCGCCGTGCAGATGTTGATCGAGCGCATCCCGGGCTTCATATCGGCCATCCTCGCCCAGAATCAGCACCTTGCGGATCGGCGCGTCCTCCGGGCCAAGACTGTCGCGCAACGTGCCCGAAGATGAATATTCACGAATCTCCAGACGCAGGTCCGCAGGCCAGCCAGGCAGGGCTGCCAGGGAGTGCAGCTGCAGTCGCTCGGTGTCGGTGTTGTGCAATTCGTCGAGGTACAGGCCCTCATACGCTCGCGCCACCCTGAGCTGGTGCGCCGCTTCCCGGGCCTGTTGGGAAAGCCTCAAGGGCACGCGTTTTTTCTCGGCCAGATGCCGCAGGTCCGAAGGGTCTGCGTGATCCAGAAGCGCTTGCGCCACGCTGGTCGACAGCGAGGACTCGTCGCCCTTGAGCAAATTCAATCGGGCATCGTCCGTACCCTCCCGGCGCTCGTACAACTTGTCGAACAAACGCCTTTTACTGCCTCGTGCCTGATCGGCCAGACGATCGCGCAACGCCTTGACACGCGCCTTTGAATTCCCGAAAAACCACTGCCCCAGCATTTCGCGCAGGGCCTGTTCATCCAAGAACCCGACCACGCGCTCAGGCAAGCCACCGGCCAACAAATCCTGCCAGGTCATTTGCAAGGTGTCGGCCGGCAACGCGTCGGCATAGCCCTCCTTGATCGCCGCCCCCGACAGGCCCGGCCCCTCGAACACTTCGATGGCCTTGCCCTCGGGCCAGCCTGGCAGTTCCGTCATGAAGCGCACGGCATAATCGCCCCAATCCTGGCCGACTCGATTGGCCTGAATCTGTTCCGCACAGGCCTCGGCGTCGGCGTATGCCCTGAAGCGCTTGAGGGTATCGGTCAGCAGCGCGGGCGGGGTTTCGTGTTCCACGTGCAGCCGGCGCAATGCATCTTCGTGAACGCCACTGACGGTCAGGATCTGCTCCAGGGTTTGATCCGTGAATCCATCCACCGAGGCGCCCAAACGCTGGAGCAATTGACGCCGATCCCACTCCAGGGGTTGATCCAGCTCCGTCTTCCACAGGCCCGCGCCGTTGTGTTCCAGCAAGGGTTGATAGGCGTCTGCACGGGTTGGGTGTTGCAGGCGATGCTGGCCCGTGTCCGGGTCCTGTTTGACTTCATAGCATTTTTCGTCGATGCGCAGCAGGTCCCGATCCTGATGCCGGTACAAGCCTTTTTCACCGACGACGCCCTCCTTGGGCACGGTGAGCGATTGCTCATAGGGCGTCAGATCCGGATTCCACAACCGCTGCTTGCCCGCGACCTCCACAGGCTTGAGCCCTTCGACGAAGGGCGAGACCTTGAGCGGTGTCAACTGGCCGCTTGGCAATGCATGACCGGCGCTCATCAGCGCCAGCTGTGCAAAGTTGATCAGCACGCCATTGAAGTAGGCAGAGGCCTCTTCCTTGTCGCCTTTGCTCCAGTCTTCGATACCTTCGGCTACCTCGGCGAGCATCTGCGCAATCATGATGCCGAGCATCGCTTCGCCCACGCCGGGCACCAGCATCGCGGCGAAATTGAACAGGTTCCAGCCGATGTCCAGGTAACTGGTCAGGCGCTTGAAGCGGGCGTTGGCGTCCTCGTCGTCGGTCGGCACCGCGATGCGTCGGGCATCGGCGATGGCCTTGTCGCGGCGCTGCACGAACAGTGTCGCCCACAGATCGCCGGTGATCTGATTGGTAATGGGTTCCGCATCGGGATTCTCCACCGCCGTTTCGCGCCACCACGGCCCCATGTCCAGCGGCTCGCGTTGCTGCCAGGTAAACGTCTTGAGGCGCTCGTTGACCCGGTGGAAAAACAGCCCTTTGTCCTTTTGCGCCACGAACCGGCTGAAAAAGGCCTGGTACTCAGCGTCGCGCAGCTGTCCGATCAGGGTTTTCATGAACTCGGTCAGCGACGAGTATTCCTTGAGAGGATGCTCCGGATCATCCGGAACATAGACGATCAAGTGGCCGGACAAACGACTCTGATGGTAGACGTCGTCCCGGCGCAGAAGCTCATCGCTGAGACCCTGGGGCCCATTGGCAAAAAACGCCTGCAGCAGTTTGAACCGCTCGTACTCTGTTCCGGGCAATACCGGGATACGCTGCGACCATTCGCTCCAGAACTTCAACAACTCAGGGGTCAAGGCATCGATCGCCTGCTTGATCTGCGACGGATCACTCACGGCGCTGAACAGCACGATGCCCGTCAACCGAAAGCCCATCAGCGACAATCGGTGGCACTGCAACGGTCGATCGTACAGCGTGGTATTGGCCTGGCCCTCGCATATTTGCCTGAGCTTGCCGTAGGCATGGTCGCTGATATCGCCCTTCAATCGCGCGACCAGTGACGCCAGCTGAAACGTGGCTTTTTCACTGGCCACGGATTGGTCCTGCAAGGCGCTCCGGGCTTTGGCTGTTGCGGGCAGCAGGACGGATGTGATGTGCCGCTGGTACTGTCCGCCAAGGTCGAGGCTGCGGCACATCGATGCAAACCCGGACAAGGAAATCGCGGGCTCAAGCGCAAGAGCGCCACGCTCATCCTTGCGATAGATGCCGGAGTTGCTGCGCCAGGCGTCCTCGGTGGTTTCAGATTCCTCGAAATTGTGCAGCGCCGCCTCCAGCAACGAGGACTGCCGAACGCGACTGGCCCCGGCATCAATGACAAGGCCAATTTTGCTGGGCACTTCAAGTTGTACGCTGAGCCCGTCGATGCCTTTGACGTTTTTGAAATTCGATTGCATTGCCGTGCGCAGCAGTGGCTCGGCGAAGGCATTGATGTCGTGCTGCAAATCGCCCAGGGTCTTGTCCAGTACGCCTTGCAGACGCCCCTGTTCTTCAATCAATTCCTTCAGGTATTGGCGGTCTGTTTCCCGTGCACTGCTATACCACTCGGGGGGCAATGGCCTGAGCGTTTCAAGGCTTTCCAGTCTCGACATCGAGGCCTTTTTGATCGCCTCAGGTATTACCGCGAGTACACGACGGTAATAAACCCCATTATTTTGCGCGGGGGTTGCCCGCACGTTGCTTCCATGCAAATCAGACACTGTTCAATCACCTTGATGACAGGATAGGAATCACCAGCTTATTGATCCACCCTCGAAAAAAAAGACCAAATAACTGTTGGACCAATGCGCTGAAATGGCCTGCACGCTTCGAAAATCAAGGAGCCTTCAATAGGTATGTACCGCCACAAAAGCGGCCGGTTATGCCACTGAATGAGCGGTCGTGTATTTCTCGCCAAAGGGGCTACTATTCGAGTCGATCTTCCATGTTTCATGCTCAGGTACCTGCCATGCGTCTTTCCGAATTCATCGTGTTACATGTCGATCGCATCGTCGATGAATGGGAGCTGTTCGCCGAAACCATCACCCCTGCCGCCGAGCTCATGGACAGTGCCGCGTTACGCGATCATGCGAAAGCGATCCTGCTGGCCGCCGCGCGGGACATGACCAAGCCTCAAACGCCCGATGAACAAGCGGCCAAGGCCAAGGGCGAAGGCCCGGAAAAAACCCCGAGCCTGGACCAGGCCGGCGCCAGCCACGGCGAGTTGCGTCACAACGTCGGTTTCGATCTGGTGCAGATGACCAGCGAATTTCGCCATTTGCGCGCCTGTGTGATCCGCCTGTGGGTCGACAGCCTCGTGTCCCCCGACATGGCTTACTTCCAGGACATGATCCGTTTCAACGAAGCCATCGACGAAGCCCTGGCCGAGTCCACGGCGGCCTATGCCGAGCAAGTCAATCGTTCGCGGGACATCTTTCTGGCGATTCTCGGCCACGACCTGCGCGCGCCGCTGCAAGCGGTGAGCATGTCCACTGAACTGCTGTTGCGCAAAACCGCACTCGAGGGCGATGCCCTGGCCTGCGTGACCCACATCCAGCGTGGCACACGCCATATGACGGTGATGGTCAGCGACTTGCTGGAACTGGTGCGCAGCCGCCTGGGCCGGAGCCTGCCGATCGAACCCGCCCCCATGGACATGGCCGAAGCGGCGCATGCGGCGATTGCCGAGGCCTGTGCGGGCAATCCGGAGTCTGATCCGACCCTGGAAGTACTGGGCGACGTTCGTGGTAACTGGGATCCGGGGCGCATCGCTCAGTTGTTGCAGAATCTGATCGGCAACGCCTTGCAGCATGGTTCGGACAAGCGCGACGTGACGGTGACCCTCAAGGGCGAGCCGGACGCCATTCGTCTAATGGTGCACAACCACGGATCGCCGATCTCCGAAGACGCCATCGCCACCATCTTCGACCCACTGGTGCGCAGCGCCGACGAACAACTGGGTCAGCCTTCAACCAGCCTGGGATTGGGGTTGTTTATCGTCAAAGAGGTGGTCAACGCTCACCAGGGGACGATTGAAGTCAGCTCGAATGAAGAGGACGGCACGCGGTTTACGGTGGTATTGCCCAGAAAGCTTTGAAGCCGTTGCGACCGGCGGGCTTTTTGTGGCGAGGGCCCCAAGCTCCTCGCCACAGATTCGGTGTTCCGATTACTCCACCACCAACCGCCCCAGCCGCTGCCGCAACATCCGGTTCTCCGTCCGCAGTTGCTGCACCTCTTCGAGCAGGTCCAGCGCCAGGGCGACGCCTTCCCATTCCAGTTCCAGGTCGCGCCGCAGCTTGGCGGCGCGCTTGGCCAGGGTCAGTTCGTAATCGGTGAAGCGCCAATCCTTCGGCGTGCCCCCTTGGGGTTCGAGGATGCCGTGTTCGACGATTTCGATCACGTAGACGTCCGACAGGTCGGTCGCCTCACAGAATTCGGCCAGGTCCAGTTGAACGATCAGAGGGCTGCTCATTACGGGCTACTCCGGGTCTTGGATCAGAAATTTTCTCTCGGGTCGAACGCGGCTTTTTTCGCCAGTTCCTGCCACAGGGCCTTGATCTCATCGTCCGATTTTTTCGGCATGACGGCCTTCAGTTGCACGAAAAGGTAACCGCGCTCGCCGGCCTTGCTCTGCAGGCCATGGCCCTTGGCGCGCATGCGCTGGCCGTTCTGGCTGCCGGCCGGCACCTTGAGGTTGATCTTGCCGGTCAGGGTCGGCACGGCCACTTCGGTGCCCAGGGCCAATTCCCAGGGGGCCAGCGGTAGCGTGATGATCAGGTTTTCGCCTTCGACATCGAATTTCGGGTGCGGCGCAAAACGGATGGTCAGGTACAGGTCGCCATTGGCGCCGCCACCGATACCCGGTGCGCCCTGGCCCTTGAGGCGAATGCGCTCGCCGTCGGTCACGCCGGCGGGGATCTTCACGTTCAGACTTTTAGTGGTATTGCTGACGTGTTGGCCGGCGGCGTTGTACTGCGGCACCTGGAAGGTGACCTTCTTCGATTCGTTCGAGAGGGTTTCTTCCAGAAAAATCGCCAGTTCCATTTCCACGTCCTGTCCTCGGCGCCCGCTGCTGCGACGCGACTCTGCCCCGCCAAAGCCGGGGCCACGGTTACCGAAGATCGAACTGAAGAAGTCCGAAAAATCGCCAGTGTCCTGACCGCCGCCACCGAAACCGCCACGGCTTTGCCAGCCTGGCGGTCCCTGGAACGGTTGACCATGCTGGCCATAGCGGCGCAAGTCGTCGTATTCGGCGCGTTTGTCGGCGCTTTTCAACGCTTCATAGGCCTCGGAGGCATCCTTGAACTTGGCCTCGGCGTCCTTTTCCTTGCTGACGTCGGGGTGGTATTTGCGCGCCAGCTTGCGATAGGCGGCCTTGATCGCCTTGTCGTCTGCGGTCGGCTCCACACCGAGAATCTTGTAATAGTCTTTGAAGTCCATCGTGGGAATCACCATCCGTTATCGAAATCGCGCCACCTGACACAGCATGCGCCTTATTTGCCGCACAGAGTTTGACCGATCTCAAGTTTGTGACCGGGCAGCGCTTCATAAGTTTATCGGCAGCCGGCGGGACTTCTTGCGATTGCCCTGCGGCTGTCCGGTTGATGCAGGGTAGTTTGGGGGTGATCGCGCGTCTTTCAAGCAGTTGATCGGCAGATTTAGCGGATGGTCGGCCTTCGATTCTGTGCCGCACTGACATACACTGCGCGGCCGTTTTTTAACCGGAACTTGAAAGACATGAAAAACGCATCTCCAGCTCGTGCCTGTGGCATCGACTTTGGCACGTCCAACTCCACCGTCGGCTGGCTTCGCCCTGGCATGGAAACGCTGATCGCGCTGGAGGACGACAAGATCACCCTGCCTTCGGTGGTCTTCTTCAACATGGAAGAACGCCGCCCGGTGTACGGCCGGCTGGCGCTGCACGAGTACCTGGAAGGCTACGAGGGGCGCCTGATGCGCTCGCTCAAGAGCCTGCTGGGTTCCAAGCTGATCAAGCACGACACCAGCGTGCTGGGCACGGCGATGCCGTTCAAGGACCTGCTCGGACTGTTCATCGGGCAGCTGAAAAAGCGTGCCGAGGCTGCCGCTGGTCGGGAATTCGAAGAAGTCGTGCTGGGTCGCCCGGTGTTCTTTGTCGATGACGATGAAATGGCCGACCAGGAAGCGGAAAACACCCTGGTGGACGTCGCCCGCGCCATCGGTTTCAAAGACGTGTCCTTCCAGTACGAACCGATTGCCGCGGCATTCGACTACGAGTCGACCATCGAAAAAGAAGAGTTGGTGCTGATTGTCGACATCGGCGGTGGTACTTCGGACTTCTCCCTGGTGCGCCTGTCCCCGGAACGTCGCAACCACGACAACCGTCACGACGACATCCTGGCCACCGGTGGCGTGCACATCGGCGGGACCGACTTCGACAAGCAACTGAGCCTGCAGGGCCTGATGCCTCTGTTCGGCTACGGCAGCCGGATGAAAAGCGGCGCCTACATGCCCACCAGCCACCACATGAACCTGGCGACCTGGCACACCATCAACTCGGTGTACTCGCAAAAGTCGACCCTGGCGCTGGGCAGCATGCGGTATGACATCGAAGACACCGGTGGCATCGATCGCCTGTTCAAGCTGATCGAACAGCGCGCCGGACACTGGCTGGCCATGGAAGTGGAAGAAACCAAGATCCAGCTGACCCATGCCGACAGCCGCCACGTCGCGCTGGACCGCATCGAACCCGGCCTGAGCGTGGAATTGAGCCGTGCACTGTTCGAGTCAGCCATCGAGAACCTGCTCGAGCGCGTGCGCGACAGCGTGACCCGATTGCTGGCGGACGCCGATGTGCGGGTCGATCAGGTGGACACCGTGTTCTTCACCGGTGGTTCGAGCGGGATTCCGGCCCTGCGCAACAGCGTTTCGGCGATGCTGCCGAATGCGCGGCACGTGGAAGGGAACATCTTTGGCAGCATCGGCAGTGGTCTGGCCATCGAGGCCGCAAAACGCTATGGCTGAGGAGCAGCTGCAAGCTGCAAGCTGCAAGCTGCAAGTAAGAACCCAGAGCGAACACCGTCCTGCTTTTACTTGAAGCTTGCAGCTTGAAGCTTGCAGCTCACAGCTCGCAGCTATTGGCTGCCGTCAAACCATCCCCACCTGCTTCAACTCGCTCTTCAGATACGCGTAATAAATCGGCCCTGCCACCACCCCAGGCAGGCCGAACGCGGCCTCGAACACCAGCATCGCCAGGAGCAACTCCCAGGATTTGGCACTGATCTGTCCGCCGACAATGCGCGCATTGAGAAAGTATTCGAGCTTGTGGATAAAGATCAGATAACCCAATGCCGCCACGGCCACCCAGATCGACAGCGACAGGCCGACGATGGTGATCAGGGTGTTTGACATCAGGTTGCCAATCACCGGCAACAGTCCCAACAGGAAGGTCAGCACGATCAGGGTTTTGGTCAGCGGCAGCTTGATGCCGAACAGCGGCAGGATCACCGCCAGAAAAATCCCGGTAAAGAATGTATTGAGCAGGGAAATCTTGATCTGCGCGAACACGATGTTGCGAAATGCCTGGACCAAAAGGTGCAGGCGATCAAACAGCGCCGCGGCCAATGGCTTGCGCTTGGTCAGATCCGGAACGCGCTGCAAGGCAATGATCGCACCCAGCACCATTCCGATCAGCAATGTCACAAACATGTGCGCCGCGTCTTTGCCCACCAGTTGCAAGTCGCTGAGGTGCTTGCTCATCCACTCGCCAATCGCCACGCGAAACTCGGCGGCGCTGGCCGGCAGGTAAGCGTCGATGAACGGCGGCAGCTGTCCGCGAGCGCGGTCGACCACGTGCATGAATTTATCGAGGGAAGCGCCGGGGTTCTCCGCCTCGTGCAGCAGAAAACTGATGGCGCCGGCGAAGATCAGCGTCAGCACACTGACCACTAATGTCCCCAGCAACGCCACGGCCAGCCAGCGCGCGCGCCGCCCTTCGATCAGCCGCTGCAGCTGCGGGGTGAGCATGTTGACCAGTTCAAACACCAGCAACCCGGCCAGCAGGCTGGGCAGCAACCGCAACGGAATCACCAGCAGCAGCCCGCCGAAAATGATGACCCAGCTGATGACCAGCAACACTTGACGCTGAGAAAACGTTGGCATACAGCCTCAAAACGAACGGCGTAAAAGGATGGGCAGTCTGCCAGCGATCCGGTGGCAGCACTAGAGATTGTGTGGGACGACCTTGGTGGTGCGGCGTTCGGCTATTTTTCTGCGGCCGTACCGGCCCCATCGCAGGCAAGCCCGCCATGGGGCCCGAACAGTCACCGCAGGCCCGCGCCCCGGCCCATGACTCATTTTTTCTTCAGGCAATCGCTCATGAACGCCTTGCGCGCGTCACCCTTGAGGGCTTTGGTGGTGGCGTCGGCGTTGCAGGTTTTCATCTTCTCTTGCTGAGGGGTCAAGGCTTTGCCGGCATCGTTGGCCGCTGGAGCGGCTTTCAGACAATTGCTCATGAAGGCTTTGCGCTCGTCGCCCTTGAGGCTTTTAGCGGTAGCGTCGGCATTGCAAGTGGTCATCTTGTTCTGCTGGTCAGTGGCGGCGAAACCCTGGGAACAGAGCAGCAAACCGATCATCAACAAAGGGACACGCACTATCTTCATGGAGTTTTCTCCTTGTCGCCGCATCGAGCGATGCAGCCTTCCCGAGGAGTGTAGTCAAGCCTTGTTACACCTTCCTCCAGACATAAACGCCCCACCTCGATGCGTTCGTTAAAACATCTTGTTGCGCCGATAGTAGTCAGGCGTGCACCCGGCCTGGCGCTGGAACATCGCGATAAATGCCGAGCCTGTGCTATAGCCCAGGTCAAAGGCGATTTCCTGAATGCTGCGCTGGCTGTCCAGCGCCTCAATCGCCGTCAGAAAGCGCAAACGCTGGCGCCACTCGCCGAAACTCATGCCCAGTTCGCGGATAAACTGCCGCGCCAGGGTGCGCTCACTGACATGAATGCACCCGGCCCAATCCGCCAGTGGCCGGTTATCCCCGGGATCGGCTTGCAGCGCCTCGAGTATGCCCAGCAGCCCGGGACTGCTGGCGTAGGGCAAGTAGCACTCATGCACCGGTGCCTGTTGCAACTGGTCCACCAGGACCTGGGCCAGGCGTTTGTCCGCATCCCGCTCGGGGATCTTCACGTCCCGGGCCGCGAAGTCCTTGAGGATTGCCTTGAGAATGTCGCTGATGGCCAGCGTGCATGCCTGCTGTGGCAGATCGGCACAAACCGTCGGCGCCAGGCAAACGGCACGGTAATTGATTGGCTGATGACTGTAGAAACTGTGCTCGATTCGCGGCGGCACCCACATGGCGTATTGCGGCGGCGACATGAAACGGCTGCCGTCGACGTCCATGTGCAGCACCCCGTGGGCCGCATACTCCAGCGTGCCCCAGGGGTGGCGGTGCGGCGCGGCGAATTCGTGGGTATCGAAGTCGGCGTAGCGGAAGTAGACCGCTGAAGGCAGTTCGCTGAAATCCAGCAGGTCGATGTGTTTTCGGTTCATGCTGTCCGGAATCAGGGGCGGGTTGTCTGGATCGAAGTATAGGCTTGTATCCAGACAGGGGATAATCACCCTTCATTAACGTTCTGGTTTTTCCCTGATGCAATACGCTTATCCCCTGCTGGCCATCTTTATCTGGGCCGGCAACACCGTGATCACCAAAATGTCGGCCGGGGCGATCTTCCCCGCCGAGATCGGCTTCTACCGCTGGCTGCTCGCCGGACTGCTGTTCACCCCCTTCATGCTCAAACCGGTGATCGCCCATTGGCTGGCGATCCGCCCGAACCTTGGCAAGATCTTTGTCCTCGGCGTGCTCGGCATGGCGGTTTATCAAAGCCTGGCGTACTTCGCCGCAGGACTGACCTCGGCCACCAACATGGGCATCATCCTGTCGTTGATGCCCTTGATGTCACTGGCCATGGCGATCATCAGCCTCGGCCAGCGCCTGACCATGGGCGCACTGGCCGGTGCGGTGCTGTCGTTTGCCGGGGTATTGGTGGTCGTCTCGTCCGGCAGCCTTGCGGTACTGCTCGAGCATGGCGTGAACCTGGGCGATGCGATGATGCTGATCGCCACCCTGGCGTACGCGATCTACAGCACGCTGCTGAAAAAATGGCAGCTGCGCTTGCCGCCCCTGGTGTTGCTGTACTTGCAAGTGCTGGTCGCGGTGGTGGTGCTGTTCCCACTGTTTCTCGCGTCCCCGAAAGTCGGCCTGACTTTGCAGAATATTCCGCTGGTGCTGTACGCCTGCCTGCTGGCTTCGATGATCGCTCCCCTGGCCTGGATGCAGGCCGTGGTTCGCCTTGGACCGAGCCGGACCACGTTGTTTTTCAACTTGCTGCCGTTGATCACCGCGCTGATTGCGGCGGTGGTACTGCATGAACAGTTGGCGCTGTATCACTTGGTGGGCGGCTTGTTGACCTTGGGCGGGGTGATTCTGTCCGAGCGGTGGACCACGGTGTTGGGCCGCGCGTAATCCCTCGCCACAGGGTCGGTCTAAAGGCCGGCCGCGTTCAACCGGGCCGCATGTTCGACAAACAATCGGATCGGCTCGGCCTCCTTGCCCACCCACCCCCAGGGCTGATTGACGATGTCGAAATGGTTCAGCGGAAACTCATCGCCAATCACCCTTCCAAGGTGCGAGCTGTAGCGCCCGACCATCCCGTCGCAATACCCGGATTCGCGCACGAAGGTTTTGGCGAACAATCGGCAACTGCGATGGGTGCCATCAAGCGGATTGCGCCCCCGGTCGGTCTTGCCCGGTTGCAAGGTCCCGGACCAGGAGTAATACCGCACGCCGTTGACCTCTTCCGGTCCGTGCCCGCCCCAACACTCGGGCAGGCCTTGTGGATAACGTTGATTGAACAACGCCACGCCTGCGCTGGTGAGTGAATGGTGGGAGGCATGGATATCCACCGGCAGCTTCGGCCCGCGATAGCCGGTTTCGAGCAGGCTCATCAACGCCGCGACCCACCGTAGCAGGCTGCTCAGCATCCGCCCTCTGACGCTGTCATGGGGATAGTGTTCGTGCAGGTAGTCCGCCAGCTCCGAGCCGTGATTCGGCCCCGCCACCGATGTGACTGACGCCACCCGGTCGGGGCGTTTGGCGGCGGCGTATCGAGCGGTCAACGAGCCCTGGCTATGACCGATCAGGTTGACCTTCTCGGCCCCCGTCTCGCGCAGGATCTCGTCGATCCGCGCCAAGAGTTGCTCACCGCGCACTTCGCTGGAATGCAGCGGCGAGACCTGTACCGCAATCACCACCGCCCCACCCTGACGCAGCGCGGAAATGATGCCGTGCCAATAGGGATAGAGCAGTAACCGGACAAACCCGAGCATTCCCGGGACCAGCACCAGCGGGTAACGCGGAGCGGAATCTTGCGACATGGGCGGACATCCTGATGATCGATGAGGCGATGCAAGGAGCGAAGCAAAGACTCGCCAAGCATCGCCAGCAAAGATGACAACTCATACACCAGTTTATGACATCCACCCTGCTTCAGATCCCCCCGCGACGATCAGCCCGACGAGAGCGACTCGATCACGGGCAGGCAATATTCAGCGGCCGGCTCGCGATGGGGCCCTGATGGACGCCCGATTACCGGGTGGGCTTGACGGTCACCGGGGCCTTGCCCGACTTCATCTGCTCCAGCAGCGGCGCACACTGGTTCGGCTCGCCCCCACTCGGGGCCACCAGCGCCAGCAAGCCTGCCGCCGGCGCGGCGATCACGCCCAATGCGACCATGCCGGCGCCGCGCAACATCAACGGCACGGCTTTCACCCCGGCATCAGGCTTGATGAACTTGCCCCGCACGTACAGCGGCGAACGCAACGAAATCAAGCGCCAGCCCTTGGATTCCGGGGTGATGGTCAGGTCCAGTTGCTCGGTTGCCATGTTCGCCGTGCCATCGATGTAGATGATCGCGTTCTCGGTATCGAACACGAACAGCCGCGTGGTGGCCAAGCCGGTCTTGATGTCGAAGTCGGCGGCCGCGCAGTTGATCTTCACCTCCTTGTCGCCAAAGATCCGACCGACCACATAATTACCGACGTTCAACCCGGCCAGCTCCATCAATTCGCGACTGATGGCACCGTCGTTGATCAGCATCTTCAGCGTGCCGTTGGCGCTGCCCAGCAATTTGGCCACCGAGTTGCCGCGACCGGTGATGTCGGCATCGCCATTGAGCTCGCCGAAACTGGTTTTCATCGGTTCGAAGGTCGGGAACAACTGTTTGAGCTTGAACCCCCGGGCCGTGAGTTTGGCCTTGCCCTCCAGCGGCTCGGTCTGACCGTTCAGGCGAATCTGCGCATCCAGTTTGCCGCCCGCCACGCCGAATCGCAGCGGCTCGAGGCTGAGGACGCCATCGGTGAGCACCAGGTGCGTATAAAGATCGTTGAACGGCAGTTTTTCGCTGTGGACGATGCGCTTGCCGGTGAATTCGACATCCGCGTCCATATCGCGCCAGCGCTCGGTCTTGAACTCTTCGACCGGCAACACTTTGTCCGCCGGTTGCTTGCTCTCACCACCCCGGGCCTTCTGTTTGGCATTGGAATCGGCACCGATCAGCGGCGCCAGGTCGGCAAACAACAATTGATTGGAAAGCAGCGAGCCGCTGAGTTTCGGCCGAGGCTGGCTGGCGACGTAAGCCAGACTGCCGTGGATGTCGCTGGCGCCGATCTTGCCGTTGAAGTCCTCATAGCGGAACACCGCGCCAGTCGGCTCGTGCAGCTTGGCGATCAAGTGACCGTCGGTGGCGTAAGGCGGTGTGTCCGGCAGGGTCACGCCGGTCAGCGGGTAGAGATTGCCCAGACTGGTGCCGGCCAGTTTCAGACGCAGATCCAGGGCGCCAAGATTCAGCGGATCGGTCAGGGTGCCGGCCAGTTCGATGCGGGTGTCGGCAATCGTTGCCTGTGCCTGGAGCGGAAACGGTCTGGCGGCATCCTGCAAGGCCAGCAAGCCGCCGATCTTGCCCTGACCCGCGAGTTTCTGCCCGTGGTATTGGCCTTTGACCTTCAAGGCGAAGGCGTAGTCCTGGGGGGCTGCGCCCTTTTCTTGCGCGGTTTTCGCGGCTTTGTCGCCAACGATCTCGCTGAATGGAATCGGTTTGCCCAGCGGGTCGATCAGCAGGTCGAGTTGGGTCTTGAGGCTCTGGTCATCCAGGGTGACGTGCCCCTTGTCGAAGCCGATCGCGCCGATATCCACCACCCACGGAGACGGTTGGGCATTCGGGTCCTTGGGGTCGAACTTGAAGGTCCAGTTGGCGCGACCGTCGGCCAGACGTTGCAACTCGGCATTGGGCTCAGTGAGGTCAATGCGCGGGATCACCACGCGCTGGGCCAGCAGGGCCAGGGGCGAGATGCGAAGTTCGACACGCTTGAGACTGGCCATCTGCGGCGCTTTCGACCAGTCCGGGTTGCCCAGGCTCAGGTCTTCGGCCACCACATGCGGCCAGGGCACCCAAGCCCGCCAGCCACCCTCATCGAGTTCACGCCGCCAGACCACCGCCAGGTTGCCGTTGATGGCGAACGGGCGGTGCAGTTCTTCAGAGACTTTGGCATTGAGGGCTGGTTTGATCCGGTTCCAATCGAAGAACACGATGATCAGAACCAGGGCCGCCAGCAGAACAACCAGGCTGAAGATGCTCCAGGCGAGAATTTTACGAGTGCGCGTCATTGCACAGGGCTCCTGATACGACTGAGCGCCCCGACCGCGACGCACATGAGAAACGCGGAGCCAGAACCGGCCCGCTATGGAATCTACGACTGAAGAACCGCCCGCAGGTTTAATCGAAAAGCCGATTTTGCCGCCATCGCCCCACCGAACGCAGCGCTCTTGCGCCCCCAGCGTTACCTTGCCCGCACTTTTGCGTGGCGCCAGTGAGTCGAAAATACCCACCTCGGTGCACCGCAAAGGCCCGTTTTACAAGGGCTGCAGAGAACAATCAATTCCGTTGATTATTACCATTGCGTTTATGAACTTTTATATCGACTTATCGAGAGTAGCATTGTCTTCGTACCCAATTTATCGCCCTCCTACGGAGCACCCGAACATGAAACGCCAACTTCTGCTTAGCCTGACACTCTCTATGTTGGCCAGCACTGCATTTGCACTGCCGGCCGCCGAGCAAGCCACTCCACAAGTGAAAGACAGCCACTCGGTGTTCAGTCACACCCTCGCCGCTGACGGTTCCGACCGCACTCCTGGTCAAACCCTGGCCGAAGGTGGTAACGATCGCCTGAAAGAAAAAGGTCTGATCACCGAAGATGGCTACGACAAGACCCCTCAGGGCCAAACTGTGGCTGCCGACGGTTCCGACCGTACCCCAGGCCAAACCCTGGCTGCCGATGGTTCTGACCGTACCCCAGGCCAAACCCTGGCTGCCGATGGTTCTGACCGTACCCCAGGCCAAACCCTGGCTGCCGACGGTTCCGACCGTACCCCTGGTCAAACCCTGGCCGAAGGTGGTGGTGATCGTGTGATCGAACGCAACAGCGCTATGAGCTAAGCCCATGGCGGCCATGAAAAAAGCCCAATCACTCGATTGGGCTTTTGATTTTCTGGCGATTCACCTGATCGAAATCGCCTCTGTGCAATTGATCTCCTCTCGTCGTTCGACGCCAGCAAAGCCGATTTGCTAGAGTGCGCCGCTCTCCTTCTCCAGAAAACGCCCTTGCGATGCTGCCCCGCGCCGAACAGAAGCAACAAACCCGCACTGCCCTCATGGACGCTGCTCGCCATTTGATGGAAGGCGGCCGAGGATTCGGCAGTTTGAGCCTGCGCGAAGTGGCGAAAACCGCCGGGATTGTCCCCACGGGTTTTTACCGGCACTTCGCCGACATGGACGAACTGGGTCTGGTGCTGGTCAGTGAAGTCGGTCAGACCTTCCGTGAAACCATCCGCCTGGTGCGGCACAACGAGTTTGTCATGGGCGGCATCATAGACGCCTCGGTACGGATCTTTCTCGATGTCGTCAGCGCCAACCACTCGCAATTTCTGTTTCTCGCCCGCGAGCAGTACGGCGGCTCGCTGCCGGTGCGCCAGGCCATCGGCCGCCTGCGCGAGGACATCAGCTCGGACCTGGCCGCCGACCTGTCGTTGATGCCGAAGCTGCAACACCTGGACATCGCCGGCCTGAGCGTTATGGCGGACCTGATCGTCAAAAGCGTGTTCGCCACGTTGCCAGACATCATCGACCCGCCTCTAGAGGCGCTGCCTGCACACCTGACCCCTCAGGCCAAGATTACCCAGCAACTGCGGTTCATCTTTATTGGCTTGAAGCACTGGCAAGGGCTCGGCAGCACTGAATAACCCTGTCGAGCAGGTTCGCGCCCCTCCAGCAAATCGTCGCGCATTAAATCGGTGCACTCAAAAAAAACAATGCACCAAAATCATCCAAAACCTGCACCAAGACCGACCTCGCCCCACCTTTCCCACAGGCATTTCCTACAATTCCATCGATTGGCAAGCCCCTTGCTCTAGCCTGAGCATTGTCCATTGCTGGAAGCTTTCCGATGCTGGTGATTCACCGCAGAATCGACCCTCAACCCGTCTGGGCCGCCGAGTTGCACCTGACCTTCGAAGCCCGGAGCAAAAGCCGGCTGCGCTGTTTCAGTGCCGAGGGCGAAGACGTCGGTTTGTTTTTGGAACGTGGTCAGTCGCCTCTTTATGACGGCGAATGCCTGCAGGCCGAAGACGGGCGCATCGTCCGCGTTTGCGCCCGCCCCGAACAACTGCTGCACGTCACCTGCGCCAATGCCTTCGAACTGACCCGTGCCGCCTATCACCTGGGCAACCGGCACGTCGCCTTGCAGGTCGGCGACGGCTGGTTACGCCTGCTCGATGACTACGTGCTCAAGGCCATGCTCGAACAACTCGGCGCCACCACCGAGCACATCGAAGCGCCGTTCCAGCCGGAACACGGGGCTTACGGCGGAGGCCATCACCATTCGCGCCACGGCGATGAAGACTTCAACTACCCGCCCAAACTGCACCAGTTCGGCGTGCGCCCATGAACCCGGCCTGGGCGCTGCTGCGTCTGGCCAGTCCGCAATTGCCGATTGGCGGCTACAGCTATTCCCAAGGCCTGGAAATGGCCGTGGAGAATGGTCGCGTTCATGACCCTGCCAGCGCTCGGCGCTGGATCAGCGATCAGTTGCTGTTGAACCTCGCCCGTTTCGAGGCCCCGTTGTTACTCGCCCATTGCATGGCGGCGGCCGAGGACAATTGGAGCGACCTGCTGCTGCGCTGCGAAGAACACCGCGCCAGTCGGGAAACCCGCGAGCTGCATCAGGAAAGCCGGCAAATGGGCTACTCCCTGCAACAACTGCTCAGTGGCTTGCCCGAACTCGATGCACCGGCCCGTACCTTCCTCGAACAGCGCGCCGAACCGCACCTGGCCCTCGGCTGGGCGTTGGCCGCTCGAGCCTGGCAGATCAGTCCGCAGGACGCACTGGCCGCCTGGCTCTGGAGCTGGCTGGAAAACCAACTGGCGGTGCTGATGAAAACCCTGCCATTGGGCCAGCAAGCCGCGCAACGCCTGACCAGCGAGTTGCTGCCGCTGTTGCAGCAAGCCCAGCAGGACGCTACGCGAATCAACCCCGAACACTACGGCAGCGCCGCGTTCGGCCTGTCCCTTGCGTGCATGGCCCACGAGCGCCAGTACAGCCGTCTGTTCCGTTCCTAGGACCTTTTATTCTGGAGAGTCACATGAACACACAACCTCTGCGCGTCGGCATCGGCGGCCCGGTCGGTTCCGGCAAAACCGCCTTGACCCTGGCCCTGTGCCTGGCCCTTCGCGACCGCTACAACCTGGCGGTGGTCACCAACGACATCTACACCCGTGAAGACGCCGACTTTCTGGTGCGCAATGAAGCGCTCGCGCCGGAACGCATCATTGGCGTGGAAACCGGCGGCTGCCCGCACACGGCGATTCGCGAAGACGCCTCGATCAACCTTGAGGCCGTGGATCAACTCAATCGACGCTTTCCGGGCCTGGACCTGATTCTGGTGGAGTCCGGTGGCGACAACCTGTCGGCCACCTTCAGTCCGGAACTGTCGGACCTGACCATCTACGTGATCGATGTGTCGGCCGGCGACAAGCTGCCGCGCAAGGGCGGGCCGGGGATCTGCAAATCCGACCTGCTGGTGATCAACAAAATCGACCTTGCTCCGCTGGTAGGGGCATCGCTGACCTTGATGGACAGCGACACCACCCGCATGCGCAACGGCAAGCCTTTCGTATTCAGCAACCAGAAAACCGGCCAGGGCCTGGAAGAGATCATCGCCTTCATCGAGCGCCAGGGCCTGCTGACGGCAGCCTGATCATCACTTATCAACAAGGAAGCTTATCCATGACACTCAAACGCATCTTCGGCACCCTGGCCCTGCTGCTGACCCCTGCCATCGCCTTCGCCCACCCCGGGCACGGCGACAACGGCTTGATCGCTGGCATCAGCCATCCACTCGGCGGCCTCGATCACTTGCTGGCGATGCTGGCCGTCGGCCTCTGGGCGGCGCAGCAACAAGGCGCCGCGCGCTGGGTGCTGCCGTGCACCTTCGTCGGCACCCTGCTGATGGGCGGGCTGCTGGGCTTTGAAGGGCTAAACCTGCCGGCGCTGGAAAGCGGGATTGCCGCGTCCGTGCTGGCGCTGGGCCTGGCCGTGGCGCTGGCGGTGCGTCCGCCGTTGAGCGTGGCGGTGGCTGCAACAGCGCTGTTCGCGCTGTTCCATGGCGTGGCCCATGGCCTGGAACTGCCGGACATGTCGAGCCCCTGGACGTACGCCGCCGGTTTTGTAGTGGCGACAGCTGCGCTGCATGCAGCGGGTTATGCCGTGGTACGCGTGCTGCCCCGGGCAGCAGCACCGTTGGTTCGACTGGCGGGTGCGGCTTCGGCGGCGACGGGGGTGTGGTTGCTGGCAGGTTGATTCTTCATAGCCTGTGATGAGCTCTTCGCGGGCTGGCTCGTTCCCACAATGAAATGCCTACCCCTGTGGGAGCAAGCCTGCTCGCCAAAGCGGCCTGACAGACAACACACCGCTCAGGCCTGCTAACATGTCGCGCAATCGCCCCTGCCGTGACGACGCCAGCCAATGCCGCATGTTTCCCGCTCCGCCTCCCAGCCTGAACTGACCGCCCTGTTCTCCTCGGTGCAACAGCACTTCCAGGATGTGATCGTGCCCCTCTGGCAGGGCCCCGGCTGGAATGCCGACATGGCGCTGCCCTATGAGGCGCTGGATGCCGAGCATCAGCCTCTGCCCCCTCAGCGCTACCGGGCCATGGCCTGTGCGCGACAGCTGTACCTGTTTTCCAGCCTGATCGGCCAGGTGCCGGCCGCCGAAGAACGCGCGGCAGCCCTGTTCCGCTCTTTGCAGCGGCATTTTCACGACGCCGAGCATGGCGGCTGGTTCTACAGCATCGACCCGCACGGCGCGCCGCTGGATCAGCGCAAAGACCTCTACACCCACGCCTTCATTCTGTTCGCCTGCGCCCATTACTGGGACAAAGTCCGCGAGCCGCTGGTGGAGTCCGTGCTCAACGCCGCCCTGGAAGTGATCGCCCGGCGATTCGCCACGGGTGATGGCCTCTACGAAGCCAGCCTCGACCGCAACTGGTCGTCCCTGGGCAGCGGGCCGCTGCAGAACCCGTTGATGCATCTGGCGGAAGCCTTTCTCGCCACGCTCTCGGTACGCGAAGACCGCGCCGTGCAACGGGCACTCCTCGAGTTATGCACAGCCATGCAGAAGCGCTTCATCGACCCGCAACATGGGGTGTTGATGGAAAAACCGCTGGGCGCTGTGGATAACTGGTTTGAACCGGGGCACCAGTTCGAATGGTATTTCCTGCTGGAGTCATCGCCGCTGCTACGCGGCTCGACACTGCATGCGTCCCTGGAGCGCGCCTTTGCCTTCACCGAGCAACTGGGGGTCGATCAACAGACCGGTGCGGTGCGGGCCATGCTCGACTTCGGACCGGACGGCGGCTCTCGGGACGCCACACAGCGCATCTGGGCCCAGGCCGAATACCTGCGCGCGTTGACCCTGCGTCCGGACAGCGAGCCCGCGGTGTTGCGCCAGTTGCAGGCGCTGCAACAGCATTCGCTGCACTCGCGTGGCTGGTACGAGTGCCGTGACGAGCAGGGTCAAGTGAGCCGTCGGGACATGCCGTCGACCACGCCTTATCACTTGGCGACCTGTTATCGCGGGTTGGCCGAGTATCTTCGCTGACATTCAGATAGCGATTGCGAGCAAGCTCGCCCCCACACTCGGTCCTGTGCATGCAGTTCCATTGGGGGAGCGAGCCTGCTCGCGATTGACCGCGAAGCGGTCTTAAGCCTTGCCACCACTGCGATCAATGGCAAACCCGGCCCAGGTCTGGCTCACCGGCATCAGCTCCAGGCTGTTGATGTTGATGTGGGCCGGCGCATTGAGGACCCAGAAAATGGTGTCGGCGATGTCTTGCGGCTGGATCGGATCGGCACCGGCGTAAGTGGCGTTGTAACGCTCCTGATCACCGGCAAAACGCACCAGCGAGAATTCGCTCTCGCACAGGCCAGGTTCGATGTTGCTGACCCGCACGCCGGTGCCTTGCAGATCGCAGCGCAGGTTCAGGGAGAACTGTTTGACGAACGCCTTGCTCGCGCCATACACGTGGCTGCCCGGGTAAGGGTAGTTGCCGGCGATGGAACCCAGGTTGACGATGCCGGCCCCGCGACCATGGGCGATCAGGCGCGGCAACAGCAGACGGGTGCTGTACATCAGGCCTTTGATGTTGGTGTCGACCATGGTGTCCCAATCATCCAGATCGCACTGGGGTGCCGGGTCAACGCCCAGGGCCAGGCCAGCGTTGTTGATCAGCCCGCGCAGCTTGGCGAAGGACGGCGGCAGATTGGCGATGGCCGCTTCCATGGCCTTGCGGTCACGCACATCGAGGACCAGGCCATGAACCTCAGTCTGCTTCGACAGTTCGGCGCACAGCGCGTTGAGGCGTTCTTCACGACGACCGGTCAGCACCAGTTTCCAGCCGGCCTCGGCAAAACGACGGGCACAGGCTTCACCAAAACCGGAGGTCGCGCCGGTAATAAACAGGGTGTTGGACATCGTGTTCTCCTTGCTTCGGCTGATCGACAGCCATTGGAATAGAAAATCAGCAGGCAGCATGCCCGGCCTTGTCCACAGCGGCAACCACCACCCAACCTGTACAAAAAACGATCAGACCTCGTCACCCCTTGTCCAGCGTGGCCTGCAGACAGGTGCGCGCATGTTATCCACAGGTGGGTCCACAGTCTTTGGGGGCAAGTGTAAAAAGCTGAAAGCCGCTATCCACAAGGCTTTGCGACGGATTTTGAAATTTTTTTACTTGACCCTCATTGGTCTGCTGTGCACCAAAGGGCAAACAACCCGACCGGGCGGTCAAGTCGATGATGGCGCCAAGCCTCTAACTACGGCCTTTATCCGGGTCTTTCCAGAGTTTAATCACAGACTTATCCACAGGCTTGTCCACGCCTTTTCGAGCGGTTTTCGACGCCAATAAAAAGGTTGACAAAGCGGCCTCATGGCTGCGCAAAAACGCCTGATCAAAAAACAACCACACGCCTGCAGGCCTCGAATTCAAAGGCGTTCAGCCAGCTACTCCCACGTTATTCACAGCCAGCTCCACAGCAAACGGGGACAAGTCAAAACCTCGGCAAAACAACTATTTGCAGCGGCTTTATGTCGCGCTTTCAGAGCTTGGCTAATTTGTTTTCCACAATTTCCCGAAGGCACACCACAGCCCACTGTAGGAGCGAGCTTGCTCGCGATGGACGTTAACGAAAACGCGAACATTCTGAATAAACGCGTAGTACTGAAGACCTTCGCGAGCGGGCTCGCTCCTACAAGGGATTGTGGCGAATTGGAGGTGTAAAAAAGCCCCGGCGATTGCGCGCCGGGGCTTGTGTACAACAGGTATAACTCAGTGCCCGCCGAGATAGGCGTTACGCACGTCCTCATTGACCAGCAGCTCCTTGCCGGTGCCGGTCATGCGAATCTCGCCGTTGACCATCACATAGGCCCGGTCCGAAAGCCTGAGGGCGTGGTTGGCGTTCTGCTCGACCAGGAAGATGGTCATGCCGGTCTTGGCCAGTTCCCGCAGGGTGGCGAAGATCTGTTTCACCACAATCGGCGCCAGCCCGAGGCTAGGCTCGTCCAGCAGCAACAGTTTCGGGCGGCTCATGAGCGCACGGGCGATGGCGAGCATTTGCTGCTCGCCGCCGGACATGGTCATGGCGCGCTGGTTGCGCCGCTCTTCGAGCCGCGGGAACAGTTCGAACATGCGCTGCATGTCTTCCTTGGCGTACTTGTCACCGATCGGGATGGTGCCCATCAGCAGGTTTTCCTCGACGGTCATGTCGGGGAACACCCGCCGCCCTTCCGGCGATTGCGCGATGCCGTTGGAGGCAATGTAGTGCGACGACTTTTGGGTAATGTTCACACCTTGATAGAGAATCTGCCCGCTCGCCGCCCGTGGCTGGCCGAAAATCGACATCAGCAGGGTCGATTTGCCGGCGCCGTTGGAGCCGATGAGGCTGACGGTTTCACCTTCATTGATGTGTAGCGAGACTTTCTTCAGGGCCTGGATCGGCCCGTAAAACACGTCCAGCTCCTTGAGTTCGAGGATGGCACCGTTAGTCATACGAGCTCCTCTTCGTCGGCGCCCAGGTAGGCGGCAATCACTTTCGGGTCGTTACGGATATCGTCAGGGCCACCCTCGGCGATGACGATGCCGTGGTCCAGCACCACGATGTGATCGGAAATACTCATTACCATGCCCATGTCGTGTTCGATCAGCACCACGGTCAGATCGTGCTCGTCGCGCAGCAGCCGGATCATCGCGCTCAGCGCTTCGGTTTCCTGAGGGTTGAGGCCGGCGGCCGGTTCGTCGAGGCAGATGATCTGCGGGCGGGTGCACATGGCCCGGGCGATTTCCAGGCGACGTTGCTGGCCGTAAGACAGTTCACCGGCCAGACGGTTGGCGCAGTCCACCAGGTCCACCACTTCCAGCCAGTAGAACGCATGGTCCAACGCATCGCTTTCGGCCTTGCGATAGCCCTTGGTGTTGAGGATGCCGGCCAGCATGTTGCGGTTGACCCACATGTGCTGGGCCACCAGCAGGTTTTCCAGCACCGACATTTCCTTGAACAGGCGAATGTTCTGGAAGGTCCGCGCCAGGCCGGCACGGTTCACCAGGTGGGTGCCGCCGAACGCCTTGTAGAACAGGCGACTGGCGAAGGATTTCGGCGAGACGAAATCGGTCGGTTTGAACGATTCGCCGAGCAACTTGATGACGTTGGTTTTCTCGCCGCGCACATTCAGTTCGATCTTGCCGCCCGAGGCCTTGTAGAATCCGGTCAGGCAGTTGAACACGGTGGTCTTGCCGGCACCGTTGGGGCCGATCAGGGCGAAGATCGAGTTGCGCTTGACCTGCAGGCTGACATCATTCAATGCCTTGATGCCGCCGAAGTGCATCATCAGCTTCTCTACGGAGAGTACGACTTCGCTCATGGCGCTACTCCTTTACGCGGGGTCACACCGGTACGGCTGATCCGAATCAGGCCGCGCGGTCGCCAGATCATCATCAACACCATCAGGATGCCGAACAGCAGCACGCGGTACTCCGCAAAGCCGCGCAGCAGTTCCGGGGCCACGGTCAGCACGAAGGCTGCCATCACCACACCGATGGTCGAACCCATGCCGCCGAGCACCACGATGGCGAGGATCAGTGCCGATTCGAAGAAGGTGAACGAGGTCGGGTTCACAAAGCCCTGGTAGGTGGCGAAGAACACGCCGGCCAGACCGGCCGTCGAGGCGCCAATGGTAAACGCCGAGAGCTTGACCAGTACGTGGTTCAGCCCCATGGAGCGGCAGGCGATCTCATCTTCACGCAGGGCTTCCCAGGCACGCCCCACCGGCATCTTGACCAGACGATGCTTGATGTAGAGCACGGCCAGCACCACCAGGAACAACACCGCATAGATGAAGTAGTACTTCACGTCCGGGTTATAGGCGATACCGAAGAACTCGTGGAAAGGCACCCCGCCATCCTTCGCCCGCTTGCCGAACTCGAGGCCGAAGAATGTCGGCAACGGTGCCGGCATGCCGTTCGGGCCACCCGTCAGGGACAGCCAGTTGTTGAGGATCAAGCGGATGATTTCACCGAAACCCAGGGTCACGATCGCCAGGTAGTCACCGTGCAAGCGCAGCACCGGGAACCCGAGGATGCAACCGGCCAGACCGGCGGTGATCGCCGCCAGAGGCAGCACCGTCCAGAAACCCAGTCCCAGGTACTGATACCCGAGCGCCAGACCGTAGGCCCCGATGGCGTAGAACGCCACATAACCCAGGTCGAGCAGGCCGGCCAGGCCGACCACGATGTTCAGCCCCAGCCCCAGCAACACATAGATCAGGCCGAGGATAACCACGCCCAGCAGGTAGGAGTTGGAGAAGAACGGAAACACCACCGCGATGACGATCACCAGCGGGATGATCCAGCGCAAGCGGGATTTGTAATCGGGTGGCAGTACATGCACCCCGGAGCCGGTAGTTTCAAAACCTTCGAGGATTTTCAGGCCCTTCGGGGTTTGCAGGAACAGACTCAAGATAAAGCGACCGGCCATGACGATGGCGACAATCCATGCCACCCGGGTCGTTTCCAGGTTGAAGCCGTAGCCGTCGAGCACGACGCCGACGATCGGTCCGAACACAATCAGGGCGATGAGACCGGCAAGAATCGCGTCAACCAGACTTTTTTTGACATCAATGGATTTTTTAGTGGTTGAAGACATCGCTTACACCTTCGACACAAGAGGACGGCCGAGCAGGCCTTGAGGCCGAAAGACCAGAACGAGAACCAGCAGCGAGAAGCTGAAAACGTCTTTGTAGTCCGAGTTGACCAGACCAGAGAACAGCGACTCGGAAATCCCGAGAATGATCCCGCCGAGCATGGCGCCAGGCAGCGAACCAATCCCGCCGAGTACGGCGGCGGTGAACGCCTTGATGCCGATGATGAAGCCGGCATAGAAGTCGAATGTGCCGTAGTTCATGGTGATCAGCACGCCGGCCAGGGCCGCCATCGCTGCACCGATGATGAACACATAGGAGATCACCCGATCGGTGTTGATCCCGAGGATCGAGGCCATCTTGCGGTCTTGCTGTGTTGCGCGGCACATGCGGCCGAGCTTGGTGTACTTGATGATGTAGGTCAGCACGGCCATGCCGGCAAACGCGGCGACCAGAATGAAGACCTTGGTGTAGGTCAACTGCACGAAACCGGTGCCGATGTCGACGCGCCAGGCACCCGTCAGCAAGGTCGGTACACCTTGTTGCTTCGCGCCTTGGGCGATCTGTGCATAGTTTTGCAGGATCAGCGAAATACCGATGGCGCTGATCAGCGGTGCCAGTCGGGTGGAGTTACGCAGGGGTTTGTAGGCGACACGCTCGATGACCCAGCCATACACCGCCGTGACGACGATGGTGAAGATCAGAGTGCCGAGCATCAGCAGAGGGAAGGATTCAATACCGAAGTATGCCAGCAGAGCCAGACTGATTGCCGCGAGGTAAGCGGAAATCATGTAAACCTCGCCGTGGGCGAAGTTGATCATGCCGATGATGCCATAGACCATTGTGTAGCCGATGGCGATCAGGCCATAGACCGACCCGAGGGTCAGGCCGTTGACCAGTTGCTGCAGGAAAATACCATCCATAACGCAATCTCACGCATTTGAGAGACTGCACAGAAGCCGGTTGCGACGGACCGGGGTTCAGCCACCGGCGCAACACGGTTGTGTGCAGCTCTACGAGAAAAGACAGGTACTGCACGGACATGTTTCAGGATTGCCCGACACCCAGGGCGTCGGGCAAATCAGCTGTTCATATCACTTCTGTTTTTCCAGTTGATGGTATTTGCCGTCCTTGTCCCACTCGTAAACCACGTAGTCGGAGACTTTCAGGTCGCCCTTGCTATCCCAGGACTTCTCGCCCATGACGGTCTTGACCGGGTGTGCTTTCAGCCATTTGGCAGCGTCCTCACCCTTGTTGGATTTGGCGCCGTTGAACGCTGCTGCCAGGGTCTGGACCGACGCGTAGGCATACAGGGTGTAGCCCTCTGGCTCGGTGCCATGTTTGCGGAACTCGTCTACCACGGTCTTGCTGTCTGGCAGCAGGCGTGGGTCGGCGCCGAAGGTCATCAGCACGCCGTTGACGAATTGCGGGCCGCCAGCGGTGGTCACCAGTTCGTCGGTCACGATGCCGTCGTCGGACATGAACTTGACGTCTTTGAGGCCTTGTTCACGCAGTTGACGAACCAGAGGACCGGCTTCCGGGTGCAGACCGCCAAAGTAGACGACATCGGCGCCAACACCGCGGATTTTGGTCACGATGGTGCTGAAGTCTTTCTCACCACGGGTCAGGCCTTCGTACAGCACTGGCGTCACGCCGCGCTTGACCAGTTGAGCCTTGGTGGCATCTGCCAGACCCTGGCCGTAGGTGTCCTTGTCGTGCAGCACGACAACCTTCTTGCCCTTGAGCACGTCGACGATGTAGTCGCCGGCCACGATGCCTTGCTGGTCGTCACGACCGCACATACGGAACATGGCGCTCAGGCCGCGTTCGGTAACCTGTGGGTTGGTGGAACCTGGAGTGATCGCGATGATGCCCGCTTCGTCGTAGATCTCGGAGGCCGGGATGGTCGACGAGGAGCAGAAGTGACCGACCACGCCGGCGACTTTCTGGTTGGTCAGGTCCTTGGCGACCGTCACAGCCTGTTTCGGTTCGCAGGCGTCATCGCCCTTGACCAGTACGATTTTTTCCCCGTTTACGCCGCCCGCTGCGTTGACCGCATCGGCAGCTGCCTGCGCACCCTTCATGTACTGCTCGCCAAATGCCGCGTTGGCGCCCGTCATTGGACCCGCTACGCCGATCTTGATGTCAGCCTGAGCAAACGCAGAAACACCCAACGCAGTTGCCACTGCGAGGGCCAGAAAGCCTTTCTTGTAAAACGTCTGGGACATGAGGTGGTGCTCCAAGGTTTTTTTAGTTGGCACTGCGACTTCATTAATGCTCAGAGCAAGTGCCGTGCCATCGGTTTTTTATTCTGAAAAAAGTCGCTGCTTTATTGTTATTTTGACTGTTTCGATCCCATTTTCATTGGGTGTGCAACCGTCTAAACCGGAGAAGGTGAAACCTTTTATTTATTGAGGCGCAACCCTCCCGTGCCATCATTGCAACCACTACACCAAACGGTGTGCAACCCGCCTGTAACAACGCACGTCACCGAACTGCACACTGCTGGTGCGGTACTGCTACAACCCGCACCATTACAGGCTAGTCGCTGCGCGAAAAAGCGCCGCTCTCCAGCACGATTTCAATCATCAAATGACGATCCGCAGGCACTGGCCCGCGTGATACAGCGAAAAGCCCGCCTCATAGAGACAACTGCGCAACCCGACCCCTGCCAATGGCTGCATGGGTGCAAAGGGAATCGGTAGCGCTTGAGGATTTCCGTTACACAAATAATCGGCAAAGGCTTTACCAACGACTGTACCCGTGGTCACGCCCCGGCCGTTGTAACCGGTGACTGCCACTAAACCGGGCGCCGGTTCGAACAATCGCATCAAATGATCGGGGGTGAACGCAATGCGACCGGTCCAGGTGCACTCCCACTCCACCGGTTTGAGGTAAGGGAAATAATGCTGCTGGACGCGATCGGCCCACGCCTTGAGGAACCAGGTCGGTTTCTGATTGCCGTTGCCCAGACTGCCGAGCAATAGACGGCCGTCTTTATCGCGGCGAATACTGCTGAGCACCTGGCGGGTATCCCAGGAACCCTGGCCACCCGGAAGAATGTGTTGCGCGGCCTCTTCCGTCAGCGGCACCGACGCCACCTGGTAGTAATAACCGGGGAAGAAATTGCGCCGTAATTCCGTCCAGTCGCCCTCGGTGTAAGCGTTGGACGCAATCACCACTTGCTCGGCCAGTACCGAGCCCTGTGCGGTCTGCACCGACCAGCGCTGGCCCTGACGTTCGAGTCGGGTGACCGGGGAATGATCGAACAATTGACCACCGAGGCCGATGGCCGCTTTGGCCAGCCCCGTGGTGTAGGCCATGGGATTGATCGTGCCGGCACGCCGGTCGAGCAAGGCGGCGGCAATCTTTTTGGTGCCCGTGGCTTGTTCGCAAGCCTGCCCGGTCAGTAGCTCGACCGGCGCACCACGGCGCTTCCACTGTTCTTCGCGACTGCGCAGATCCGCTTCACCGCGGGCGTTGTGCGCCATGTGCAACGTGCCTTCACGGCGTAACTGGCAATCGATGTTGTATTTGTCGACCAGGCTGAACACCAGGGCCGGTGCCGCACCGAGCATGCGGTTGAGCTGACTGCCGACCGCCTCGCCAAACCCGGCCTCAATGTCGTCCGGTGGAATCCACAGGCCGGCATTGACTAGCCCGACGTTGCGCCCGGAACCGCCATGACCGGCGCGATGGGCTTCGAGCACGCAAACCGTTTTACCCTGCTCCAGCAAATGCACGGCCGCCGACAGACCGGTAAAACCGGCGCCGATGACGCAGACATCGACCTTCACCTCTCCCTTGAGCGCCGCGTTATCAGGCCTTTGCGGCGTCAGTTTTTCCCAAAGACACTCTTCGCGTAACGGCATTGCCAGACTCCAACAGAAACCTAACCAACACACAATTCAACTGTAGGAGCGAGCTTGCTCGCGATGGACGTCAACGATGACGCGCGCTGTCTGGATGACTGCGTTGCCCTGACGTTTTTCGCGAGCAAGCTCGCTCCTACAAAGGGATCGACTCAAGCATCAGTCGAACGTAATACCCTGTGCCAATGGCAACTCCAGCGAGTAGTTCACGGTGTTGGTCTGACGGCGCATGTAGCCGCGCCATGCGTCGGAGCCGGACTCGCGACCACCGCCGGTTTCTTTCTCCCCACCAAACGCGCCGCCGATTTCAGCGCCGCTCGGGCCGATGTTGACGTTGGCGATACCGCAATCGCTGCCCACCGCCGACATGAACTGTTCGGCTTCACGCACGTCGGTGGTGAAGATGCACGAAGACAGGCCTTGCGGTACAGCGTTGTTCAAACGCAGGGCTTCGTTGAAATCGCTGTAACCGACCACGTACAGGATCGGCGCGAAGGTTTCGTGGCAGACCACGTCGCTCTGCTCCGGCATTTCGACGATGGCCGGCGAAACGTAGTAAGCGTTCGGGAATTTGTCTTCAAGCTGACGCTCGCCGCCGAATACCTTGCCGCCTTCGCTCAGGGCCTGCTCCAGCGCGTCCTGCATGTTTTCGAAGCTTTGCTTGTCGATCAACGGGCCGACCAGGTTGCCTTCCAGTGGATGGCCGATACGCACTTTGGAGTAAGCGGCTTTGAGGCGGGTGACGATCTCTTCCTTGACCGATTCGTGGGCAATCAGACGACGCAACGTGGTGCAACGCTGACCGGCAGTGCCGACGGCGCTGAACAGGATGGCGCGTACGGCCATGTCCAAGTCGGCGCTTGGGCCGAGGATCATGGCGTTGTTGCCGCCCAGTTCCAGAATGCTGCGGGCGAAGCGTGCGGCGATTTTCGGCGCCACTTCACGGCCCATGCGGGTGCTGCCGGTGGCGCTGACCAGCGCGACACGCGGGTCGTCGACCAGGGCTTCGCCGGCATCGCGGCCACCGATGATGACCTGGCTCAGGCCCGCAGGCGCATCGCTGAAGTTCTTCAGCACGCGGTCGAACAGTGCCTGGCAGGCCAGTGCGGTCAGTGGAGTCTTTTCCGACGGTTTCCAGATCACCGGGTTGCCACAGACCAGTGCCAGCGTGGCGTTCCAGGCCCAGACCGCGACCGGGAAGTTGAACGCACTGATCACGCCGACGACGCCCAGCGGATGCCAGGTTTCGCGCATGTGGTGGCCAGGACGCTCGGAAGCGATGGTCAGACCGTACAACTGACGGGACAGGCCGACGGCGAAATCGCAAATGTCGATCATTTCCTGAACTTCACCCAGGCCCTCCTGAGTGATCTTGCCGGCTTCCCAGGACACCAGTTCACCGAGATCGGCCTTGTATTCACGCAGGATGTCGCCCAGTTGACGCACCAGTTCGCCACGGCGTGGCGCCGGAACCTTGCGCCACAGCTCGAACGCATGATCTGCGCGACTGATGTGCTGCTCCACTTCGGCGGCACCTTCCCAGTTCACGGCGGCGATGCGGCTGCCATCGACAGGCGAATGCACCGGCACTTTGCCGTTCTGGTACAGGGCCGGGTTTACACCAAGACGATCAAGCAATGCGGCAACCATGGGTGACTCCTCAAGCAAAAAACGGAACGGGCGCAGCCGGAAAATCACGGCTGATCAGGCCTGTAGTTTTAGCTCCCCGGAGGTTACTCAACAAACGACCTTTAAGAGAGATATCATTCCGTTTATTCATGCTGTGCATTGCTGGCAATAAAGAGACAAGAACAAAGGACCGCCCATGCTGAACAAACGCTATTTGCCATCGATCGCTGCACTGCAGTGTTTCGAAGCCGTGACCCGGCATCTGAGCTTCACCCGGGCCGCCGAAGAGTTGAATCTGACCCAGAGTGCGGTCAGTAAACAGGTCGCGCAACTCGAAGAGCTGTTGCAGCACCTGCTGTTTCGCCGGGTGCGTCGACGCCTGCAAATGACGCCAGCGGGCGACTTGTACCTGGTCGAGGTCAGAAAAATCCTCACGCAAGTCGAGATGTCGACCCATTACCTGCGCTCCTATGGCGGTGAAACCGAAGTCCTGCGCGTCTCGACGCCACCGACGTTCGGCGCGCGCTGGCTGGTGCCACGCCTCAAAGGCTGGCGCCTGCGTCATCCATCGATTCACCTGGACCTGTGCAGCGAACAGGAGGCCGACGATCTGCTGCAAGGGCGCAGCGACCTGGCGTTCTACTTTGGCCAGGGCTCACGGCCCGGCACCGAATGCCTGAAGCTGTTCGGCGAGGAGCTGGTGCCCGTCTGCGCCCCCGGCAGCCTGCCGGCCGAGCCGTTTACCGATCCAACGCAACTCACCGATCTGGTCCTGCTGCAAAACGCCTCGCGCCCCCAGGCCTGGCATGACTGGTTCGACAGTCAGGGCTACCACACCGAACACAGCTACCACGGCCCGCGTTTCGAAACCTTCTACATGTGCATTCGCGCGGCGCAGGTCGGCTGTGGCGTGGCACTGCTGCCGCGGTTTCTGGTGGAAGAAGAGTTGGCGGACGGCAAACTGGTCATTCCCTGGAAGCATGCGATGCCCAGCACTGATGCGTATTACCTGGCGTACCCGGAGCATTCGGCGGAAGTGCCCAAGGTGCGGGACTTCGTGAAGTGGATGCTGGAGCAGGTTGATAGCCCGGAGCCTCCACCACTTTAGGCTTTAGCCATCCCCTGCGGGAGCGAGCTTGCTCCCACAGGGGATCTGTTGTGATCCAAGAAATCGCTGGCAATCCAGCCCTCTGATATGCGCCACTAGCGCCATTGATCAATACCGCTGCAACGCTGGAGATTCCCGTTATGAGCGAGAGTGTGTTTGCCGATCGCATCGTGCAGAACCTGCTCGACACCGACTTCTACAAACTGACGATGATGCAGGCGGTGCTGCACAACTACCCGAACGTGGAAGTCGAATGGGAGTTTCGTTGCCGCAACAGTGAGGATTTGCGCCCTTATCTGGCGGAAATCCGTTACCAGCTCGAGCGCCTGGCCGAGTTAAGCCTGAGCGCCGACCAGCTGAGTTTCCTGGAACGCATCAGCTTCATGAAGCCGGATTTCTTGCGCTTTCTCGGGTTGTTTCGCTTCAACCTGCGCTACGTCCATACCGGTATCGAAAACGGCGAACTGTTCATCCGCCTGCGCGGCCCCTGGCTTCACGTGATTCTGTTCGAAGTGCCGATGCTGGCGATCGTCAGTGAAGTGCGCAACCGCTACCGCTATCGGGAAGTCGTTCTGGAACAGGCGCGCGAGCAGCTTTATCGCAAGTTCGACTGGCTGACCGCCAACGCCAGCAGCGACGAGCTGTCCGAATTGCAGGTCGCCGATTTTGGCACTCGCCGTCGCTTCTCGTACCGTGTGCAGGAAGAAGTGGTGAACGTGCTCAAGCATGACTTCCCGGGACGCTTTGTCGGCACCAGCAACGTGCACCTGTCCCGCGAGCTGGACATGAAACCGCTGGGCACCATGGCCCACGAATGGATCATGGCCCACCAGCAGCTCGGCCCGCGACTGGTCGACAGCCAGATCGCGGCGCTCGATTGTTGGGTCCGCGAATATCGCGGCTTGCTGGGCATCGCCCTGACCGACTGCATCACCATGGATGCCTTCCTCGGTGATTTCGACCTGTTTTTTGCGAAGCTTTTCGACGGTTTGCGCCATGACTCGGGTGATCCGGTGGTTTGGGCGGAAAAAGCCATCGCCCACTATCACAAGCTCGGCATCGACCCGATGAGCAAGACGCTGACGTTCTCCGACAGCCTGACACTGCCCAAGGCCCTGGAAATATTCCGTGCGTTGCGTGGGCGGATCAACGTCAGCTTCGGCATCGGCACCAATCTCACGTGTGATATTCCGGGTGTCGAACCGATGAGCATCGTGCTTAAAATGACCGCCTGCAACGGCCAGCCGGTGGCAAAGATCTCCGACGAGCCTGGCAAGACTCACTGCAAAGACCCGAATTTTGTCGCCTATTTGCGACACGTTTTCCAAGTTCCTGCCCTTCCCAGCCTATCTAGCAAGGAGTGAATTCATGCAAGCCGTACAGCGTGAGATTGCTGAACAGCTCAAGGTCCAACCGCCGTTTGCCGACGAGGCCGCCCTCAAGGCTGAAGTCGCCCGGCGGATTACCTTTATCCAGGACTGCCTGGTCAATTCCGGGCTCAAGACCCTGGTACTGGGCATCAGTGGCGGTGTCGACTCCCTGACGGCCGGCCTGCTGGCTCAGCGTGCCGTGCGTGAACTGCGCCAGCGCACGGGTGACGATCAATTCAAGTTCATCGCCGTGCGCCTGCCGTACGAAACCCAGTTCGATGAACACGACGCCCAGGCCTCCGTGGATTTCATCGATCCGGATGAGCGCCACACCGTGAACATCGGTCCGGCGGTCAAGTCGCTGGCCAACGAAGTCGCGGCCTTTGAAGGCAAGCACGCGGTCTCGGTGGACTTCGTACTCGGCAACACCAAGGCGCGGATGCGCATGGTCGCCCAGTACACCATCGCCGGCGCGGCCCACGGCCTGGTGATCGGTACCGATCACGCGGCAGAGGCAGTCATGGGCTTTTTCACCAAGTTCGGCGATGGCGCTTGTGATCTGGCACCGCTCAGTGGCCTGGTGAAAAACCAGGTCCGGGCGATCGCCCGCAGCTTCGGTGCGCCGGAGTCGCTGGTGGAGAAAGTACCAACCGCCGACCTCGAGGACCTGTCCCCTGGCAAACCGGACGAAGCGTCCCACGGCGTGACTTACGCCGAGATCGACGCCTTTCTGCATGGCGAACCGGTGCGCGAGGAAGCGTTCAAGATCATCGTTGGCACTTACAACAAGACGCACCACAAGCGGGTGATGCCGTTTGCGCCTTGATTCGTGAATGCATGAAAAAGCCCGCTGAAGTGTTGATCTTCAGCGGGCTTTTCTTTGGCCATTGCATTCACTGATGCTGATGACCCCTTCGCGAGCAGGCTCGTTCCCACATGAACCACCACCGTACCTGTGGGAGCGGGCTTGCCCGCGATGAACGTTAACGCGGTGCTTCGGCTTACTTCAGCGTCACGGTGCCTTTCATCATCGAAATGTGGCCTGGGAACGAGCAGAAGAAGCCATATTTTTCAGCGGCGTCGAGCTTGGACACGTCGAAGGTCACCGAATCTTTCTCACCAGCGCCGATGACTTTGGTGTGCGCGATGATGCGAGCATCACCTTCTTTCAAGTAGTTCTTTTCGATACCGGCGCCCAGGCCGTCGGTGGCGATCGGCTGCATGTCGGCTTCCTTGCTCAGCACCCAGTTATGGCCCATGACGGTTTTCGGCAAAGCGCCGGAGTGGGTCAGTTCCACGGTGAAGGTCTTGCAGCTCTTGTCGATTTCAATGGCCTTGGTGTTGAAGGACATCTGATCAGTGGAGTCGATAGTCGTTTTGCACTCTGCAGCCATCAGTTGGCTGCTGGCCAGTGTCAACAGAGATACCGCAACGAGTTTGGCAAACATGGTGAATCTCCAAGGCAGGGTTAACAGAAATGCGAGTGGACAGAAGACTGCCTGAAAACTTCGCAAGTTCCTATGACCTGAATCAAAAATTGTATACAACTTTCGGGCTATGACACCCATCGAAACAATCTACCAGCCAGACCTCTGGACCGGGCCTATGATCAGGCCATAACCCCCAACCGGAGCGTCTGACATGTCCCTCAATAGCTTGTTGTGCAGCTTGCTTGCCGCCTACGCCTGTGGCGCCAGCGGCACTTACGAAACACCCAAGCGCGAAGTCTAGCCCTTGGAGCGTCGCGCGCCTGCCTTTACTCTGTGGCCCTGATCGACCATGGAGTAAGGCATGTCTTTAGTATCCGTTTGTGTATTTTGTGGTGCCAGCACCGGGACCCATCCCGCTTATCGGGAAGCGGCCGAGGCCCTCGGCCGGGCACTGGCTGAGCGTAAGCTGACGCTGGTTTACGGCGGCGGCGCTGTCGGACTGATGGGCATCGTGGCCGATGCCGCGCTGGCGGCCGGTGGCGAAGTCGTGGGCATCATCCCGCAAAGCCTCATGGACAAGGAAATCGGCCACAAAGGGCTGACTCGCCTGGAAGTGGTGGACGGCATGCATGCGCGCAAGGCACGGATGGCCGAACTCAGCGATGCCTTCATCGCCCTGCCGGGCGGCCTGGGCACGCTGGAAGAGCTGTTCGAGGTCTGGACCTGGGGCCAACTCGGCTACCACGGCAAGCCGCTGGGCTTGCTGGAAGTGAACGGTTTCTACAGCCAACTCACCGGTTTTCTCGATCATATCGTCGGCGAAGGCTTCGTTCGCGCAGCGCACCGTGACATGCTGCAGGTGAGCGAATCGCCAAAATCTCTGCTCGACGCCCTCGATCAGTGGCAACCCACCGTACTGCCCAAGTGGGTCGAGCAAAAACCCGACTAACGACTTGGCACCGATACAGGGCAGAATACGCGCCGCTCAACCTCACCTTCGACCCCAGAGGATCGCCCATGGCTAAACCCAACTACTCCTTCGCCAAACGTCAGCGTGACCTGGCCAAGGAACAGAAGAAAGAGGAAAAGCTTCAGCGCAAGAAAGCGATGGCTGAAGACACGGCACTGAACCCTGACGGTGAAGTCGCTGCAGAAGATGATGTTGATGCACCGAAAGATCAGGCGCCGGACGCCTGAGTCCCTCCGGGCCGGATGATCCAGTCAGGCCCACCGGATCTGTGTCCAGGGCTGGCAGCGTTGCTGCCGGCCCTCACAGGCCGATCTGAAACACCCTATCCAGAACAGCCCACGCACTCCCTGTGGGAGCGAGCTTGCTCGCGATGGTCGTCAACGATGACGCGTTTTATCTGGATTGACGCGGCGCCCGTTGGTCCATCGCGAGCAGGCTCGCTCCTACAGTAGGGCTGCACTACTCCAATGGCATAACGGTGACGCGCACTTCCGGGTCGTGGTTTCCTCCGCCCAGAATCACCCCGCGCAACGGCGAGACATCGGAAAAGTCCCGGCCCCAGGCCAGCGTGATGTGCTCCAGCGCCGGTTGCACGTTGTTGGTCGGGTCAAAATCTACCCAACCCAGCACCGGGCAAAACACCGAAACCCAGGCATGGGACGCATCGGCGCCGATCAGTCGTGGCTGGCCCGGTGGCGGTTGTGTCAGCAGGTAGCCGCTGATGTACCGCGCGGCCAATCCACGAGACCGCACGCACGCGAGCATCAGGTGGGCGAAGTCCTGACAGACACCCCGCCGACGCTCCAGCACTTCCACCAGGGGCGTCGCCACTTGCGTCGCTTCGGCGTCGAAGGTGAACTCACTGAAGATTTTCTCCATCAGGGCCTGAACCCCCAGCAGCAATGGCCGCCCCGGAGGAAAACAACTCTGTGAGAACTCGACGAAGTTGCGCTTGAGATGCACGTAGGGTGATTCGAACCGGTAGCGGCAGGCGTCCAGGATTTGTGGGGACAGTGGCTGGCTGCTGTAGGTCAGTGCATTGCGGGTGTCTTCCCAGGCCGGAGACTGATTGAAGTCCAGCACCGGCCGGGGCAGCACTTCGATCGTGAGGCTCGCATTGACCAGCAATTCATCATGGGGACGCTCGAACGCCAGCCGGGTCAACGGATTGCCGAACACATCCAGCTCATCACGGCGCGAGGTGGGTTCCGGGCTGATCTGCAATTGCTGTGCGGTACAGCGCTGCCAGGCACAGGGGCGCGGCCACAGGTGCGCCAGTTGCTGGGCCAGGGATACCGGGCTGTCGTAGTGATAATGGGTGTCGTGCAATATCTGGTAATGGGCACTCATCAGACGGACACCGTGCGTTGGCTGACATCATCGACATGGGCGAAATGGCGCAAGGCCAGGCGATCCGACACTTGCCCGCTGGCATCGGCGATTTCTTGCAGCAGATCGGCCAGCCCCTCGACGGCGGCACGCACGCTGGCGGCACCAAACAACGGGTTTTCCAGACAGCCCAGATCGAAGCGCGCCAGACGCTCCACCAACTGCGGCAGACCGGCTTCACGAGGCACGCCAAAGTCGTCGTTCAGGCGTTTGAGTGTGCGGGTCACCAGTTTCAGCTGGAACAGCACGGCATGGGGGTTCTGCTCGTCGAGCAGCAGCAGGTCGAGCACCGGGATCAATTGCGCCACCGCCAGGTAACGCGAACGGTAGGTAATGCTGCTGTTGCCCAGCTCCAGGAGCCATTCCAGCCCCGCCTGATCGAAGGCCCCGGCGCCACGCAGGAACGCCGCCAGGCTGCCACTGAGAAATTGCAGACGCTCGATCCGCCGGCCGATCATCAAAAAGCGCCAGCCTTCGTCGCGGGTCATGTCGTCCAGGGCAAACCCCGACAGTGCCGCCAGGGACATCACCAATCGGTTGAGAAAATCCAGCAACTCGCCGAAGTCCGGTTCTTCGGTTTCCAGCTCCATGGCTTCGCGCTGCAATTCCACCAGCGCCTGCCAGTTTTCCCGCGAGAGCTTGCCACGCACCTGCGAGGCCGCCCATTGCAAACGTTGCAGGTTGGAACGCAGGCTGAAGGGCCAGTCATCGCCCAGTATCGCGGCCAGCAAGCGCTCAGGCAGTTCGCCTTCTTCGGGCAGCAATATCAAGCGCTCCCCGAGATCGACCGCCGCGTCCAGCGCCTGCGGGTCATCGCCGTCGACATAGCGCGCCAGCATGATCCGCAACAACCGCGCACTGTCATCGCAGCGCTCGCAGTAGCGGCCGAACCAGAACAGGTTTTCCACCACCCGTGACGGCAGGTACGGGTCGCGGCGCACCAGATCATGTACGCCGATGTTGCGTTGGGCTTTCCATTGCTCGCCGCTCGGCGGCCGGTCGCCCAGGACCCAAGTGTCCTTGCTTGCCCCGCCGCGCTGCATCGACACCACTTCAGCGTCCGCCTCGGCGGCGACGCGGGTCAAACCACCGGGCAGGACACGGTAACCATCGCGACTGGCCACGGCGTACACACGCATGCCTATGGCCCGGGGTTGCAGTTGACCGTCCTCGGCCTGCCAGATGGGCGCCTGGGAGAGTTGAGCCAGTTCTTGCGCAACATAAGCGTAAGGACGCGCCTGCATGCGCTCAGCGAGCGATTGCCGCTGTTTTTCGCTCAGATCACGGCCAAATACCGGTGCAAAGCTCTGGGACGGGAATGCCGGTTTGATCAGCAATTCCGGCAATTTCTCCAGGGCCTGGGCCAGCACGGGCGCTTCGCCGCACCACCAAGTGGCGATGGACGGCAAAATCAGCTCTTCACCAAACAGGAACTGATTGATCTTCGGCAGGAACCCCAGCAGTCCCGGCGATTCGAGTACGCCGCTGCCGAGGGCGTTGGCCACCAACACCCGCCCCTGGCGTACGGCCTCGAGCAAGCCCGGCACACCCAGAGCCGAATCGGTACGCAGCTCCAGCGGGTCGCAGAAGTCGTCGTCGAGCCGGCGCATGATCGCGTGGACCCGGCGCAGGCCACTGAGGGTTTTCAGGTAGACCGTGGCGTCGCGCACGGTCAGGTCGCCACCCTCCACCAGCGGGTAACCGAGCTGACGCGCCAGGTACAGATGTTCGAAATAGCTTTCGTTGAATCGCCCCGGCGTCAGCAGCACTACCAACGGCACCTCTTCATCGCTTGGCGCCTGGCGAGCCAGGGTTTCCTGGAGCGTGCGGAAGAACCCGGCCAGGTGCTGCACCTTCAAATCGCGGTACAACTCGGGAAAGGCGCGGGACACGATGGTGCGGTTTTCCAGCGCGTAACCGGCCCCGGACGGTGCTTGCGTGCGGTCTGCCGTCACCCACCAGCGACCATCGGGGGTGCGCGCCAGATCCACGGCATACAAATGCAGAAAGGCCCCTTCAGGCGGATTGATACCCTGACAGGGCCAGAGGAAGTTGTTGTGGCCGAATACCAGCTCGGCCGGCAGCAAGCCTTCGGCGATCAGGCGTTGCGGGCCGTACAGGTCGGCCAGCACGGCATTGAGCAAACGGGCGCGCTGGGCGATGCCGGCCGACAGCTGTTCCCATTCATCGGCGGCAATCACATGGGGCAGCAGGTCCAGCTCCCAGGGACGATCGGCGCCCTTGGGATCGGCGTAAACGTTATAGGTGACACCGTTTTCATGAATCTGCCGGGCCAGCAGTGCCTGGCGCTGCACCAGTTGCGCAGGCGTGCTGCGCTGCAATTGGTCGAACAGCCGGCGCCAGTGCGCACGCACGGCGCCGCTGTCGTCGAGCAGTTCATGATAAGTGCCCGCCGTCAGCGGGTAGCGGTCAAGCAGGTCAGGCATTGGAAAGCTCGGCAGACAGCAGGGAAAGGTCAGACTAACGCAGGCTCATGACGCCCGGATAGACGAAACATCCGGGCGTCGCGTACGGTTTAGAAGCGTCGTAAATCGAGCGTCATCGGCAGTTCGTCGTTAATTTCCAGAATCGGCACAGGAAGTTTCCCGGGGGTGAGTCCGATCCGGAAGAAGCGCGCCATCCGCCGGCTCTCGGCCTCGTTGGCATTGACCGGCAAGCTGTCGTAGTTGCGCCCGCCCGGATGGGCCACGTGATACTGGCAACCGCCCAGCGAACGCCCCATCCAGGTGTCGAGCAGATCGAACACCAGCGGCGCATGCACGGGAATGGTCGGTTGCAGGCAGTTGGCCGGTTGCCATGCGCGGAAACGCACCCCGGCGACAAACTCGCCGACGCGCCCGGTGGGCTGCAGCGGCACCGGGATGCCGTTGCAGGTCAGCAAATAGCGCTGCGGCGGCAACCCGTTGAGTTTGACCTGCAGACGCTCCAGCGACGAATCCACGTAGCGCACCGTGCCACCAACCGCGCCCTCCTCGCCCAGTACATGCCACGGCTCAAGTGCCTGGCGCAGTTCCAGCGCAATGCCACTGACGGCGTAATCGCCGACCTTGGGAAAGCGGAACTCCAGATGCGCCGCGAACCACTCGGCCCGCAGCGGATAACCGGCGGCGTTGAGGTCGACAATGACGTCGGCGAAATCCTGCTCGATAACGTGCGGCAACAGAAACCGGTCGTGCAGCTCCGTGCCCCAGCGCGCCAGTTTCGGCGGTGCATAAGGCTCGCGCCAGAAACGTGCGACCAGCGCCCGCAGCAGCAGCTGTTGAGCCAGGCTCATGCGTGCGTGAGGCGGCATTTCAAAGGCACGCAACTCAAGCAATCCCAAGCGACCCGTTGCGCCGTCCGGCGAGTAAAGCTTGTCGATGCAGAACTCGGCGCGGTGAGTGTTGCCCGTCACGTCGATCAACAGATTGCGCAGCAACCGGTCGACCAGCCACGGCGCGCATTCCTCGCCGGGTTGCGGCATTTGGGCAAAGGCGATTTCCAGCTCATACAGGGCATCGTTGCGCGCTTCATCGACCCGTGGCGCCTGCGATGTCGGGCCGATAAACAGCCCGGAAAACAGATAGGACAAGGACGGGTGGTTATGCCAGTAGCTGATCAGGCTGCGCAGCAGATCCGGACGCCGCAGGAACGGTGAGTCGGCCGGTGTCGCGCCACCCAGTACGAAATGGTTACCGCCACCGGTGCCGGTGTGGCGGCCATCGATCATAAATTTCTCGGTGGTGAGCCGGGTTTGCCGCGCCTGCTCGTAAAGGAATTCAGTGCGTTCGACCAATTCATCCCAGGTGGCGGACGGCTGCACGTTGACCTCGATCACCCCCGGGTCCGGCGTGATGCGGAAGTTGCTCAAACGCGGATCGCTCGGCGGTTCATAGCCTTCCAGCAATACCGGGCAATGCAGCTCTTCAGCGGTGGCTTCAATCGCGGCGACCAGTTCGAGGTAGTCCTCAACCCGCTCCAGCGGCGGCATGAACAGGTACAACCGACCTTCCCGCGCCTCGGCACAGAACGCGGTGCGGGTCAGCCAGTCGGCGGATTCATCGATTTTCGGTGCACGATCAACCACAACGGCAGCGCCCTGGCTTTGCAATTGAGCGGTGTCAGGCAAATCCGGGAAATCCTGGTTCGGGTCCTGCGGATGAATGAACGGGTATTCCGCGGCTTTCACCCAGGGCTGCGAGCCGAGGGGCAAGCGATAGCCCAGCGGTGAATCCCCTGGCACCAGGCGACAGTGCTCGTCGCGCAAGTACCAGCGTCCGCTCTGCCACTGGTCGCCCTTGGCGGTCCGCGCCAGCGGCAAGACCTGGCCAATCACCTTATCCAGGCCCTGGCTGAAGACTTTACGCAGTCGCGCACGCTCCAGCGGCTCCTCGAGACGTGAATCCTCGGCGCTGACGTTCTGCGGCAAGGTGCCTTCACGCCAGAGGTAATAGAAATTGTCTTCGTAGGCGGGGAACACAAAACGTGTCGGAATTTTCAGGCGTTCGGCGACACTCGCCAAAAACCGCCCGGCCAGTTCGCCATCAGCGCCATAGTCTTGCTGCTCGTCGGCGATCAGCGCGCTGTTGTGCCAGATCGGCACCCCGTCGCGGCGCCAGTAGCAGTTGAGCGACCAGCGCGGCAGTTGCTCGCCGGGGTACCACTTGCCCTGGCCGAAATGCACCAGGCCCTTGGGCGCGTAGTGCTGACGCATGCGCTGGAACAGTTCGGCAGACAGGCGACGTTTGTCCGGCCCCAGCGCCGCAGTGTTCCACTCGGCACCGTCCGGGTCATCGATGGACACGAACGTCGGCTCGCCGCCCATGGTCAGGCGGACATCGCCTTCCAGCAGGTCGGCATCGATCTGCCGGCCCAGGCTCTGAATCGCCAGCCACTGCTCTTCGGTGTAGGGCTTTGTGACCCGAGGCGCTTCCCAAATCCGCTCCACGGACATTTCGTGGCTGAATTGACATTCGCACGGCTCCACCAGGCCACTGATCGGTGCCGCAGAGGACGGATCGGGACTACAGGCCAAGGGAATATGGCCTTCACCGGCAAACAGCCCCGAGGTCGCATCCAGGCCGATCCAGCCGGCGCCGGGCAGATACACCTCGCACCAGGCGTGCAGGTCTGTGAAATCCACATCCGTGCCCGAGGGTCCGTCGAGGCTTTTGACGTCGGCCGTCAGCTGGATCAGGTAGCCGGAGACAAAACGCGCGGCCAGTCCGAGGTTGCGCAGCAGTTGCACCAGCAACCACGCGGAATCGCGGCAAGACCCGGAGGCGTGTTCAAGGGTGTGCTCGGGCGTTTGCACGCCAGGTTCCATGCGGATCAGGTAGCCGATGTCTTCGCTCAGGCGCTGATTGAGCGCGACGAGGAAATCCACAGCGGGTAACGGTGTGCGGTCGATGCCCTCCAGGTACGCCTTGAACTTCGGCGTCAGCGGCAAGGTTTCCAGGTAGGGCGCCAGCTCCTTGCGCTCATCGGCGGCATAGGTGAACGGAATTTTTTCCGCGTAGGGCTCAAGGAAGAAATCGAACGGATTGAACACCGCCATTTCCGCCACCAGGTCGACTTCGATCCGCAGCTCATCGGTTTTTTCCGGAAACACCAACCGCGCCAGGTAATTGCCCTGGGGGTCCTGCTGCCAGTTGATGAAGTGTTGCTCGGGCGAAACCTTCAGCGCATAGGACAGGATCCGCGTGCGACTGTGGGCGGCCGGACGCAGGCGAACGATCTGCGGACCGAGCTCAACGGCACGGTCGTAGCGGTAATGCGTAACGTGATGCAATGCGACATGAATCGACACGGCGTGCCTCCTGCGAGCCCTAAGCGTATGTGAAAGCGCGCAAGACTTATGCCACCCAGCAGTGCTGGCGCTTTCTCCGGTTACTGGAGGCAGTACAGCACCAAAATCGGGCGAGGCGGGAAATTGGTTGGGGGGCATTGCACGTATTTGTGGCGTTACGCGGCCCGGAAATGCAAAACGCCAACCCGAAGGTTGGCGTTTTGTTCAGCCCAAGCGCGGTTTAGCGCGGTACGACCGGCTTGCGAGCCGGTTTCGGCCCTTTGCCTTTGGCCGCATCCTTGCGCTCCTTGGCCGCCTGCTGGTTACGGGCGAATGCCGCAGCCTTGGCTTGTTCACGCTTGTCCCACGGGTTACCGCCGTCGCTGGCGCGTGGTGGCAGGCCGGTGTGCTGGGTCAGGATCTTGGTCGTTTCCTTGGCCACTTTATGGCTGCCGGCCGGCGTCGAATTCTTGCGACGGGCGCTCTGGTAGCTGTCGGTGGACGGCTGGTGCAACGGGATCAACTGGTTCTTGCCCGGCCCGATCAGGTCGCTGCGGCCCATGCGGATCAATGCTTCACGCAGCATCGGCCAGCCTTTCGGGTCGTGATAACGCAAGAACGCCTTGTGCAGACGGCGCTGCTCCTCGCTCTTGACGATGGTCACCGCGTCACTCTTGTAGGTGACCTTGCGCAGCGGGTTCTTGCCCGAGTGGTACATCGCGGTGGCGGTGGCCATCGGCGAGGGGTAGAACGCCTGCACCTGGTCGGCACGGAAACCGTTGCCCTTGAGCCACAGGGCCAGGTTCATCATGTCTTCGTCAGTGGTGCCTGGGTGGGCAGCGATGAAGTACGGAATCAGGTACTGCTCTTTGCCGGCTTCCTTGGAGTACTTCTCGAACATGCGCTTGAACTTGTCATAGCTGCCAATGCCCGGTTTCATCATCTGGTTGAGCGGACCTTCCTCGGTGTGTTCCGGGGCGATCTTCAGGTAACCGCCAACGTGGTGGGTCACCAGCTCTTTGACGTATTCCGGCGACTCGACCGCGAGGTCGTAACGCAAGCCGGAAGCGATCAGGATCTTCTTCACACCCGGCAAGGCACGGGCACTGCGATACAGCTGAATCAGCGACGAGTGATCGGTGTTCAGGTTCGGGCAGATACCCGGGAACACGCACGACGGCTTGCGGCACGCGGATTCGATTTCCGGCGTTTTGCAAGCGATGCGGTACATGTTCGCGGTCGGGCCGCCGAGGTCGGAGATGACGCCGGTAAAACCTGGAACCTTGTCGCGAATTTCTTCGATTTCGCGAATGATCGACTCTTCGGAACGGTTCTGGATGATCCGGCCTTCGTGCTCGGTGATCGAGCAGAAGGTGCAGCCACCGAAGCAGCCACGCATGATGTTCACCGAGAAGCGGATCATCTCGTAGGCCGGGATTTTCTCCTTGCCATACGCCGGGTGCGGAATGCGCTGATAAGGCATGCCGAACACGTAGTCCATTTCTTCGGTGGTCATCGGAATCGGTGGCGGGTTGAACCAGACGTCGACTTCACCGTGTTTCTGGACCAGTGCGCGGGCGTTGCCCGGGTTGGTTTCCAGGTGCAGCACGCGGTTGGCGTGAGCGTAAAGCACCGCGTCGTTACGGACCTTTTCCACCGACGGCAGACGAATCACGGTCTTGTCGCGGGTCATCTTGGGGCTGGCCAGGATCTGCACGACCTTGGCTTCCTGCGGATCCTCAACCGGACCTTTTTCCTGCTCGATGGCGCAGGCCTGAGTGTCCTGGGTGTTGACGTACGGGTTGATGATCTTGTCGACCTTGCCCGGACGGTCAATGCGCGTGGAGTCGACTTCGTACCAGTCTTTCGGCGTGTCGCGACGGATGAACGCGGTGCCGCGCACTTCGGTGATGTCTTCGATCTTGTGACCGTAGGACAGGCGCTGGGCGACTTCGACAATGGCACGCTCGGCGTTGCCGTAGAGCAGGATGTCGGCGCTGGCGTCGATCAGGATCGAGTTGCGAACGCGGTCCTGCCAGTAATCGTAGTGAGCGATGCGGCGCAGGGACGCTTCGATACCGCCAAGCACGATGGGCACGTGCTTGTAGGCTTCCTTGCAGCGCTGGCTGTAAACCAGGCTCGCGCGGTCCGGCCGCTTGCCCGCCAGGCCACCCGGTGTGTAAGCGTCATCGGAACGGATTTTCTTGTCGGCGGTGTAGCGGTTGATCATCGAGTCCATGTTGCCGGCCGCGACACCGAAAAACAGGTTCGGCTCGCCGAGCTTCATGAAGTCGTCTTTGGACTGCCAGTTTGGCTGGGCAATGATCCCGACGCGGAAGCCCTGGGACTCCAGCAGCCGGCCGATGATCGCCATGCCGAACGACGGGTGATCGACATAGGCATCACCGGTGACGATGATGATGTCGCAGGAATCCCAGCCAAGCTGATCCATCTCCTCCCTGCTCATCGGCAGGAATGGCGCAGGCCCGAAACATTCGGCCCAGTACTTGGGATAGTCAAATAACGGCTTGGCTGCTTGCATGTCGATAACCGGTGTTGGCTTTCATTGAATTTCGGGGGCGCGGAATATAGCACAAATTTTGACCAATTCCGACGGCTATGGTCGGAAATTGCGGCGCGTCTAGCGCTGGCAAGCCAGCTCCCACCGGGATCGCATCAGCCCTGTGGGAGCTGGCTTGCCAGCGATGGGGCCCTTCAAGACGCTGAATTACTCGTCGTCATCGAAGTTATAGCTACCCGGTGCCAGGTTCTCGAACCGGGTGTACTTGCCGATGAATGCCAGGCGGATAAAGCCGATCGGCCCGTTCCGCTGCTTGCCGATGATGATTTCGGCGATGCCTTTGTGCTCGGTTTCCGGGTGGTACACCTCGTCGCGATACACGAACATGATGACGTCGGCGTCCTGCTCGATCGCTCCGGATTCCCGCAAGTCGGAGTTCACCGGGCGCTTGTTCGGCCGCTGTTCCAGGGAACGGTTGAGCTGGGACAACGCCACCACCGGGCAGTTGAATTCCTTGGCCAGCGCCTTCAGGGACCGGGAGATCTCGGAAATCTCGTTGGTCCGGTTGTCGCCGCTGGAACCGGGGATCTGCATCAGTTGCAGGTAGTCGATCATGATCAGGCCGACATCACCGTGCTCACGCACCAGACGCCGGGTCCGGGCGCGCATTTCCGACGGGCTGATGCCGGCGGTATCGTCGATAAACAGCTTGCGGTCGTTGAGCAGGTTGACCGCCGAGGTCAGGCGCGGCCAATCGTCGTCTTCCAGCTGGCCGGAACGGACCTTGGTCTGGTCGATGCGTCCCAGGGACGACAACATACGCATGATCAGCGATTCACCTGGCATCTCCAGCGAGTAAACCAGAACCGCTTTCTCGCTGCGCAGCACGGCATTTTCCACCAGGTTCATCGCAAAGGTGGTTTTACCCATGGATGGACGGCCGGCAACGATGATCAGGTCGGCCGGTTGCAGACCGCTGGTTTTCTCGTCGAGGTCGGTGTAGCCGGTGGACAGGCCGGTGATGGCGTTGTCAGTGTTGAACAGGGTGTCGATGCGGTCGATGGCCTTGGTCAGCAGGTCATTCACGCCCACCGGGCCACCGGTTTTCGGCCGGGCCTCGGCAATCTGGAAGATCTGCCGCTCGGCTTCGTCGAGAATCTCGGCGGCGGTACGGCCCTCCGGGTTGAACGCGCTGTCGGCGATTTCGGTGCTGATGCCGATCAACTGGCGCAAGGTGGCCCGCTCACGAACGATCTGCGCATAGGCCTTGATGTTGGCGACGGACGGCGTGTTTTTCGCCAGTTCGCCAAGATACCCAAGGCCGCCGACTTGCGAAGTCTGACCTTCCTTGTCCAATTGCTCGGCCAGGGTCACGACGTCGATCGGCGAGTTCTGATCGGCCAGTTTGGCGATCGCACGGAAGATCAGGCGGTGGTCATGTCGATAGAAATCACCGTCGGAGACTTGATCGAGGACGCGTTCCCAGGCGTTGTTGTCCAGCATCAGACCACCGAGTACAGCCTGTTCGGCTTCGATGGAATGCGGCGGCACTTTCAGCGCGGCGGTTTGCAGATCGTATTGCTCGGGAGCGGAAATTTCGTTCATGGCCACTTGGTATTTTTTGGAGAAGCAGGGGTTAAAAAACGGAACTGCCAGAAAGACAAAGGGCACGACCTGTAAACAGGATCGTGCCCGATGTTACCGGCAAGCACCCGAGGGTGCCAGCCGACAAGTGCTGCTTAAGCTGCTACCACGACAACGCGTACGGTGGCTTCAACTTCGGCGTGCAGGTGCACGGCTACGTCGAATTCACCTACGTTGCGGATGGTGCCGTTCGGCAGACGAACTTCGCTTTTTGCCACTTCAACGCCAGAGGCGGTCAGTGCATCAGCGATGTCGTGAGTACCGATCGAACCGAACAGCTTGCCTTCGTCACCAGCGGTGGCAGTGATAGTCACTTCCAGCTCAGCCAGTTGGGCAGCGCGGCTTTCAGCCGATGCTTTACGGTCTGCTGCAGCTTTTTCCAGCTCAGCGCGACGCTCTTCGAACGCAGCCAGGTTGGCTGGGGTCGCAGCGGTAGCTTTGCCGTAAGGCAGCAGGTAGTTACGACCGTAACCAGCCTTAACGTTCACTTTGTCACCCAGGTTGCCCAGGTTGGTGACTTTTTCCAGAAGGATCAGTTGCATGTGAAAATCCTCTTAACTTTTAACCTTCACCGTTCGCGTTATCGGCGTCTTTCGGCGCCAGACGACCGCGAAAATCAATCAGGCTGTCGACGATGGCCAGGACCACCAGCAACGGATAGATCAGCTGCATGAACAGCAACAGCGTGACGTACAACCCCACCAGCCAGAATCTGGCCAGTCGCTTTTGCGCCACCAGCCCGTGAATCAGGGCCAGCCCGGCGAAAACCAGCGGTACGCTGCACAACGGCACGAGCATGGACATCTGGACACCGAAGTTCGGTGTCACAACCATGCCGGCCAGCAGCAACATCGCGGGACCCAGCGGGATTCGAATGGCGCGAAACTCGCGACCGAAACCACCCGGGTTGTACAACAACGCCTGCCAGTAGCGCCCGACAATCAGGCTCAGCACACTGACGATTTGCAACAACGCCGCAATCAGGCCAGTCAGGATTGGTGCAATCAGGGACGCGAAACGCGCTTGCTCGTCTACCGACATCTTCTGGTAGACCTCACCGAGTAGCGACGGCATGACTTTTATCAAAGCCTGCGCCAGCATCTCGATCTGAGGACCAAAAGCCGTCCCCAGCACCACTGAAAACACCACTCCCATCGCTATGCTGACCAGCAGCACGCGGTTCCAGGACTCGCTTGCGCGCAAAACCAACGCAAGGCTCGCAGACCCCAGCAGCACCAGAAGTGCACGTGGATCGTCGAATTTCAGCCACCAGATCAACGCCGGCAGCAGCCCCAGAGCAAGAACGCCCAAGGCGTCCCTCAATCCGCGCCGCAGGAGCACAAGGCATCCGGCGGCAGCACCCAACCAATACAACAACGGCAATGCCGCGCATCCGGCCACTACCAGAGTGGCCTGCATACGGCCCCGCATGATGAACTCAGCTAAGGCACGCATACATTCAATCCTTTGCTACGTGTCGACTGCCCGGTCTCAGCGGCCGTGGCTGTCGGTGTAGGCCAGCAGGGCCAGGAAGCGGGCGCGCTTGATAGCGGTGGCCAGCTGACGCTGATAACGAGCTTTGGTACCGGTGATGCGGCTTGGAACGATTTTGCCGGTCTCGGATACATAAGCTTTCAGAGTGTTGAGATCTTTGTAATCGATCTCTTTCACGTCTTCAGCGGTGAAGCGGCAGAATTTACGACGACGGAAGAAACGTGCCATGTAATTGGCTCCTCAAAAGGTCCGTGGATTACTCGTCAGCGTTATCGCTGTTGTCGCTGTCATCACCATCAACGCCTTCAGCGTCGGAGTGCTCAGGACGGTCGCGACGCTCACGGCGCTCACTGCGGTTTTCTTCAGCCTTGAGCATCTCGGATTGGCCGGTAACGGCTTCTTCGCGACGGATGACCAGGTTACGGATCACTGCATCGTTGTAGCGGAAGTTGTCTTCCAGCTCGGCCAGGGCCTTGCCAGTGCACTCAACGTTCAGCATCACGTAGTGAGCCTTGTGAACATTGTTGATTGCGTAGGCCAGTTGACGACGGCCCCAATCTTCCAGACGGTGGATTTTGCCGCCGTCTTCTTCGATCAGCTTGGTGTAACGCTCAACCATGCCGCCGACTTGCTCGCTTTGATCCGGGTGGACCAAAAAGATGATTTCGTAATGACGCATGAATGCTCCTTACGGGTTGTAGCCTGCCGCTCAAAAGCGGTCAGACAAGGAGTGAATGACACTTATGGACTTGTGGACGCTAGACACATGCGTGCCTGCCATCGCAGCAAGGGGCGCAATTGTAGAGAAGGGGCGAGAGAGGCGCAAGGTAATTGGTGATTATTTGAACAGCTCGTTTGCCCGCCATTTTTTGACTGGCCAGAAACCATTGTGGGAGCGAGCTTGCTCACGATGAGGACGTAACATTCAACATTGATGCCGAATGTTACACCGCTATCGCTAGCAGGCTCGCTCCCACAGGGATTGCAGCCGGATCAGGCCTTCTTGGCGGCAGCCGCAGCCTTGACGCGGCGCTGACGCTGCGCCTCGAACAGACATACGCCCGTCGCCACGGAAACGTTGAGGCTGCTGACGCTACCGGCCATCGGCAAATTGACCAGGTAGTCACAATGCTCGCGGGTCAGGCGGCGCATGCCTTTGCCTTCGGCCCCCATGATCAGGATGGTGGGGCCGGTCAGGTCCTGGTCATACAGACTGACTTCGGCCTCCCCCGCCGTACCGACAACCCACAAGCCACGCTGCTGGAGTTTCTCCAGGGAGCGCGCCAGGTTAGTCACGGCGACCAGCGGAATCACTTCCGCAGCACCGCAGGCGATTTTTCGCACAACCGGCGTCAGGGTCGCCGACTTGTCCTTCGGAACAATCACCGCCAGCGCGCCCGCCGCATCGGCGGAACGCAGGCAGGCACCCAGGTTGTGCGGATCGGTTACACCGTCGAGCACCAACAGCAACGGCGCACCTTCGGTACGGTCGAGCAGTTCGTCGAGCATCGCTTCGCCCCAGACCTGGCTCGGGCTCACGTCCGCGACTACACCCTGATGCACACCTTCGACCCAGGCGTCCATTTCACGGCGCTCAGCCTGGCCGACCTGGACACGATTCTCGTTGGCCAGTTCGATCAACGTCTGTACGCGCGGATCACTGCGACCTTCGGCCAGCCAGATCTGCTTGACGCGTTTCGGGTGATGACGCAGCAATGCTTCTACAGCATGCACGCCGTAGATTTTTTCCAACTGACTCATGGCTTGGCCTTAGGTTTACGCGCCCCGCCACTTTTGGCTGGGGCCGAGCCCGCTTTTGGCGGGCCTTTACGATGTTTGCTCGGTTTGGCAGGCTTGCCGCCGACGGCCTTTTCAGGCGTCGACCTTCCGGTCTTTCCCGCAGACGCCGCTTTACCGCCGCTTTTCGCATCGGCCAGCAAGGCCTGCTTCATTTCACGGCTTTTGCGTACTTCGGCGTTTTTCGCCGCCGCATCGCTTGGGCGGTAGGCTTCTACAACCTTTTCTCTGGCAGGACGACGACCGGTTTTCTCCGGCACCGGCTCTGCGGCTGTTTTTGCAGCAGATGCCGCTGGCGCCGCAGTTTCAGTACCGCGTTTTTTACGACCGATTGGCGCGCTGAGGGTTTTTTCGGCCATTTCGAAGTCGATCTTGCGTTCGTCGAGATCGACGCGCATGACCCGCACTTCAACAGTGTCGCCCAAACGGAAGCTGCGACCGGTACGCTCACCGGCCAGGCGGTGATGCACAGGGTCGAAGTGGTAGTAATCGCCCGGCAATGCGGTGACGTGCACCAGGCCTTCGACGTAGATATCGGTCAGTTCGACGAACAGACCAAAGCCGGTTACGGCGGTGATCACACCCGGGAACGATTCGCCCACGCGGTCTTTCATGAACTCGCACTTGAGCCAGTTCACCACGTCGCGGGTCGCTTCGTCGGCACGGCGCTCGCTCATCGAGCACTGCTCGCCGAGTTGCTCCAGGGCCGCTTCGTCGTACGGATAGATACGCGCCTTCGGAATGGTCATCGCACCAGCACGGCGAACGTGCGGGGTGTCCCGCTTCGAATGGATGACGCTGCGGATTGCCCGGTGAGTCAGCAAGTCCGGGTAGCGGCGGATCGGCGAGGTGAAGTGGGTGTATGCCTCGTAATTCAGACCGAAGTGGCCCTGGTTATCAGCGCTATACACCGCCTGGCTCAACGAACGCAGCATGACGGTCTGGATCAGGTGGAAATCCGGACGATCCTTGATACCAGCCAGCAGTGCCTGGTAATCCTTCGGCGACGGGCCGTCCTTGCCTTTGTGCAGGGACAGGCCGAGCTCACCCAGGAAGGCGCGCAGTTTTTCCAGGCGCTCCGGTGGCGGACCATCGTGGACGCGATACAGCGCCGGGATTTCGTGTTTTTTCAGGAATTCGGCAGTGGCCACGTTGGCCGCCAGCATGCATTCCTCGATCAGCTTGTGGGCATCGTTGCGCACGGTCGGGCGAATTTCCGCGATCTTGCGCTCGGAGCCGAAGATGATCCGGGTTTCCTGGGTTTCAAAATCGATCGCGCCACGCACATGACGCGCCGCCAGCAACACCTTGTACAGCGAGTACAGCTGCTTGAGGTGCGGCACGACATCGGTGTACTCGCCACGCAGCTTCCGCGCTTCGGTGGCTTTCGGCGTTTCGAGCATGGCGCTGACTTTGTTGTAAGTCAGGCGTGCATGGGAGTGGATCACCGCTTCGTAGAAGCAGTAGTCGGTCATTTCGCCGGTTTTGGAGATGGTCATCTCGCAAACCATGGCCAGACGATCGACCTGCGGGTTCAGCGAGCACAGACCGTTGGACAGCTGCTCAGGCAGCATCGGGATCACGCGCTCGGGGAAGTACACCGAGTTGCCGCGCACCTGGGCTTCAGCGTCCAGCGCCGAACCGAGCTTCACGTAGCTGGAGACGTCGGCAATCGCCACGTACAACTTCCAGCCACCCGAGAACAGACGCAACTTGCCCTTACGGGCTTCGCAATAGACCGCGTCATCGAAGTCACGGGCATCTTCGCCGTCGATGGTGACGAACGGCAGATGACGCAGATCGATGCGCTTCTCTTTGTCTTTCTCTTCGACTTCGGGCTTGAGCTTGGCCGCTTCCTTGAGCACCGCCTCAGGCCAGACGTGAGGAATGTCGTAAGTGCGCAGGGCGACGTCGATTTCCATGCCCGGCGCCATGTAGTTACCCACGACTTCAACCACATCGCCCTGAGGCTGGAAGCGTGGCGTCGGCCAGTGAGTGATCTTCACTTCGACGAACTGACCGATCTGGGCGTTGGCATTGCGACCCGGCGTCACCAGCACTTCTTGCTGGATCTTCGGATTGTCGGCAACCACGAAACCGATACCGCCCTCTTCGAAATAGCGACCGACGATGCTCTCGTGAGCACGCGAGACCACTTCGACGATCATGCCTTCGCGGCGACCGCGACGGTCGAGGCCGGAAACCCGCGCCAGGGCGCGGTCGCCATCGAACACCAGACGCATTTGCGCCGGGCTCATGAACAGGTCGTCACTGCCATCGTCCGGGACCAGGAAACCGAAGCCGTCACGGTGACCGCTGATGCGGCCCAGGATCAGGTCGAGCTTGTCTACCGGTGCATAAGTGCCACGACGGGTATAGATGAGTTGAGCATCGCGCTCCATGGCGCGCAGGCGGCGGCGCAGGGCTTCGATCTGGTCCTCTGTGGTCAGACCAAACTCTTCGACCAACTGCTCGCGGTTAGCAGGCGAACCTCGATCAGCAAGGTGCTGAAGGATCAGTTCGCGGCTAGGAATAGGGTTTTCATATTTTTCCGCTTCACGAGCGGCCTCGGGATCGAGGGACTGCCAATCGGCCATTAGAGAGTTTTCACCTTGTCTATATACGGGTTAGTTTGGCATAGGCGTAATGAAACGGGAAATTTCAAGCTATGACGGCCCTTCTAAAGCCTTTTATCGACGTCACAAAGCTGATTTGAAGACCGCTGGTGAAATTTTTCAGGTTTTTTTGATGTCAGGGGTTTACAGTTAAAAAGACGCTCCGTATAGTGCGCGCCATCGACGACAGACAACGTTGCCGATACTGCCCAGATGGTGAAATTGGTAGACACGCCAGCTTCAGGTGCTGGTGGCCTTACGGCCGTGGAAGTTCGAGTCTTCTTCTGGGCACCAATTTCGAGCTTGAGATTAGTTCAATTTCAAGACTCACACAAAAACCCGCGAAAGCGGGTTTTTGCATTTCAGGCCGTTGATTTATTTATTTTAAATCAGGGGTTTACAGATCAAATTGCGCTCCGTATAGTGCGCCACATCAACAGCGGCAACGCTGAAGATAAATGCCCAGATGGTGAAATTGGTAGACACGCCAGCTTCAGGTGCTGGTGGCCTTACGGCCGTGGAAGTTCGAGTCTTCTT
>NZ_JBXAFA010000012.1:165064-268880 GCF_058792515.1 Pseudomonas sp. MT92
TTCTGGGCACCAATTCAAATTCAAGGTTACGGCCTTGAATTTCACAGAAACCCGCGAAAGCGGGTTTTTGCGTTTCTGGCTTTGAAAATCAACACGCCCTCCCCCCGTAGGAGCGAGCTTGTTCGCGATGCATTTAAAAGGCGGCGCTCTCTCGCAGACAGAACGCTTTATCGCTCTTGCCGATCGCGAGCAAACTTGCCCGCGACGATATCACCCCTGACAACGCATCAAGCCCTGAACTGCCCCAGACTCGCCTTCAACTGCGCTGCCAAGCCGTCCAGCACCTTGCCACTGGCCGTGGTTTCCACCACTGCCTGAGCCGCCTTCTCGGCCTGCGCATGAATGGTCTCGACCCGACCACGCACCGCTTGCGCACCCTGAGCCTGTTGCGCGGCGGCCTGGGTCGCCAGACCGATCGCCGCATGCACTTGCTCCACCGAGGCCTGCACAGATTGCTGAAGACGCGCACTGTCCCTGAGCACCAACAATCCTTCGTCGGCCTGGCGCCCAGCCTGGCCAATCGCCGCTACCGCCTCACGCGCACCCTGCTGCAACGCCACAATGTGCGCCTGAATATCGCCGGTGGAACTCTGGGTCTTGCTCGCCAGTGCCCGCACTTCGTCCGCCACCACCGCGAATCCGCGCCCGGTCTCACCCGCACGCGCCGCTTCAATGGCCGCGTTCAGTGCCAGCAGGTTGGTCTGCTCGGCAATCCCGTGAATGACCGTCAGCACCACCTCAATCTGCTCGCTTTGTTGCGCAAGTCGCTCGATCACCTGCGCTCCGGTTTCGACTTGACCCGCCAGCGCCTCGATCAGGCTGCCGACTTTCGCCGAAGTCCGGGTGTTTTCGTCAGTGGCCTGACGGATATCCACGACCTGTTTCAAAGCCGCCTGCATGGCCTGGCTTTCAGATTGGGCTTCGTCTGCCATTTGCGACAAAGCACGCAGACTCTCGGCCACTTCATCGCGCTGCATACCCGCTGCCGCATCGGCTCCGGCATTGCGCAGGGTCATGGCGCCGATTTCCACGCCAGTCCGCTGGGCTACGTCGCCTGCTTCGCGCACGATCGGCTGCAACTTATCCACAAACCGATTGACCGCCGACGCCATGTCGCCGATCTCGTCCTTGCTGTTGATTTGCACGCGCTTGGTTAGATCACCCTCGCCCGCCGCCAGGTCATCCATGGCGATAATCAGCATTTTCAAGCGATTGACCACTCGACGCCCAAGCACCACCGCCAGCAACAGCAGGACACCAAAGCCCACGACCGCCAGACAGATACCGATACGCCAGCGCAGGGTGGCCGCGGCTTCTTGCACGGTACTGGTGGTATTGGCTTTCATTTCAGCCGCCGTGGACTGGGCCGATTGCAGTCGCGAACGCATGGCGGTCGCACTATCGGCCGCTGCCCCCTTCAGACTGTCACCCACCAATTGATCGCTGCTGGCGATCAAGGCGGAGAAGCGTTTGTCCAACGCCGCCAGATCGGTCTCAACCGACGCGGTCGAGACACCCATCAAGACCTTGCCGATTTCCACGCCATTGGGGTTGATCGAGGCTTCGATGTAGAAGACCGAAGGATCGTTCTTCGCCGCATCCAGCACTTTGTCCAGCGCCCGCTCACCCTGACCCTTCTCCAGAAGCGCCTTGTTGATCGGGTTTTCCCGGTTGAGGTAGCGCGTCAGGTGCTGACCCGTGGCGTCGTCATACACCACGAACAGTACATTGGGATTGCGCTGGGCCCTGCGCGCGAACTCGGACAAGGTTGGAATGTCGTTGTCCCACATGGCGCGCGGCGCAACCGATGCCAGGAGTTGCGCCATGTCGCCGGCGGAATCCTTCAGGTCCTTTTCCAACGTCTCGCGCAGTTGTGCCTGCTCCTCCTCCAAACGCGAGGACAACCCGGCCGTGAGGCGCTGACGCGTGCTGGTGGAGAGGCTATCGAGGCTCGACGTGACTTCGCGCCCCGCCTGCTCGAGTTCGCCAGAGAGCTTCTGACTGTCCGCGCCCAGGCGCATGCCCAGATCGGCTTCCAAAGCGGTCACCGTGCTCCGTGTCAGAGCGACCGCCACCACCACTTGCACCAATAGAGCGATACCAAGCGTAACGAACACAGGCCTCAACAAACGGCTTTGTAACAATGAGAGAACGGCCGACACTAGAAATCCCTCTGCTTTGGCGCCATTAAATTGATAGCACACCTGAAAGGAGGCTCTTTTCAATGTTCACAGCAAAGGTCATGCCGTTCAGCAGGCAAAAACGACAAAGGGCCCGATGATGGGCCCTTTGTGTTTCACATCAATGTGTTATCAAGCAAACGGATGACGCAGAACGATGGTTTCGTTGCGGTCCGGGCCCGTCGAAATAATGTCAATCGGCGCACCGACCAACTCTTCGACACGTTTGATGTAGTTGCGTGCAGCCTGAGGCAGCTCTTCCAGGGTCTTGGCACCCAGGGTCGATTCGCTCCAGCCCGGCATTTCTTCGTACACCGGCTCCAGGCCGATGTAGCTGTCGGCGTCGGTCGGTGCATCGATCACTGCGCCGTCCTGATTCTTGTAGCCAACACAGATGTTGATGGTTTCCAGGCCGTCCAGAACGTCCAGCTTGGTCAGGCACAGGCCCGAGATGCTGTTCACATCGATGGCGCGACGCAGGATAACGGCGTCGAACCAGCCGCAACGACGGGCACGGCCGGTGGTTGCACCGAATTCGTGGCCACGCTTGGCCAGGAACGCGCCAACGTCGTCGAACAGCTCAGTCGGGAACGGACCCGAACCGACACGCGTGGTGTAGGCCTTGGTGATGCCGAGGATGTAGTCCAGGAACATCGGACCAACACCCGAACCGGTCGCGATACCGCCAGCAGTGGTGTTGGAACTGGTGACGTACGGGTAGGTACCGTGGTCGATGTCCAGCAACGAACCCTGGGCGCCTTCGAACATGATGTCCTTGCCAGCGCGACGCAGCTGGTGCAGCTCGGCGGTGACGTCCAGCATCATCGGCTTGAGCAGCTCGGCGTATTCCATGCACTCGTCCAGTGTCTTCTGGAAGTCGATTGCAGGCTCTTTGTAGTAATTGACCAATACGAAGTTGTGGTAGTCCAGCAACTCGCCCAGCTTGGCGGCGAAACGCTCGCGGTGGAACAGGTCACCGATGCGCAGGCCACGACGAGCAACCTTGTCTTCGTAAGCCGGGCCGATGCCGCGACCGGTGGTGCCGATCTTCAGCTCGCCACGCGCTTTTTCACGGGCCTGGTCCAGTGCGACGTGATAGGACAGGATCAGCGGGCAGGACGGGCTGATGCGCAGGCGCTCACGCACCGGCACACCTTTCTCTTCCAGCTTGTTGATTTCCCGCATCAGAGCATCAGGTGCAACCACCACGCCGTTGCCGATCAGGCACTGCACGCCTTCGCGCAGCACGCCCGACGGGATCAGGTGCAAGACAGTTTTTTCGCCGTCGATCACCAGGGTGTGGCCAGCGTTGTGGCCACCCTGGTAGCGCACTACGGCGGCAGCATGTTCGGTCAGCAGATCAACGATCTTGCCTTTGCCCTCATCACCCCATTGGGTGCCCAGGACTACGACATTCTTACCCATAACACTTGTCCTCATTCGCGCAAACTTGGTGCCGGCGGTGGCCGGCAGGAAAACTCAAGAAGCCAGTGGCGATACTTGCCAAAGCCCGTTCTGCTGAATCAATTGCCGGTCGCAGTCCGCTTCACGGGCGGCGGCCAAAGGTTGTCCAGGCAAGGCCTGAACGACACGCTGACCCTCACTGCGCAACTGGCAAACCTGCTGCCAGAGTGCCGCATCCGTACTGTCAGGCATCCAGATACCGCCAGACGGTAGCTCGATTTCAGCACGCCCCAGGGTCACCAGGGTTTTCAAATCAGTGGAGAAGCCGGTTGCCGGACGGGCGCGACCGAAATCGGCGCCGATGTCGTCGTAACGACCGCCCTGGGCAATGGACTGGCCAACACCCGGCACGAACACGGCGAACACCACACCCGTGTGGTAGTGATAGCCACGCAATTCGCCCAGGTCGAAGTACAGCGGCAAATCCGGGAAACGCGAGGACAAACGCTCGGCAATCGCCAGCAAATCATTCAGCGCCGCCAGAACCGGGGCCGGAGCCCCCGCCAGACGCTCACGCGCAGCGGCCAGTACTTCGCGACCGCCGCACAGGTCGACCAACGCCCGCAGCATGCCCGACAAATCGGCAGGCAAACCTTCGGTCAAGGTAATGACCTCGTCGATGGCCTTGCGTTGCAATGCATCGAACAACTGCTGTTCGACTTCACCGGACAAACCGGCGGCGCGAGCCAGGCCGCGATAGATGCCGACATGACCGAGGTCCATGTGCACGTCCGGCACATCGGCCAGTTGCAGCATCGCCAGCATCAGGCTGATGACTTCGACATCGCTGCCGGGGCTGCCATCGCCGTACAACTCGGCGCCCAGCTGGATCGGGCTGCGCGAGGACGACAAGGCGCGTGGCTGAGCATGCAGCACGCTGCCGGCATAGCACAGACGACTCGGGCCTTCGCGACGCAGGGTGTGCGCATCGATACGCGCCACCTGCGGCGTGATGTCCGCGCGGAAACCCATCTGCCGGCCCGACTGCGGGTCGATGACCTTGAAGGTACGCAAATCCAGGTCCTGGCCCGCGCCGGTCAGCAGGGATTCCAGGTACTCGATATGGGGAGTCACGACAAACTCGTAACCCCAGCTCTGGAACAGATCCAACACCTGGCGACGCGCAACTTCAATGCGCGCCGCTTCCGGTGGCAGTACTTCTTCGATGCCATCTGGCAGCAGCCAGCGGTCTACCGTTGCCATTACGCCATTCCCCTATATCCGGGCGGCCAGCCAGCCCTCGGCCGAGCCTTGAGTGAAGCAGAAAATGATTGTTCCGCGCATGAACAACGGAGCGAAAAGCCTTCAACCGGCTTCGCCAACCACTTTCCTCGAAAAACCTGTCGAGCCTTTCGACTCGTACGCGTGCACCAAAAACAGCAATCAAACGTGCAGACGCAAAAAAGCCGGGAATTTCCCGGCTGCCGCATCATACACACGTTTTGCCAAAGGATCACCCCGCCAGAGGCGTTAGCCGCCCGGCGGAATGATTCGGGTCAACGCCGTATCAAGGCTTGGCTTTTTCCAGGTAGTGGAAGAAGTCACTGCTTGGGTCGAGGACCATGACGTCGGATTTATTCGCAAAGCTTTCACGGTAGGCGCGCAGGCTACGGTAGAACGCGTAGAACTCCTGATCCTGACCATAGGCCTTGGAATAGATCGAAGCGGCCTGGGCATCACCGTCACCGCGAATCTCTTCAGATTCACGATAGGCTTCAGCCAGCAACACGCGGCGTTGACGATCGGCGTCGGCACGGATGCCTTCAGCCAGCTCGTTACCCTTGGCGCGGTGCTCGCGAGCTTCACGCTCACGCTCGGTGCTCATACGCTCGAACACGCTGCGGTTCACTTCCTTCGGCAGATCGATGGTCTTGACCCGAACATCGACAACTTCAATGCCCAGCTCTTTTTCAGCCATCTTGTTCAGCGAAGCCGTGATATCCGCCATCAGCGCATCACGCTCACCCGACACCACTTCGTGCAAGGTACGCTTACCGAACTGGTCACGCAGACCAGACTCCAGACGACGGGACAGACGCTCGTCGGCAATTTGCTTGAGACCGGACGTCGCGGTGTAGAAACGCTCTGCGTCCTTCACCCGCCACTTGGCGTAGGCATCGACCATCACGGCTTTCTTTTCCAGCGTCAGGAAGCGTTGTGTCGGTGCATCCAGCGTCATCAGGCGTGCGTCAAATTTACGCACCTGGTTAACGTAGGGCACTTTCACATGCAGGCCAGGCTGTACATCGGCCTGAACCACGCGACCGAACTGCAGCAACACCGCACGCTCGGTCTGAGCCACGATGTAGAAGCAGTTCCAGGCAGCGATCGCCACGACGACGCCGACAATAAGGGCGATCAGCGATTTATTGCTCATCAGCGACTCTCCCTGGTACGTGCTTGCTGTTGCTGCAGATCAGCTGCCGCACGCGCATTCGCTTCATTGCTGGCGGCGGCCGCACCGGTCACCGGAGTGCTGGTGTTGCGACCACTTTCGACCATTTTATCCAGCGGCAAGTACAGCAGATTGCTCTGACCATTCTTGTTGCCGGTCACGAGCACCTTGCTGGTGTTGCTGAAGACTTCCTGCATGGTGTCCAGGTACAGACGCTGACGGGTCACTTCAGGAGCCTTGCGGTACTCGGCAACGAGTTTGGTGAAGCGATCAGCCTCACCCTTGGCGCGCGAGACGGTTTCGTCACGGTAGCCATTGGCGTCTTCGAGAATGCGCTGGGCCTGACCACGAGCTTCCGGCACGACGCCGTTGGCATAGGTTTCAGCCTGGTTGCGCGAACGCTGCTCGTCTTCACGGGCCCGGATCACGTCATCGAAGGCTTCCTGGACTTCGCGCGGTGCCGCTGCGCTCTGTACGTTGACCTGAGTGACGGTGATACCGGTGCGATAGGTGTCCATGAAGCGTTGCAGACGTTCCTTGATTTCGCTGGCCATCAATTCACGACCTTCAGTCAGCACCTGGTCCATGGCGGTGGAACCCACCACATGGCGCAAGGCGCTGTCGGTCGCGTGCTGCAGACTGATTTCCGGCTGATCGACGCTCAGCACGAAATCCTGCAGGTTGCTGATCTTGTACTGCACGGTCAGCGGCACTTCGACGATGTTTTCGTCTTCGGTCAGCATTTGACCCTGCTTGGTGTACGCACGCTCACGCGTGACGTTTTCCATGTACTTCTTGTCGATCGGCGGGAAATAGATATTCAGGCCCGGGCCGACGGTTTCGTAGTACTTGCCGAAGCGCAGCACGACAGCCTGCTCCTGCTCGTCCACGACATAGACCGCGCTGTACAGCCACATGGCCGCCAGCACGACCAAGCCGATACCGAGCAGGCCGCCAAAGCCGCCACTCTTGCCCGGACCACTGCCGTCATCACCACGTTTCTTACCACCACCGAACAACCCGTTCAGGCTTTCCTGCAGCTTTCGGAAGGCCTCGTCGAGATCCGGTGGTCCCTTGCGGTCGCCATTATTGCGACGCTTGCCACCCCAAGGATCCTGATTATTCGAGTTGCCACCCGGCTCATTCCAAGCCATAGCGCTCTCCATCTGATAAAGCAAAGACGCACCCACGGCGCGCCGACCAATGCTACAGAATGCCTGTCACCACGGCACAACCGCTTTCTCAGGCTTTTATTGCAAAGTGTGTTGCTCGATGAATTCCATCGGCTGCAATCCTTCGCGGCTTACCAGTCGATTCAACTCGACCCGGGGCAAACGAACGGCCAGCAAACTGATGCCTTCTTCGTCGTGTTCTTCTTTTTGCACAGCGCCGAGTTCGAAAAACTGCGCACGCAGTCGAGCGAATCGTTGCGGCAAGCGCAGGGTACCGATAAACAAATCACTGCCAAGCAATTCGGCAATGGCTTGCTCAAGCAATTCCAGACCAGTCCCATCACGCGCCGACAGCCAGACCCGCTGGGGCTTGCCGTTTTCGTCGCGCTGGATTTGTGGCTCAACGCCTTCAAGCAAATCGAGTTTGTTATAGACCTCGAGGATCGGCAAGTCCTGGGCACCAATCTCGCCCAGCACCACCATCACCTGCTCGATCTGCAACATGCGATCGGGTTCGGCCGCATCGATCACGTGCAACAACAGGTCGGAGTTGCTCGACTCTTCGAGGGTAGACCGAAATGCCTCGACCAGCTTGTGGGGCAAGTGGCGAATGAAACCCACAGTGTCCGCCAGGACAATCGGCCCAAGATCGTCCAGATCCAGACGACGCAGGGTCGGGTCCAGCGTGGCAAACAATTGGTCAGCCGCGTAGACGTCGGATTTCGTCACGTTATTGAACAGCGTGGACTTACCGGCGTTGGTATACCCCACCAGCGACACGGTAGGGATATCCGCACGCGAACGACCACGCCGCGACTGTTCGCGCTGGCTGCGCACTTTCTCCAGCCTGCCCTTGATCTGTCGCAACCGAACCCGCAGCAAACGGCGGTCGGTTTCCAGTTGGGTTTCACCCGGGCCACGCATGCCGATACCGCCACCCTGGCGTTCAAGGTGAGTCCAGCCACGAACCAGCCGGGTGCTCATGTGGTCAAGCTGGGCCAGTTCTACCTGGAGCTTGCCTTCATGGGTACGGGCGCGTTGGGCGAAAATATCGAGAATCAGACCGGTACGGTCGATCACGCGACACTCGAAAACACGTTCGAGGTTGCGTTCCTGACTGGGCGTGAGGACGTGATTGAAAATCACCAGATCGGCCTCTTCGGCTTTGACCAGATCGCGCAGTTCCTCGACCTTGCCGCTGCCAATCAGGAATTTGGCGGTTGGCCGATGACGCGGCACGTTAAAAAACGCAACGGTCTCGGCGCCGGCCGAATTAGCCAACTCCTGAAACTCCTGCGGGTCTTCGCGCGCCTCAGGGTCCTGTCCATCCAAGTGAACGAGGATGACTCGCTCACCACCACCGTGGCGCTCAAAGAACAAAGGAGACTCCTATCAGGCGTTACCTGGCTCAGCATCACCTGCTTCGGATTCGGTTGCGCTAGGCAGACGAATTGGACGAACCGGCACTACTGTAGAGATAGCATGTTTGTAGACCATCTGGCTGACGGTGTTTTTCAGCAGGATGACGAACTGGTCAAAAGACTCGATCGTGCCTTGCAGCTTGATACCGTTGACCAGGTAGATGGAGACCCCAACTTTTTCTTTACGTAAAGTATTCAAGTAAGGGTCTTGTAGCGAATGCCCTTTTGACATGTGCCGCACTCCTTTAAGGATTCAATATAAAAAAATAGGTAAACAGATGACTTTGGCCGTCACACCCCCAAGGATAGACGGCAATTGCAAGGACTCAGCTCAATATGGAGATGGTCCCCAAGTATTTCAAGGCGCGCGGCAGATTGTCGCAATCGAGGCTGTCCAGCCAATGTAAATCAGCCCAACTGCGCAGCCAGGTGAACTGGCGCTTTGCCAATTGGCGCGTGGCGATGATTCCACGCTCCTGCATCTCGGCTGACGTCAGCTTGCCATCCAGGTAGTCCCAGACTTGTCGATAACCTACCGCACGTATAGACGGCAACCCGGCATGCAGGTCACTTCGCTTACGCAGGGCTACGACCTCGTCTATGAATCCCTGTTCCAACATTAAAGTGAATCTTTGTTTAATTCGCTCGTGCAATACCTGACGATTTGCCGGAGCAATGGCCAAGTTCGCGACAGTATAGGGCAATTGTTGCCGTCCCGAAGCGGCTGCGTCAGTACTTTGCGCAGATTGTTGCAAACGCAGCTCGGTCATGCTTCGACCGCTGACGCGATAAACTTCCAGCGCTCGACTGAGTCGCTGCGGATCGTTCGGATGAATCCGCGCCGCCGAAACCGGATCAATGACTGCCAGTTGTTCGTGCAAGGCTTGCCAGCCAAGGCGTGCAGCTTCTTCTTCGATCTGCGCGCGAACCTCTGGATCGGCGGCTGGCATGTCCGCCAGTCCTTCGAGCAAGGCCTTGTAGTAGAGCATTGTGCCGCCGACCAGCAGCGGAATTTTTCCGCGTGCGGTGATATCGGCCATGGCCTCGAGGGCGTCCCGGCGAAAATCCGCGGCGGAATAGCTCTCGGCGGGGTCGAGAATATCGATCAAACGGTGGGGATATTGCGCCAGAAGTTCTTTCGACGGCTTCGCAGTACCGATGTCCATGCCACGGTAAACCAGTGCCGAATCGACACTGATCAGTTCGCAAGGCAGGACTTTGGTGAGTTCGATGGCCAGGTCGGTCTTGCCGGCGGCGGTCGGGCCCATCAGGAAAATCGCAGGTGGGAGCTGGCTCATCAACGACCGCGCAAGAACAGTTTGTCCAGATCGTCCAGGCCCAACTGGGTCCAGGTCGGTCGGCCATGGTTGCATTGACCGCTGCGCTCGGTGTTTTCCATATCGCGCAGCAGACCGTTCATTTCCGCCAGGGCCAGACGCCGGTTCGCCCGGATGGCGCCGTGACAGGCCATGGTCCCAAGCAATTCGTTCAGGTGCGCCTGAATCCGGTCACTGGTGCCGTACTCCATCAGGTCGGCCAACACGTCGCCGACCAGTCGATTGGCTTCAGCCTGCTTGAGCAAGGCCGGAATCTGCCGGATGGCCAGTGTTTCCGGGCCAAGCCGCTGCAGTTCGAAGCCCAGGCGCTGGAACCAGGCAACGTGCTCTTCGGCGCAATCGGCCTCGCGCTGGCTGACCGCCAGGGACTCCGGCACCAGCAGCGGCTGCCCGCTCAAGCCTTCGCTGGCCATGGCGACTTTCAGGCGCTCGTACATGATCCGCTCGTGAGCGGCGTGCATGTCCACCAGCACCAGGCCCTGGGCGTTTTCCGAAAGGATGTAGATGCCTTTGAGCTGCGCCAGCGCGTAACCCAGCGGCGGGATATCGTCCTGACCGGCCGGCAGCGCTACAGCATTGGCCTCCGGCAACGGCGCGAAGAATTCACGATAGGCAGCCTGGGCCTCAGCAGCGGGAACCGCGGACTGAGGTCGCGGGGTGTATTGATACTGATAACCCGAACCAGATCCCGAGCCGGCCGGCGTATTGAACGACGGTTGCGCTTGAGGCTGCTCCAGCAACGCATTGGCAGCCAGGCGCATTTCGCCCTGCGGACCGAACTCGCCGGCCTCAAGCCCGGTAGGACGGACAATGGCCGTCGCCACCGGTGCAGCCAGTTGATCTTCCGGTCGCACATCACCCAGGGCACGGTGCAACGTACCGTAGAGGAAATCGTGGACCATGCGCCCGTCACGGAAGCGTACTTCGTGTTTGGTCGGGTGCACGTTGACGTCGACGCCCGCCGGATCGACTTCGAAGAACAGAACAAAGGTCGGATGCCGGCCATTGAACAGCACGTCGCGATAAGCCTGGCGCACCGCGTGAGCCACCAGTTTGTCGCGTACCGCACGGCCATTGACGAAAAAATACTGCAAATCCGCCTGGCTACGGTTGAAGGTCGGCAACCCGACCCAGCCCCACAGATGCAGACCGTTGCGCTCGATTTCAATCGGCAGTGCCTGTTCCAGGAAGCCCGGACCGCAGATCGCGGCCACTCGCCGGGCGCGGGCCGCATCATCATGGGCCTCGTGCAGGCTGAGAATGGTCTTGCCGTTGTGGCGCAAATGGAACGCCACGTCGAAACGCGCCAGGGCCAGACGCTTGATCACTTCCTGTAGGTGATCGAATTCGGTTTTTTCGGTCTTGAGGAACTTGCGCCGCGCCGGTGTGTTGAAAAACAGGTCGCGGACCTCCACCGAGGTCCCCACCGGATGGGCGGCTGGCTGCACGCGGGGCGCCATGTCACGGCCTTCGGTTTCCACCTGCCAGGCCTGATCGGCATCGCGAGTGCGCGACGTCAGGGTCAAACGCGCCACGGAACTGATCGACGCCAGGGCTTCACCACGGAAGCCCAGGCTCATGACCTGCTCAAGGTCTTCCAGATTACGGATCTTGCTGGTGGCATGACGGGCCAGCGCCAGCGGCAGGTCATCGGCGGAAATGCCGCTGCCATCATCACGCACCCGCAGAAGTTTGACGCCGCCCAGCTCCACATCGACATCGATGCGTTTGGCGCCGGAGTCGAGGCTGTTTTCCAGCAACTCCTTGATCACCGACGCCGGGCGCTCAACCACCTCACCGGCGGCGATCTGGTTCGCCAGTCGCGGGCTGAGCAGCTCGATGCGGGCAGCGTTGGTCAGCACCTGATTCATTCTTTGGCCGCCAGTTCAGTGCCGGGAATGGTCAAGTGCTGACCAATCTTGAGTTCGTCGCTCGACAGGTTATTGGCACTGCGCAGCGTGGCCGGCGACACCTGGTAACGCACCGCGATCATCGCCAGCGTCTCGCCGGGGCTAACCCGGTGGTCACGCGGGCCCTGGGCGATTTTGCCCGAGTCACGCAACCAGGCGATGTAGGTGCCAGGTGGCGGGTTTTGCTGGAAGAACTGACGCACGCCACTGCTGATAGAGCGCGCCAACGCCTGCTGATGGCTCGACGCCGCGAGTTTCGATGCTTCATTGGCGTTGGAGATGAACCCGGTTTCCACCAGGATCGATGGAATATCCGGCGACTTCAGCACCATGAACCCGGCCTGCTCCACCCGCTGTTTGTGCAACGGCGTGACCCGGCCGATGTTGGTCAGGACTTTCTGACCGACGTTCAGGCTGGAGGTCAGCGACGCCGTCATCGACAAGTCGAGCAACACGCCTGCGAGCATGCGGTCCTTGTCGTCGAGGCTGACGTTGCCGGCACCGCCAATCAGGTCGGAACGGTTTTCACTGTCGGCCAACCAGCGCGCAGTCTCCGACGTGGCGCCGCGATCAGACAGGGCGAACACCGAGGCCCCGAATGCGGCAGCTGAAGGCGCGGCATCGGCGTGGATCGAAACGAACAGGTCGGCGCCCTTCTTGCGGGCGATTTCGGTACGGCCGCGCAAGGGAATGAAGTAGTCGCCGGTGCGGGTCAGTTCGGCACGGAAGCCTTTCATGCCGCTCACCTGGCGCTGCAGTTCGCGGGCGATGGCCAGCACTACGTCTTTTTCGCGCTGACCGCGAGAGCCCGAAGCACCCGGGTCTTCGCCGCCGTGGCCGGCGTCGATCACGACAATGATGTCGCGCTTGCCGGCCGGCGCTGGCGGCAGCTTGATTGCAGGTTCCGCAGGAGTCACCGGCACTGCCGGCACGGTCGCGACCGAAGGCGTCGGCGCTGGAGGTGGCGCGGCGTCGGACGGATTGTCGAACAGATCGACCACCAACCGGTTGCCATACTGCGCGTTCGGTGCCAGGGAGAAACTTTTCGGGGTGACAGCCTTTTTCAGGTCGATGACCACCCGCAGGTCGGTCGGCGTGCGCTGGGCCGAGCGCATGGCGGTGATCGGGGTATTCGAGGTGTTGACGTTCAACGGCGATCCCAGGGTCGCGCCATTGATATCGATGACCAGGCGATCCGGGGATGTCAGGGTAAAGACACTGTGCTGCACCGGCCCCGTCAGATCAAACACCAGTCGCGTGTTGTCCGGCGCCCGCCACAGGCGAACACTGTTGACCTTCGTGTCGGCCACAGCGTCGACGGTTACCGCCAAAAACAACACCCCAACGGCAGCAACCAACGCGCGAAAGCGCATACCTAACCCCATCATTTATTTGGATTCCAATGCCAAAGCGGCACACCAGGACTCGCCACGCGAGCCTTGGGGCAAAATTTTCAGCGAACGCCCGCTGTCATGCGGGCTAATGGTAATGGTCAGGTCGGGCTTTGGCAAAAAGCCTGCACCCTTGTCAGGCCATTCGATCAGGCACAGCGCGTCATCTTCGAAATAGTCGCGGATGCCGAGGAACTCCAACTCTTCCGGATCGACCAGGCGATACAGATCGAAATGAAAGGCACGAATATCGCCGATCTCGTAGGGTTCAACCAAAGTGAACGTCGGACTTTTTACCGCCCCGACATGCCCCAGGCCACGGATGATGCCCCGGGACAGCGTGGTTTTCCCCGCCCCCAGATCTCCCTCGAGAAAGATCAGACCGTGCCCTTTCGTGGTTTGGGCGATGCGTGTACCCAATTCAGTCATCGCCGCTTCATCAGCCAGGTACAGGGTTACTTCAGACACGGTGCTTGCTCCTCCAACAACTGACGAATGGCTGGAATCAGATCACTGGCCGCCAGCCCACGGCCGAATTTACCTTGTTGCTCACCGGCATTGGCATGCAGCCAGACCGCCAGGCACGCGGCGTCGAATGCCTCCATGCCTTGGGCCAGCAACGCGCCGACCAAACCCGCCAGCACATCACCCAACCCGGCGGTAGCCATCGCCGGATGACCCTGGTGACACACGGCCAGCCGCCCGTCCGGACTGGCGATCAAACTGCCGGCGCCTTTGAGCACCACGACCGCTGTATATTTTTTGCTCAGCGCATGGGCCGCACCGGGCCGATCCGCCTGAACTTGCGCCGTGCTGATGCCTAACAAGCGAGCCGCTTCGCCCGGATGCGGGGTAATCACACAATCCCTGGGCAACCTCACCCGTTCCTCGGCCAGCATGTTCAGCGCGTCGGCATCCCAGACTTGCGGTACCGGCGCGTTGGCGGCAGCCGACAATAGACTGCGCCCCCAAGCCGCCTGGCCCAAGCCTGGGCCAACCACCAACACGGAAACCTTTTGAAGCAATCCCATCAGTTGATTGGCTGACGAAGCGCCCACCACCATCGCCTCGGGGATCCTGGCCAATGCGGCAGGCACGTGTTCACTGCGAGTGGCCACCGACACCATGCCGGCACCGCTGCGCAGCGCACTTTGCGCACTCAGCAGGATCGCACCACCGAAACCGCGATCGCCGCCCATCAGCAGCACATGGCCGAATTTGCCTTTATGAGAAGCAGGCGGACGCGCAGCCAGGCGTGGCAGGTTGCCGGCATTCAGACGACGCGCACTGACCGGCGCGCCCTCAAGCAACTGCGGATCGGCGTGCAAGTCGTTGAACACCAGTTCGCCCACCACATCCGCCGCGTCACCGGTGAACAAACCCACTTTCAAACCGATGAACGTCACGGTCAGGTCCGCCCGGACCGCGTGACCGAGGATGCGCCCGGTATCGGCGCTCAGACCGGAAGGGATATCCACCGCCGCCACCGGCAGACCGCTGGCATTGATCGCAGCAATGGCACTGGCATACGGCTCGCGCACGTCGCCGCTCAGACCCGTGCCGAGCAAGGCGTCGAGCACGACACCGCGCAATTCGGACTGCGCGTTCCACGCTTCAATAGAGACCTTTTCAGACATTGCCTCGGCATGGGCCAGGCCCGCATCACCTTGTAACCGTTGCGGATCGCCCACCGCCAACACCCGTACCATCCATCCGGCGCGCCGGGCCAGCACCGCCACTAGATAGCCATCACCGGCATTGTTGCCTTGCCCTGCCAACACGCTCAATTCGTTCGCCGATGGCCACTGACGAACCAGCGCTCGCCAGGTTGCCCGAGCCGCACGCTGCATCAATTCGAAGCCCTTTGTTCCGGCCGCGATCAGGCTCGCATCAAGTCCCCGGACCTGTGCGGCGCTGTACAGCGCGTCGGGTAAATCATCTTTAGTGTGCGGCATGCGTCTTCAGGCTCCGATGTCTGGCAGAATTATACGCACCTCAGCTCCGGTTTCTCTCGCCTCATGCCCGCTATTACTCCAGACCTGCCCACTCTCGCCCAATCCATCAAGGACTGGGGCCGCGAGCTGGGCTTTCAGCAAGTCGGCATCAGCGGTCTCGACCTGGGCGAGCATGAGCAGCACCTGGAGCGCTGGCTCGACGCCGGCTACCACGGCGAAATGGACTACATGGGCGCCCACGGCAGCAAACGCTCGCACCCGGAAGAACTGGTGCCGGGCACATTGAGAGTCGTTTCCCTGCGCATGGACTACCTGGCGGGCGACACGCAAATGGCGCAAATGCTCGCCCAGCCGGAAAAAGCCTACGTCTCACGTTATGCCTTGGGCCGCGATTACCACAAATTGATCCGTAAGCGCGTGCAACAACTGGCGGAAAAGATTCAAGCTGAAATCGGCCCGTTCGGCTATCGCGCCTTTGTCGACAGTGCGCCTGTTCTGGAAAAAGCCATCGCCGAACAGGCCGGCCTGGGCTGGATCGGCAAGAACACGCTGGTTTTGAATCGCAAGGCCGGCAGTTATTTCTTCCTGGCCGAGCTGTTTGTCGATTTGCCGTTGCCGGTGGACCCGCCCCACGCCACCGAGCACTGTGGCCGATGCAGTGCCTGCCTCGATATTTGTCCAACCAACGCCTTCGTCGGCCCCTATGTGCTGGACGCCCGGCGCTGCATTTCCTACCTGACCATCGAGCTCAAGGGCGCCATTCCCGAAGACTTGCGCCCACTGATTGGCAACCGTGTGTTCGGTTGCGATGACTGCCAGATCGTCTGTCCGTGGAACCGTTTCGCCCGACCGACCGGCGAAAGCGACTTCAAGCCCAGGCACAATCTGGACAACGCCGAGCTGGCCGACCTGTTTATGTGGGACGAGGATAAATTCCTCAACAGCACCGAAGGCTCGCCATTGCGCCGCACGGGTTATGAAAACTGGTTGCGTAACCTGGCGGTAGGCTTGGGCAATGCGCCTTCAACGATTCCGGTGCTGGAAGCGTTGAAGGCGCGTCGGGAATACCCGTCGGAACTGGTCAGAGAGCATGTGGAGTGGGCACTGCGTCAACACTCGGCCCGACAGGCTTAGCCGGAGTGCCGGGTCAGGTATGCCCTCCCACTTCCAGAATGGTGACTAACCGATCAGTATCATCCACCAGATACGTGACACGATCTTTCCCTCCGATCCGCACCTCCCACATGTTTACTTTGTTGGTTGCGTTGCCTTGGGCGTCTCGACCAGCCTTTGAGACGCTTTGCAGCATTTTTGGAAAAGGGTTATCCATGCTTCGCGCGGCCTCGGAAGGGTCGACTCCCCCGTGATAAATGGCGTTCTTGAACTTGTCGTACTCGCCCTGTTGGGATCTGCCCAGTTGCTTGATGATCTTGTCGGGCTTGGCCAGCTTGATTTTCCAGGGACCGTTCCCTCTGAAAGCGTCATCCATGCCGGCTGTCGCGGCCCGAGCCGACCTTGAAGTTCCCTGTCCCATCCCCCTGGCCATGGCTCTCGCTGCATCCGCGGGTTTTCCACTCAACCCGGGCTTGAAGGCATTAGCCAATTTACCCCCCAATTGAGTGGCACTTTTGCCCAAGGCGCCCAAGCCGGCCCCTGCCGACAGCACACCAGTGGCCAGGCTGGCCCAGCCCAAAATCTCTCCGATCCCTGACTGCGGCGCCACCTCGTCGACAATGATGCCGGCAATCCCCAACGTTGTAGAAGCTGCCGCCAGCGTCAGGCCAATAACCGCCAGTGGCGTGGCTGCGCCCATTGTCACGACACTCAGGGCAAAGCCGACAACGGACAACGCTATCCCCAACAAGGCTTTCCAGAAATGCCCTGTCGGGTCCACCCGATTGATGGGGTCGCCGCCGCAGTAGGCGTAGGGGTTCAATCCGCCGGCGCCGAACGGGCTCATGCTGTCCGGGCTGACAAAGCGCATCAGCGCAGGGCTATAGGCTCGGTAGCCATTGCCCAGCAAGTACAAGCCTGTCGAAGGATCGAGCGCTTCGCCACTGAAACCCAGCACGCTGAACAGGCCGCCCTCTGCCGGACGATGTCCATATGGGCTGTAGGCAAAATCCTGGCGCCGTGACCCAGCGACTTCGCTCAACACACTCTGCTGCTGGTCGGCACCCAACAATCTGGTGCCGGCGTCCTGCCCTTGCCGGTTCTGCCCCAATAAAATGTCGGCGTTGCGCAAGCAGGTCCTCTTGTCGGGGCCGCACACTTGGTTCAGCACGCGGCCTTCGCGGTAATATCGCTGGGTCGGCGGGCCGACCGGCTGCGACAGTTCGACCAACCGATCCTGCGCGTCGTAGTGATAGCCGCGCACCACGTCCCCGACGGCGCTGGCCACTTGAGTCAGGCGCCCTAGCGCATCGTAAATCAGCCTGCGGGCCTGTTCGTCCCTGATCAACTGACCGTTGGCGTCATACTCCAGCACGACCGGCGCCGGATAATCCTTGTGGCTGTGCCGGATGCCGATCAATTGAGTAGGATCGCTGGCACTGTAATCGAAGGAAGCCAGGTTTTTACCACCGGGAAATTCGGTTTCCAGGGAGACGATGTTGTCCATCGCATCAAACACGTAGGTTTGCTTGATGATCTCTTTGCCATATGGGTCGCGCGGTCGGTGCGTGCCACGGCTGCTGTACTGGCTCAGGCGGCCGCGCGAGTCGTACGTGAAGCGCTCGTCGCGTATGACGTCATCGCCGCTTTTCAATGTGCGTTGCGCCAACTTGCTGGTCGGTGTGTAACTTGAAGTCAGGGTTTGGCTGCCTGATCCGCTGGCCTCGAAACGGCGTGAGATTTCGCGCCCCAGATCATCGTAAGCCAGTCGGGTGACCAGCGAACTTTCCCCCTTCATGTCTTGGGCGTCGACCTCAGTCAATTGGCCCAGCGCGTTGTAGGCAAATGAGGCTTTGAGTGCATGTTGTTCAAACGATTTGGGACGCCCCCATTCATCGTAATCCGTCGTGTGTCGGTGACCGAGCACATCGGTGCACGTGAGGGGACGCCCCCCCAAGGAATAGCTATAGAGGGCCTTCTCCTGCTTTTCTCCCACGATGGACAGCTCACGCTTGAGTCGCCCGGAAGGGTAATACTCGAAACGGGTCTCGCGTCCTTGTTCCGTACACATCGTCGGCAGGCCGAGCGTCGGATGGTAGGCATACCTGGCCACTAATCCATTGGCACTGCGTTGAATCACTTGCCCGCCCAGGTTGCGTTCGTACTGGTATTCGATCCTTTCACCACCTGGCGCCTGCTCCCAGGCGGGCTTGCTGAAGCCCGATTCGAACCCCGCCCTGGTCACTCGACCGCCGACGTTGCTCTGGATCAACCGTCCGAGCCCATCAAAGGCCTGCTGGCCCAGACTACGGCCCGCGACTTTGACCTCGACGGGCATTTGTCCGGGACTATGGAGTGCATACTCGGTTTCCACGGCATGGCCATCGGGCAATACACTGCGCCGGAGTCGATTGAATACGTCGTACTGATAACGCGTTGTATTCCCCACCGGATCGGTTCGACTGACAGCCCTTCCCAGGCCATCATATTCGTGAAGGGTCTTGCCCAGACTCCTTCCCTTCAGGTCGAACACCTCGACACTTTCGGGTTTGCCGAAACCCTGGTAGAGCGTGACGGTCTTGCCCATGCCTTCTTGCCACTGCTCTTTGCGAAGGGTCACTGGATCGAATTCCACGTGCTCTTTTCGACCGTCACCATGGAGCGTGGTTTTTACCTGCCCCCACTCATCAAGGATGAAGGCGGTTTTTATCGCCAGGGGAGCGCCCTGCAACCAGTCAGTGCCGGTTTCTTCGATGAGCTGGCCCGCCGCGTCGTATTGCGCCGAGTAAACCCGGCGTAGCGGCCCATCGGCCTGGTGGTCGCTGTCTTGCTCCTCGATACGAATCGTACGCCCCAGACCATCAAAAGTGACGCGCTGCTGCTGGCCGTTTACGTCAGTGCTGACAATCGTCGCCGGCGTGCTATTGCCAACCGCAGGCTGATAGATATTGCGGCGCCTGGCGGTATACGCGGTGTCAGGCGCCACGGTCTCCGTCACCACTCGGCCAAGAGCGTCGTACTCGAAGACAACTGTCCCTTCATCCTCGTTGCGCTCGGATAATTTCACCCCATTGAGGGCCGAATAGGCGGTGGTGACCGTTTTGCGGGTGCCATCAAATCCTATCAGCGTGGTTTGCAGCGTGCGGGTCGTGCCACCATGGCTGTACTGGAATTCAGATTGGGTCGATTGGCCATTACAGGTGATGGTTTGCTTTTCCAGCAGACCGTGAACCAGGGGATCGGTGGGGCGATCGATGTAAACCAGGTCAGTTTGAGAGCAGAGCGTCTCGCTGCCTTGTACCCGTTCAAGAAATTGCTCGTGCACGCGGACGATGTTCTGCACTGATGCGCCGTTCACCCCACGCTGTAGCTGATAACGATAACGCGTGGTGGTGGTCTCGGCCGCAGCGAATCCAGGTGCCGGAAAAACTGTCCGCTGTTTCTCGAACCGCACGAAACCCAAGGGGTCCGCCGGACAACCATCGGCGCCCGCCGCCGGGTAGAACTCACAAACCGTGGTCACGCCACTCGGTTCGACCTGTTTGAGCAAGTTGCCAAAAACATCGAATTCGGTACGCAGAACCTCGTCCCGCGATCTGTTCGTCTCGCGGTCGTGGTAACGCAGGGTCTGAACTCTTGGCAACCTGAACTGTGCTGGTTGCTCTGAAAAATCTCTGCGCGGATCAAGGTGATACTCAATCAGTTGCGAGGTAGCCACCTTCTTGCAATTCGCCACCTCCGAGACCTGCAGATGATATTTGTTGTAGGTACGGACAGTAGAGCGATGAACCTTCCCATCCAGCATCAAGCGCTCGGTCGAAGTATAGGAATAGTCCTCTGAGGCCTGATAAAGGTTATCTCCTCCCTCCGTCCACTTGATGCCCTCGGCGTCGAAGCCCAGAAAATTGTTGTCGGAAAACTCGTAATTGGTGGTTATCGCCGGCTGATTATGCCGAGGGAACACCGTATGCGAGTTGACATAGGGAATGGATCGCAGGGGAGCTCCGCGCGGAAACCGATGCCCCTGCTGCTGATAACCAATGAACTCGCGTGCACCCAGCGGCGAGTCGACTTGCTTCAGATAACTTCGACCTTCGATATCCTCGTACGTCAGGATCCACGCATCACCGGTCGGCAAATCAATGGATACAACCCGGTCATTGACGAGCGACAGAACAAAGCGCGCCTCACAGGGGGTGTCGGGGTATTGAACAAGGCTAACTGCACCGGGCGTGCGCGAAACACTCAGCAAAATACGCTGATCGTCCCTCACTTTCCTGAGTATTGGCTGATCGTTTATAGCGGTGTAATCGAGCGTGATGCTGCCGCCATTTGGCGCGACAATCCGCTTTGGAACCGCTATGTCACTCGCACCGTAGACTTCGAGTTCTTCACGCAGGCCGCTCTTATGCACAATGTCGTAGCGATTGGGTGCGGGACGACTGGCCTTGATGGTTTCCAGCTTCAGTTCATCGAAGGCCAAGCGTGTGGCCAATGTCCTGGCCTTATAACTTTCGCCGCTGGACAGCGTCAGCGTCTGCGCCGCCGAGTCATAGCGGGTCAATGCCAGCGACCATCCCACCCCCAAACCGATATCAGCGCCGTTGAGCGGATTGAAATACAGGTTGATCGGCAAGGAGGGGCCATTTAACCCACCGGACTTGATTTCACCCATCGTTATGGAGCAGGTATAAATTCCCGTACGTGGGTCGACCCCCCCGGAAATAAAATCATGAAAATTAAAAGCATTCGAATAAATACTTCTTGAATTACTTGTAGTCATTTGACGTTCCCATCAGCATGAATCCCAGTCTCTTTCATAGAGACGAGACTGGCGCCAAACTTCCGAAAAAATTCAGGCGCCAAGCGAGTATCAACCCCTGCGCAGATTAAACTTTAGATTACGCTCGTCTATTTCGACCGACAGGGCATGATCATTGCCATATTCATCAATAACGGTAAACGGAAACACCTCATTTCGAGTCTGAAAATTACCGCCAAGCCTTGACGAAAAACCATTAACCAACGAGAGCTCCCCAGAACGCTTATGCACTTCAATATCGTATTGCCCGCCGGGCAAATTGACTCGAACACTTTTCTGAGTAGCAGAAGGTAAAACACCAGTGAAATACTTGATCGCCCACGCGAGACTATTCGGGCGCACCCGACAAAACTCTATTGGGTATCTGTTATCCGGGTTGTACCTGGCACTTTCCCAAGAGAACAGCTCGACCTGTCTCGAACCAAGATAGAGCCCCAGATGGTATAAGCTAAAAGTGTTAAATGCATCACCAACCTTGAGCGGCTCCGACTCCCAGCGAAACTGCTCAACGGCATAAGTCGCCTTTTTCTCTGCATGAAGAACGACACTATTGTTTATTTTTGTGCCACCTGGGTTAGTTGTATTGTTAGTTCTGTAAACTTTCCCTTGCACCGTCACCTCTACCGCGACCTGTGTCTGTCCGACCACAGAGGACGACACCCAAAACACCAGGGGTGCCTGTCGAAATGCGGAAAGACGATCGCTGACCAAGGACGACAGCCCCCATCCCGGCACCTCGTGGGAATACTTGTTCTCGACATGGCTGGAGTTCCAGCCCTGCAACGGTCTGCCGGTATAGACATCCTGCTGCAAGGGCTTGCCAGTGTGATATTCAATCAGCCTTGCCGAAACCAGGTCAGGAAAATATGGCAGCGAAACAGCATTGCCATCTGCATCCTGGGCTTCTACAAAGACCCATACCTTCACTTGCATTCTGCCATTGGCATATAACCGTTTCGACTCAACGCCAGGCGCTTCGAATCTGACTTCAAGCCGGGTTACTTTATCGATCTGCACGGATGCCTGCGCTTGCAACGCATTTTCAACAGAACCCACTTCGACACCCAGTTCCTTCGAGTCACTCATATCCATATTCCTTGCCATTTTTTAGTAGCAACCTTTTGGCTGCATTTGGATGCTGCACCCAACAACTGGCAACTTCACCAACTGCCTGACTACACGCGTTTACCAAAAACAAATAACAAGAAAGATAGATCGCGACCATTCATAAGATTAACAGACTATTTCCACCACCCCCTATAACCACCGAGAACACTCAGCACTCGAAGAAACGCAAGAGCTGAAGACCGCACGCCCTCTAACTTAAGCACTTGGCGCGCGACAACCTCAGCTCTTCTTGACTTTATATTTCTAAATCCAGACCGACTACAGCCCTCAGAAAAACACGCAGCAATCGCAACAACAATCAACACGTCGATTGTATTCAGTCGTCATCCACACTACTTTCATCACCCGTTTCCACCCCACTTTCATCGGATTCCGTTTCGACACCCAGATCATGAAATTCGTCTACCAACTCGTCATCCACCTGAATCAGGATCTGCTTATCAATGCTGAAATTGTTTTTATATTCGGCAACACGTTGCTGACTCGCAGCACTCAGGGGGTTATCCGTAAAGTTGTAATTCACAGGGCGGGTATCAGGCACATCGAACAACTCATCAGGCATTTCTACAATGTCATTGAACGTCAAGTCGGCAAACGCCAACTTTTCCAACCCAAACAGTCCATCGGGCACTTCCCTCAATCCGGTGGACTTCAAGTGGAGCCGCTCAAGCTTCTTCATGTGGACCACCTGAGGGCTGAGACCCAACGGATTATTGTCCAGGTCCAACTCTTCAAGGTTCTCCATATGAGCCAACCCTTCTGCAGTAGCCTGCGTCAAACGAAGGTTGCAATTCTCGAGCGTCAGGCAGATGAGTGATCTCATCTGAAAAGTCTCGACAGGGAAGGCTTCCAGGCGAACGCCCCTCATCGTCAGGAACTGAAGATTGGGGAAGCTTTCAAGAAAGCGGCCCGCCCTTAGACAACCACTGCTGTTGACCAGCAAAAACTCGGACACATGACTGAAATCCGCCGACAGTTCAGGCAAGTCGCCAATGACGTCCAGTTTTGAAAAGAACCGGCTAGTGTCAAAGCGGTTTTCCGGGGTCAGTTGCCGGCGCCAACAGGCCTTCACCACCTCAATGAAAGCGGCGCGATTACGCCTTTGCGCGGCGCTCACCTCGGCAGACAGTGCAACATCCGTCAGAGGGTGACGGGCGGGCACATCGTCGGCCCAGATCTGCAGGTCATTGAGCAGTGTCAGGTGTTCATTTTCCAGATGGGCCAGGGCTGGCAACGGATCGGCACCCAGGCGGGTCTCTCGCAAGGTCTGTAAATCTTCTTCCGCCAACGTGGGAAACAGCCTGCGCAAGCGCGGCTCAATCGCGCCGGATGCCGCGGGCAGGCTGTCACCACCGCCCAGCAAATAACCGGAACGACCAACCGCCAGCCCCATGGGAGAGCGCGTACCGGGTTCCAGAGGCGGTTGCCCGAACAACGCTCGCAATTCGGACCGCGGCAGCAATGGCCGACGCCTGATGGCCTGCTCCAACTCCCTCCCCTGCCCGACGTGAGGCAAACCAATGGCTTCGCGCTGCGCCTGGGGCAACGCATGCTGGACAGCACCGAACAGATTATCCAGGCCATGGAGCGCCTCGCCATGCTCATCAAAGGCCTCGTATCGCCCCTGTTGCCTGACCAGAACCTTGCGTATCGGCGCATCGGGGCGGCCGATGCTGTCATGCAGAGCGCCCGCCACATCGACGTCACGCACTTCGATGCGAATGTCCGCCGACCAGCCGTCGAGCGTTTCGAGCATATGCAGGGCCAGCATGTCCGTATCCGTGCTTGATTGCGCCTCCAGGTAGAGTCCCTCATAGGCGCGGTTCAGGCGCAATTCACGCAGGTAGTACAGCGCTTCGTGAGCCATTCGCCGCGGCATGCCATGCCTGTTGTGCAGGTGCAGGCGTTCAGCGGCTCCGGACTCGGCCCACAACTCCTGCGCGATCGTGCGCGGCAACCGTGGAAAAACCCGGCGCATCTGCCGGGTGTGGCTGTCCGCGCCTGACTCGAAAGCCTCCTCAAGGGCCTCGAACAACTGTTCGCGACGGGTTTGTGCCCATTGCGCCATGCGGCTGCGCAGCAGCGAGGCACGAACCGACACTGACGGCAGCGCGTCACCCGGCGCGGTGCTCAACCCAAGGAGTCTTTTCAGGGCCCCCTCTTCCAGTGTGGTCACAACGGTTTGAATCACGTTGCCGTCAAGCAACTGCCCCTCGGACAACACCACCTCCTGCGTCTTCAGCAGCTCCAATTGCAGAGACACGTCAGCCTTGGCGTAAAGGCCAGGGTCCGGGCTGGCGACGTATTCACGGAACGCCCGAACCCGCTCATCGACCTTGAAACGTCGAATCGTATCCTCCAGCAAGGCCGGTGGACGCCGCGCGTTAACGTGCAGGTGCCGCAGCATCGCTTCGTCGATCCCGCTGACCGCCAATATGCGTTGCGCGGTCTCGTCGGAAAATTCTGCAACCGAGTGCCCCAGCCGCCGGAACAGTTGCGCACCCTGCCATTGCATCGGTCGCTCGACCTCGTGGGCCCAGGCGCCGGTGCCGTTGTGGGCGAGTCGCGGTCGGTAGGCGTCGGCCCGCTGCGGGTGGCGAATGGAATATGTACCGCTTTCAGCCTCGGCGCCCACTGCATAAGTGCGCCCCTCAAGCGTCAAAAAGGTTTTGCCAGCGTGATGCTGTAGCCCCTGCTCGTCCGGTATGCCGCCGGTCGGCAGCGCAGCGGTTTGTTCGTAGGGTTGCAGGTCGGGATTCCATAAACGCATGCGACCGTCGGGCAGTGCTACCGGTTTAAGCCCCTCGATAAACGCCGACGGCTTGAGGGGGAGCACCTTTGCGGCCACAGCCCCCGCCACCCCGAATGCGCCGAGCTGCGCGAGGTTCTCGGCGATGACCAGCAGATGATCAGCGGCCTCGGACACTTGCCCTTCAGCCCAATCGAGAACACCGGTAAAGGCTTCATCGAGCAATTGATAAGCGGTATACGCCAGCATCACTTCACCCAGAAACGGCACGAAGGGCATTGCCACCAGGGTTGCGACCTGCAAGACGATCGAAGCCACGTTTTCCAGGCTGTCCCACAGCGCCCAGCGCGACTGGCGATCCTCATCGGCCGTGGGCACGGCGATGATGCGCGCATCATTGAGGATTTTGTCGAGCTTGTCCTGATACAGCCATTGCCATGGATCACCCTGAACCGGGTGCGCGTGGAATCGCAACTTGGGGTTGTCGACGGGCGTGCGTCGCCAGGCCGGCCGCGGGTCACCCGGCTGTACTGCATGCCAGGTCTCGGCATTCAAGTGCTGGTCGAGCGCGGCAAAAAAATAACCGCGCTGCTCATGGGCGATGAACCGGGCAAAAAACCGTTGGTAGGCCGGTGAACGCAGTTGCTCCGTCAACGCTGTCTTGAACGCCAGGGTTGACGGGTACTCTTTGATCGGATGCTGTGGATCGTCAGGCACATACACGATCAATGGTTCCACGCGGGATGAACGTTCCAGATCATCCGCCAGCACCATGATCCCGGTCAGCCGGGCCGTCATGATCTGCAACTGGTAACAACGCAACGCCAGTCCCGCCACACCATCCAGCAGCCGCAGCAGCGACGCCTGGGAATCGGTGCCGATGTCCCCTTTCATCCGCGCCAGGATCACAGCCGCCCTGAATGCGTCTTTTTGACTGGTCTTGACCCTGAACGCCAGCCCGGCCTTGGCCACCGAATCCCTGGGTAACAGAATCGCCTCCAATTGTGATGCGTACTGACCGCCGATATCCAGTTCGCGGCACATTGAAGCAAAGGCGCTGATCGTTATTCGTTCGTTAATGGGCAATACATGAAAATGGCCACGGCTATCAGGCTCGCTGATAAAACAGGATGCATTATCAAAGTACTGGTCAGCGGCTTCCTTCTTCTCAAAGTTATGCAGGGCCGCGTCTAACAGGGAAAGGGTTTTAACTTGATACCCCGGCAAAATGCCTTTGGGCAAATAGAGCCGCAAGTATGAGCGGGTAACATCGAGTTCGACGCCAAAACGATTCTTCAGCGCCTGGCGCAGCAAGGGCTCGGCAAACCGACGGGCATCGGCCAACGACTCTAACACCCGGTCCAGCTTGGCCTGGGATATCCAACTGGCTTTGACAGCCTGCGCCAACTCTGCGTGTGAAGCCGCTGATACCGTTCGGTACCATTCAGGAACGATGACAGGTGCTTGCCGCAACGCCAAGCGTCTGTCGGGTGATGCCCGGGTTAACCAATCAGGAATTTTTTCTTCAATGAATCGCTTATGACCGTCATCAGTGCAATGTTCTAAACATAGATCAAACATACAAGCAGCCTATAAACCGAAGTTGAACTTCAGCTTATAAAAACCAACCACCCAGCCTGCGTTAAATAATTACCGCATCTTCGCTTGCATGTTATGCAGATCCTTCACTGCTCATCGTTATAGACAAACTTTGGCATTTCCCAGTGAAAACGAATCGCCAACAAGCGCAACAGGAAACCGCCGAACAGGGTGATCAGGATGGCCTGTTCGCCGGGCAAATTCAGGTACAGACAAAGCATGTAGCACCACGCCGCGGCGAACGAGACGCTGGCGTAGAGCTCACGACGGAAGATCAGTGGAATATCGTTGCAGAAGATATCCCGCAGGATGCCACCGAACACCCCGGTGATTACCCCACTGACCGATGCGACCAGCATGCCATGGCCCATTTCCAGGGCGGTCATGCAGCCGATCAGGGTAAACGCCACCAGACCGACGGCATCGAGCACCAGAAACAGCGAACGCAGGTGACGCATCCAGCGTGCCGTGAACACCGTCACCATGGCCGCGACAGAGGTCAGCACCAGGTATTCCGGGTGCTTGACCCACGTCAGGGGGTAATGCCCCAGCAGCACATCACGCACCGATCCCCCACCCAGCGCCGTGACGCACGCAATCAACACCACCCCAAACCAGTCCATGCCGCGACGGCCCGCAGACAGGGCGCCGGTCATGGCTTCGGCGGTGATGGCAATCAGGTAGAGCATCAGCAACATGGTGGCGGTCCTTGCAGAAAGGCGCGCAGTCTACTCACTTCACCCAAGCACCAAAAGAGGGCAATCGGAAAACCTGAGGCGAGGGGCTAGTCGGGACGCCGCACCGCCCTGTTGCCGTGCGAAGCGCTCCCTTGCAGCCTTCCAGTCAGACCGTGTTTGCAGGTTTACGACTGCTGCGCAGCCGAGCGGGACGGTGCGACGTCCCGACAAGCTGCCTCGCCACAATGGCCCTCGCGATGCATGATCAGAACTTGATGAAATGCTTGCGGTAGTGCTGCAACTCGGCGATGGACTCGCGGATGTCGTCCAGGGCCAGGTGGGTACTGCCTTTCTTGAAGCTGTCACGCACATCCGGCGCCCAGCGCGCCGCCAGTTCCTTGAGCGTGGACACATCGAGGTTGCGGTAGTGGAAATAGCTTTCCAGGGATTTCATGTGGGTATAAAGGAAGCGACGATCCTGGCAGATGCTGTTGCCACAGATCGGCGACTTGCCCTTCGGCACCCACTTTTCGAGGAACGCGATGGTTTCGGCTTCGGCTTCGGCCATGCTGATGCGGCTCTCGCGCACGCGTTGGGTCAGCCCCGATCCGCCGTGTTGACGGATGTTCCACTCGTCCATGCCGGCGAGGACTTCGTCGCTGTGATGGATGGCGATCACCGGGCCTTCGGCCAAAGTGTTCAGGTCACTGTCGGTGACGATGGTGGCCATTTCGATGATGACGTCGGTATCAGGGTTCAGACCGGTCATTTCCAGGTCGATCCAGATCAGATTCTGCGGGTTTTGCATGTGTCGGCTCCTAGGCAATGCTGCGCAGTTTAGCCTAGGCCGGTGGCCGGGCGTGCTAAACTCGCGGCCGTTTTACCTAATCGCTGCATTCTTGATACGGAACACCCATGGCCAAACGCCAACTCAATCGTCGTCAAAACTGGCGCATCGAAAAGATTCAGGGCGAACGCGCTGCCCGCGCCGCCAAACGCGAGTCCTCGGCTGTCGAGGCACTTGAGGGCGGCGACCTCGGCCCGGAACAGCACGGTCTGGTGATCGCGCACTTCGGCGTGCAAGTCGAAGTCGAGGCCATTGATGGCGAACAGGCCGGTGAAGTTTTCCGTTGCCACCTGCGCGCCAACCTGCCGGCGCTGGTAACCGGCGACCGAGTGGTCTGGCGTGCCGGCAACCAGGGCATCGGCGTGATCGTGGCCCAATTGCCACGCAACACCGAACTCTGCCGGCCGGACAGCCGTGGCCAGCTCAAGCCTGTTGCGGCCAACGTCGACATGATCGTGATCGTCTTCGCCCCGCTGCCCGAACCCCATGCCAATCTGATCGACCGTTATCTGGTGGCGGCCGAACATGCGGGCATCAAGCCGCTGCTGTTGTTGAACAAATTCGATTTGATCGACGAAAACAACGCGCCGGCACTGAACGCTCTGCTCGCGGTTTACCGCACGCTGGGTTACCCGGTGCTGGAAGTGTCGGCGCACCATGGCAACGGCATGGAGCAACTTCAACAACAATTGGACGGACGCATCAGCGTGTTCGTCGGCCAGTCCGGTGTCGGCAAGTCCTCGCTGGTCAACAGCCTGTTGCCCAACGTCGAAACCCGCGTCGGCCCGCTGTCCGAACTGTCCGGCCAGGGCACGCACACCACCACCACCGCGCGACTGTTCCACTTCCCCGGTGGCGGTGAGTTGATCGACTCCCCAGGCATCCGCGAGTTCGGTCTTGGCCACGTCAGCCGTGCCGACGTCGAAGCCGGTTTCATCGAGTTCAACGACCTGCTCGGCACCTGCCGCTTCCGCGACTGCAAGCACGACCGCGAGCCCGGATGCGCCCTGCTCAAGGCCCTGGAAGATGGCCGCGTGCAGCAACAACGAATGAACAGCTACCGCTCGATCATCGCCAGTCTGCCGGAAAACGGCTACTAAACAGACGCATCGCCCGCCCTGCCCCACTGGGGCGGGCGATCGCTCGTTCCTGCCTACGAATACCCGCTCGCCTTAAACGTCAGACGCCTCTGTAAGACACCTGCCCACGCACTTGCAGGGCATTTCTGATTCACCGCGCAAGCCTTGTTAGCGCCCCTCAATTGCATACATTCGAACCCTCTTCGCATTCAGGCGACACCGAGGGCACCCATGCAAACCTATCACCTGTTCATCAGCCATTCGTGGAACTACTCCGATGCCCACGACAGACTGGTAAAACTGCTCACCGCGCACCCGACCTTCACCTTCAAGAATTTTTCAGTCCCCCCACACAACCCAATCGTTGGCGCACAAACCGACAAGCAACTTGAGCTGGCCATTGAAAACAAAATCCGCCCTTGTTCGGCGGTGCTGATCATGGCCGGGATGTATTCGGCCTACAGCAAGTGGATCAACAAAGAGATCGAAATCGCCAAGCGCATGGGCAAGGTGATCATTGCGATCAAACCGTTCGGCGCCGAGCGCATTTCCACGGTGGTGCGGGACGCCGCACATGCCGAATGTGCGTGGAACACCAACAGCATCGTTGGTGCCATTCGCCAGCATACGGCGGTGTAGCCATGCGCAAAGGATTGTTTATCGGCATCAATAACTACACCCATGTTTCCCAACTGAGTGGCTGCAACAACGACGCGATGGCCATGGCCTCGGTATTGAAGACCGATGCCAATGGAGATCCGAACTTCAAGAACATCGTGCTCACCTCCGCCGAAGACTACTTGAGTCGAGAAAAGCTCGAAGACCAGATCCGCGAATTGTTCTCCGGCGACTGCAACGTCGCGCTGCTGTATTTCGCCGGCCACGGCAGTTTCGACCTCGACACCGACGAAGGCATGCTGATCCCTCAGGATTACAAGTCCGCGAAGGACGGTATCCGGATCAGCGACATTCTCAACTGGGCGAGCAAAGCCACGAAAATCAAAAACAAGGTGATCATTCTCGACTGCTGCCAGGGCGGGTCGGCCGGCGAAATACGCGCATTGCGCAGCGAGAGCAGCGTGATTGGCGAGGGCATGACCATTCTGACGGCGTGCAAAAAAGAACAGCCGGCGATGGAAGGCGCCGGCCACGGAGTCTTCACCGGTTTGCTGCTTCAGGCATTGCATGGCGGGGCCGCGAACATCCTCGGCAAAATCACCCCGGGCAGCCTTTATTCATTCGTAGACAACGCCCTCGACGCCTGGGAACAGCGGCCGGTGTTCAAGACCAATGTGTCGCAGTTCATTTCCCTGCGCGAGGTCTCGCCGCTGATCCCCAAGGAAATCCTGCGCAAGCTGCCCGAGTGGTTTGCCGAAGCGGAGTCGGTCTACCCCCTCGCCCCCAGCTTTGAGCCCACCGAACCTGAATTCAACCCGGAGCACGGCGAAGTCTTCGCCCAATTGCAAAAGTGCAACCGCCACAGCCTGGTCGAACCAGTGGATGCCGAACATATGTATTACGCGGCCATTCACTCCACCGGATGCCGCCTCACCGCCCTCGGCGCCTATTACCGCGAACTGGCCATCAAGGGACATTTCTGATGCCTGTGTTTATCAGCTACCGCCACATGGATCGCGCCTATGCGATGAACATCAACAGCCGCCTGATGCAGGCCAACATCAGAACTTATCTGGATGTGCTGGACCCAGAGTCCCAGACCACCGACGACATCACCGGCGTAATCACCCGCAATATCAGTGAGTGCACGCATTTGCTGGCGGTGGTATCGGAAAAGACGGCGTTGTCCTGGTGGGTGCCGTTCGAAATTGGCGAGGCGACCATTACCAACCGGCGCATCTGCTCGTTCAAGACCGGACCGACAGAATTGCCGCTGTACCTCGATAAATGGCCGAAACTGACGCGTGAAAAGGACATCGATTTTTTCATCGAGGCCTATCGCGATGAAGCGACACTCAAACGCTCGATGTCACTGGAATCGATCACCGGCCGCGAGTCCATGCGCAGCGTCAACAGAACGAACGCCGATCGGTTTCATACTGATCTCAAATCCAGAATCTCCCGCGGTTTCTGAAATCGCGCCCACAAAAAAGGCCGACTGCGATGTCGGCCTTTTTTGTGGGTCATTGCTTCGGCGCTGGGGCCGGTGCAGTGGCGGGGGCTGGTGCCGCACTCCCGGGTGCTGACGGTTTCGGCGCCGGATCTTCGAACAAATTCAGACGCTCGCGAAGCTCATGCGCCGGCAACGGTTCCTTGTCCGCCGGCAACGCATTTGGATCGACGGGTGCAGCCGGCGCTGCTCCGGGCGTCCCGTTTGCTTTCGTGGCATCAGGGGCAGGTTCGGCCCCTTGCGAGCCTTCGATGGCGCGTTGGGCTTTCTTGGTCAGCACGATGATGTCGATACGACGGTTGATCGGATTGAACGGATGTTCACGATCAAACAGCGCCGATGAGGCATACCCCACGACACGCGCCACCTGCTGATCCGGATAGCTTCCCGCGACCAGCGCACGGCGGGCGGCGTTGGCACGATTGGCCGAAAGTTCCCAGTTGCCGAAATCACCGGTGCCGGTGTACGGCTTGGCATCGGTATGGCCGCTGATGCTGATCTTGTTCGGCACCGCTTTGATGGTGTCGGCCATGGCCAGCAGGATGTCTTCGAAATACGGCTTCAAGCGGGCACTGCCGGAGTCGAACATCGGCCGGTTTTCGGCGTCCACGATCTGGATGCGCAAGCCGTCCGGAGTGATCTCGAACATGATCTGGTCTTTGAATTTCTGCAGTTGCGGATTCTCTTCGACCTTGTTCTGCAACTCTTGCAGCAACAGTTCGAGACGCTCCTTCTCGACCATCTCGGCCATGCCTTCGACCTGTTCGGCGTCGACGGTTACCTTGTCCGGTTGTGGCTGGGACTTCACCTCGGGATTGAGGGTGTTTTCCGGCGCCAGGGTCGGCGTGCCGCCCAGATCGATGATGTACGGCGTACCGCTTTCCGAGAAGCCGATCGGGTCCTTGAAGTAACCGGCGATGGCGATCTTCTGCTCCGGCGTCGCCGTGGACAACAGCCACAACACCAGGAAGAACGCCATCATCGCCGTGGCGAAGTCGGCGAAGGCGATTTTCCAGGCGCCCCCGTGATGCCCACCGGCATAGCGCTTGACGCGCTTGATGATTATCGGCTGATTGTTTTCCATGCTTAACGACCGCGAACCGCTTGTTCCAGCTCGGCGAAGCTAGGACGGTGCGCCGGGTACAGAACCTTGCGTCCGAACTCCACGGCCAGCGATGGCGGCATGCCGGAAGCCGAGGCGACCAGCGAGGCCTTGATGGCTTCGTAGACGTTCAGCTCTTCCTTGGCATCGTGGGCCAGGGAATGGGCCAACGGGCCGAAGAAGCCGTAGGCGGCGAGAATACCGAAGAACGTACCGACCAGTGCCGCACCCACGTGCAGGCCGATGGACTTCTGGTCACCTTCGCCCAGGGACGCCATGGTCACCACGATACCCAGTACCGCCGCGACGATACCGAAACCGGGCATGGCGTCGGCGATGCCGTTCACGGCGTGGGATGGATGCTCCAGGTCTTCCTTGAGGCTGAAGAGTTCCATGTCAAACAGCCCTTCAAGCTCATGAGGTGCCATGTTGCCGGAAGACATGATGCGCAGGTAATCGCAGATGAACGCCGTCATGCGCTCATCCTTCAGGACCGCCGGGTACTTGGCGAAGATCGGGCTCGCGGCGGCATCTTCGATGTCACCTTCGATCGCCATCATGCCTTCACGGCGGCTCTTGTTGAGGATTTCATAGATCAGGCCCAGGACTTCAAGGTAGAAGCCGTGGCTGAAACGCGAGCTGAACATGCTCAGGGACTTCTTGAGCACGTGCATCGTCATGTAGCCGGGGTTGGCCTGCAAGAATGCGCCGAGGGCCGCGCCGCCGATGATCATCACCTCGAAAGGCTGGATCAGGGCTGCAATTTTGCCGTGGGAGAGCACGTATCCGCCGAGCACGCTCGCGAATACGACGATGATGCCGATAATTTTAGCCATAGGTAGGAGAGCACTTACTGAGTCGGGTTCAAGGTCATATTCGGAAGTTAAAAAATCTCTTCTTCTACTTATCGGCAAAACTGCGCCAGACTATAGCCAGTTCAGGCGAAAAGCCAATTTGACCCACTCCGGGCACAGTTAACGCTGACGATGATCGCCTCCAACATGGTTAACGAAACGAACGTTCCAACGCCAAAACCGACCACACTCGAAGGCTGGGTCAAGCTTCTGGATGATGTGCGCCTGCCGGTTCCCAAGGCCATCCATGACCGTGTCTGGCTGGCCATTCGCGACCATCGCAGCTCGTTGCGCGACATCGCCGAATTGATGCAGGAAAGCCCGCCCCTGGCTTTGAGCGTGATTCGCGAAGCCAACCGGCATACCCATGGCAGCATGACCGAGCCGGCGGAAAACCTTGAGGTCGCCATCAATCGTCTTGGCCTCAAACGCACTGAAGAACTGCTCGACCGGATGCCCGTACTGCCGCAAACCGACATCCCCAAAGCCCTGCGTCAATTGCAGATGATCAGCCAGCATGCCACGCAACAGGCCAATGGTTTTTTTGCCAGTCGCCTGGCGCGCCTGTGGCAGGACATCTACTGGGGCAGCCTGTTGTTTCTGTCGCCGCTGTGGCCACTGGCCCTGACTCACCCGCAATTGCTGGAGGACTGGGAACTGCGGGTCATTCATAAAGGCGAGTCGGCGCGCAAGGTCGAAAAGCAATTGTTTGGCGTACGCCTGCTGGACATCGGCCAGGCCCTGGCGGACATCTGGCGCCTGCCGATCTGGGTGCAGCAGGGCTACCGTCTGCTGCTCACCGAGCAACGGGAACTGGTGAAGGTTCTGCGCATTGCCCGCGACAGCGAGCATCCATTGCGCCAGCAGAACCGCCTCGATGACGATCCGACCCTGCGCCGCTGGCTCAATCAACCGGCCAATACCGTGTTGCTGGCCAACGGTCTGGCATTGTCGGCGCACCAGGCCTGGGACAGTCCGCACAGCCAGCGGTGGCAGTATCTGACCAGCCTATACCTGCAAGTACCGATGGAAGACGTGCAACAGCAATTGCACCAACAGGCCGCCAACAGTGCGCGCCATCACGCCATGCCTGACCTTTGGCACCCCGCCGAAGCGTTGATCTGGCCGTGGGGCATGAATCGCATCCATGCCGCTTTGCTGCCGGCACCAGCGCCCACCGCCGAGGACCTGGCGAAATGGCGCAAGCAATGCGCCGAGCTGTTGGTCGAACCGAGTCACTTCACCAATGCCATGCACTTGACCATCGCTGCCCGGGACGCCCTCGTCGCCTGCGGCATGCGCCGCGTGATGATCCTGATGGCCGACCGCACCCACGCCAACCTGCGAGTGCACCAAACGGCGGGGCTGCCCAAAGAAGTGGCGGCGATGAACTTTGCGGTCAGCCAAAGCACCGTGCTGCAACGCTTGCTTTCGCAACAGGCCCAGGTACGGATTAACCCGACCAACAACGCACAATTTTCAGCCCTGCTGCCCAACGGCCTGCGCGCGCAGTTCAGCGGCGAACACCTGCTGCTGCGCTCGCTGGTCAACAATGGCCGGGTGATCATGATTGTCGTGGCGGATCAGGGCGGCGGGCCGTTTTCGGAAATCACCGTGCAAGCCTTCGGCAAAACGGCACAGTGCATCGAGAAAGCGCTGCAAAACTTTAGCCGCCGCGGCCAATAGCGCTGCGCTACAATCCTCCCTTTTGTGCTCTGGAGACCTCACATGTCTGACTTCTCTGGCTTGCCGCTGGTGATCGAACCGAGCGACTTGCTCCCTCGCCTCGATGCCCGTGATCTGATTCTGGTGGACCTGACCAGCAGCGCCCGCTACACCGAAGGGCATATTCCCGGTGCGCGGTTTGTCGATCCGAAACGCACACAGCTCGGTCAGGCGCCCGCCCCAGGCCTGATGCCGTCGCAAGCCGCACTCGAAGCATTGTTCGGTGAGCTGGGGCACAATCCCGATGCGGTCTACGTGGTTTATGACGACGAGGGCGGCGGTTGGGCCGGGCGGTTTATCTGGCTTCTGGACGTCATTGGTCACAGCAACTATCACTATGTCGACGGCGGCCTGACGGCCTGGCTGGCAGAAGGCTTGCCCATGTCGATCCAGGTCCCCGCTCCTGTGGGTGGCCCGGTTGCATTGACCCTGCACGACGAACCCACTGCGACCCGCGAATACCTGCAAAGCCGTCTCGGCGCCGCCGACCTGGCGATCTGGGACGCGCGCGGGCCGCTGGAGTACTCCGGTGAGAAAGTCCTGGCGGCCAAGGGCGGACACATTCCTGGCGCGGTCAATTTCGAATGGACCGTCGGCATGGACAAGGCCCGGAACCTGCGTATCCGCACCGACATGCCGCAGATCCTCGAACGACTCGGGATCAGCAAAGACAAAGAAGTGATTACCCACTGCCAGACCCACCACCGTTCTGGCTTCACCTATCTGGTGGCCAAGTCCCTCGGTTATCCGCGGGTCAAAGGCTACGCCGGCTCCTGGGGCGAATGGGGCAACCACCCCGATACCCCTGTAGAGATTTAAGGTTTTTAAGGACAGTTAATGAATAAGCGTCTGTTTATCCTCAGCCAGTACCTGCTGCCCCACCATTTGCTTTCGCGACTGGCCGGCTGCATCGCCGAATGCCGCGTGCGCTGGTTCAAGAATGCATTCACCGCGTGGTTCGCCAAACGTTATCAGGTGGACATGTCCCAGGCGCTGGTCGAAGACCTGACGGCCTACGAGCACTTCAACGCCTTCTTCACCCGCGCCCTGAAGGACGGCGCGCGTCCTCTGGACCAGACACCGGGCGCGATCCTCAGCCCGGCCGACGGCGCGGTCAGCCAACTCGGTCCGATCGAACACGGCCGCGTGTTCCAGGCCAAGGGCCACAGCTTCAGCGTGCTGGAATTGCTGGGCGGCGATGCGGCGAACGCCGCGCCGTTCATGGGTGGCGATTTCGCGACCATTTACCTGTCGCCGAAGGACTACCACCGTGTGCACATGCCGCTGGCCGGCACCCTGCGCGAAATGGTCTACATCCCGGGCCGGATTTTCTCGGTGAATCAGACCACCGCCGAAAACGTGCCGGAACTGTTCGCCCGCAACGAGCGTGTGGCGTGCATCTTTGACACCGAACGCGGGCCGATGGCCGTCGTGCTGGTGGGCGCGATGATCGTGGCATCGATCGAAACCGTGTGGGCCGGGCTGGTGGCGCCGCCGAAACGCGAGTTGAAAACCTTCCGTTACGACGAGGCCGCTCGTGCGCCGATCCATCTGGAAAAGGGTGCGGAACTGGGCCGCTTCAAACTGGGTTCGACCGCTATCGTGCTGTTCGGGCCGGATCAAGTGAAGTGGGCTGAAGAACTGGCGGCAGGTTCGCCGGTGCAGATGGGCCAGGGAATGGGCTTACCGAAAGCCTGATAGAGACACACATGTAGGAGCGAGCCTGCTCGCGAAAAACGTGACGGCGCCGCGGACATTCAGAATGCCCGCGTCATCGTTAACGTCCATCGCGAGCAGGCTCGCTCCTACAGGTGATTTGCGGCGTTACAGTTGTCCGTCGCGATCGCGAAAGCCCAGCAGATACAACACGCCATCGAGCCCCAGGGTGGAAATTGCCTGCTTCGCCGACTGTTTAACCAGCGGCTTGGCGCGAAACGCCACGCCCAACCCGGCAATTGCCAGCATCGGCAAGTCATTGGCGCCGTCGCCGACCGCAATGGTCTGCTCCAGACGCAAACCTTCCTTGTGCGCCAACTCTTTGAGCAGATCAGCCTTGCGCTGCGCATCGACAATCGGCTCGATCGCCACGCCTGTCACCTTGCCATCCACCACTTCCAGCTCGTTGGCGAACACGTAGTCAATACCCAGCTTGGCCTGCAATTGCTTGGCGAAGTAGGTGAACCCGCCCGACAGAATGGCGGTTTTGTAACCCAGTCGCTTGAGTTCGGCGAACAGGGTTTCAGCGCCTTCGGTCAGGCGCAGTGACGCACCGATGGAATCCAGTACGCCTACATCCAGACCTTTGAGCAACGCCAGACGCTCTTTGAAACTGGCGCGGAAGTCCAGCTCGCCCGCCATCGCCCGTTCGGTAATTTCCGAGACTTTGTCGCCTACACCGGCGGCCTTGGCCAGTTCGTCGATAACTTCGGCTTCGATCAGGGTCGAGTCCATGTCGAACACCGCCAGGCGACGGTTACGACGGAACAGCGAGTCTTCCTGGAAGGCGATGTCGACGTTCAGCTCCTGGGCGACGCTGAGGAATTCGGCACGCAGCGCCTGCGGATCGGCCGCTTCGCCACGTACGGAAAACTCGATGCAGCCCTTGCCTTTATCCGCTGGCGTATCCAGCGGCATGCGCCCTGACAACCGATCGATGTGGTCGATGTTCAGGCCATATTTGGCAGTGATGGAACTCACGGCCTGCAATTGCCCGGCCGTCACTTTGCGGGTCAGCAAGGTCACGATGTGGCGTTTTTTGCCCTGGTTGCCGACCCACTGCTGGTAATCCTCTTCGGACACTGGCGTGAAACGTACCTGTTGATCGAGCTCGTAGCCCTTGAACAGGATGTCCTTGAGCACCGACTTGCCTTGCTCGGTACCAGGAATTTCAACCAGGATGCCGAACGACAGGGTGTCGTGGATCACCGCCTGACCGATGTCGAGAATGTTCACACCACCCTGGGCCAGAACGCCGGTAATGGCCGCAGTCAGACCGGGACGGTCGACTCCCGTGATGTTTATCAGGACGATTTCGCGCAAGGCGCACCCCCGCAGGTGGAAAAAAACCGCATTCTACCCACTTTCAGTGACCATCGGGCACCGTGAGCGCTTTGCCGGTCTAGACCCTGTCGCTATACTGCGCGTCAACTTCACAGATAAAAGAGCCGAGCTCAAGTGAACCGGCCCACGCCAGTAAAAACCGACAACTTCTTCCTGCTGATCTTCCGGGCACTGCGCCACCGCCGTGTACCGATTGCATTGCGCATCGCCAGCCATAACGTGATCCTGGTCGCTCTGGCCCTGGTCATCTACGCCTGCGTGATGGGTTTGCAGTTCAAGCAGGCCATGCACGAACAAGCGGATGCGCTGGGCGAAAGCCTGACCACGCAGACGGCCACCTCGGCCACCGAGCTGCTGGTGTCCAACGACATCCTCAGCCTCAACGTACTGCTCAACAACCTGACCAAGAACAAGCTGGTGGCCCACGCGGCTATCTATAGCGTGGATAATCGCATCCTCGCCGAAGCCGGCCAGCGTCCCAAGCATGGCCTGCTGGGTGAAGCCGAGGGCATGTACCAGAGCAAGATCACCTTCCAGGACGTGACCGCCGGTCAACTGCGCATCAGCCTCGACATGGATCAGTTCCAGCAACCGATGACCATCAGCCTGCAAAGCATGGGCATCCTGAGCGCGATTCTGCTGGCCCTATCCCTGGCCTTGAGCCTGCGCCTGGGCCGGCACATCTCCACGCCGCTCCTGCAATTGCGGGTGTGGCTGCGCAATATCGACGAATACACCCCGGCCACCGAGCGTCAGGACGAAATTGGTGACCTGGCTCGCCAGTTGCACGCCAACTTCGCACCGGAACCTGCCGAGCCGGAGCCCGTGCCAGAGCCGGAATTCGACGACATCGACGATGCAGAGCCGGGTTTCGAAGTACGCAACCTGCGCGACCCAAGCTTTGACGAAAGCCGTCCGATGGCGGCGATGAAAGCTGCACCACGGCGTGCCATCAGCACCGTCGAAGACGATGACGATGACGAAGAGGCCTTCGCCGATTTGCTCGATGATTCGACAGTCAACGCGCCGAGTCCGGCCGCTCGACCTGTCGTTTCGAACGTGCCGCAGCACAGCGCCGTACTGGCGGTACAACTGGGCTCTCAGGAGCAACTGCGTCGCCTGCCTCGCACACGCCTGGAAGAACTGCTCGAGCGCTACCGTGACTGCCTCGACCAGGCCGCCTCGCTCTATCAGAGCGAACTGCACACTCTGAACGACGGCAGCACGCTCATGCTGTTCCATAGCGAAGACAGTGGCGACGATTACCTGACCAATGCCATTTGCTGCGGTGAGTTGCTGCGGGCGCTGGGCCATCAGTTGCAGATCGAAGTCGCCGACAGCGGCATCACCCTGCAATTGCAACTGGGCCTGACCCTGGGAGACGACCTGTTCGGCCTGAGCCAGATCGACCTGCTGCTGACCGACACCGCCCAGGATGCCCTGGCCTTGTCGCAACACAGCCGCAATCTGCTGCTGGTCGAGCGCAAGATCGGCGACGACGCGCTGATCCGCCAGCGCGCGCGGATCCGCCCGATTGCCAGCCCTGAAGGGGCTTGCTGTGTGGAGCGTTTGATGGAGCCTTATCCATCGATGCTCGAACGGCAGCTGGCACGGATGCATGAGCGCCGGGCGTAAGCCGTAGCTGCCGAAGGCTGCGATCTTTCAGCCTTACATATGAAGCCCGCAGATGATCACTCGTCTGCGGGTTTTTTATTGCCTGTACAGTCGCTATCGCTGGCAAGCCAGCTCCCACAGTGGTTGATGTCGTACACACAATCTGCGTTCAACAGTTACCCTTGTGGGAGCTGGCTTGCCAGTGATGGGGCCATCAGCCGCACTGGAAGCCTCCAATCAGCAGAAACAACAAAGCCCGCACAAGGCGGGCTTTGGTTTGACTCGATCCAGACTTAGAAACGGAACACTTCCATATCTGTCCGAATCGGCGCAGCCATCGGGATCTTCGGCTGCTTATCCTGTTCTGCCGCCGGTGCCGCAGGCTTGGCCGCCGGTTTTTTTGGCGCTTCGGCAATCGGTGGCTGGTTGGCCAACGGCTTGAGCGCGACAGACAACTGTTCCGCCAGTCGCTGCAGCAACACACCCTGAGCCTGGACCTGGGCCGCGGTACTACCGGCATGCTGTTCCTGCAGATGAATGATGCGGTTATCGCGCACCTGACCACGGCGGTCGATCAGGCGCCATTGCGCATCGAGGATCGCCGGTTGCGACTGACCCGAATCCAGACGGGTAATGGTCAACAACACCTGAACATCCGGCGTGAAACCTGCATTGGCGGGTGCCAGGACGACACGCTGGCTGTCCAGATGGCCGGAGACCTGACGCAGTAACAACTGGTCGATATCGGAAGACAAGCTACCGGCCCAGCGGCCATCGAGCGAAGCTTGCAGGCTGCCATCGGGCTGACGCTGCAAAAGGGTTTCGCGTTGCAGGTAGTCAGCGACGGTCACCGGACCCAACAAAACCGCCATGCCCGCGCTTTGCGCAGGCTGAACCGGACTTCCGCTGTCCAGTTGGTACAACGACACCGGCTGGTGAACGCTGCAACCCGCCAGGCCAAGAACCCCAGCGAGCATCAAGATAAAAGGAAGGCGCAGAGCAGTCATCGTCCCATCCAGGTGATCGCCACAAGGCTGACCACAGTGAAAATACTCAATAAATATGAAGAACGCTCGGCCACGCCGGCGCTTGAAAGGCCATATCATCCGTGAATATGCGTTCCGACTCCAGCGCGAAAGCGCCGATCTACGGGTTAAATCGTAGATCGGAGCCTCTAACACGCCTAATTGAGGTTTTCGACGAGCAGCGCATCTACCCTCTGGAAGCCACGTGGCAATTTGTTACCACGGCGCCCACGCTCACCTTTGTAGTGCTCCAGGTCGTCCGCTTTCAGTGACAAGGTGCGTTTTCCGGCCTGCAGCACCAAGGTGGCGCCCTCCGGTAAAACGGCGATGTCCGTCACATACTCTTCACGACTGGCCACTCGCTCACCGGAAATACCGATGATCTTATTGCCTTTGCCCTTACCTAATTGTGGCAGATCGCTGATTTTGAAGATCAGCAGGCGACCCTCGGTGGTCACCGAAGCCAGCCAGTTCTGCTCACGATCAGCCACCGGACGCGGCAGGATCACCTTGGCGTTGTTCGGCAGGCTCAACAGCGCCTTGCCGGCCTTGTTCTTGGCCTGCAGGTCTTCACCCTTGACCACGAAACCGTAACCGGCGTCGGAAGCAATGACGTACAGCGCGTCGTCCTCGGGCATCAGCACGCATTCAAAACTGGCCCCCGGCGGTGGCGTCAGACGGCCGGTCAGCGGCTCGCCCTGTCCACGGGCCGATGGCAAGGTGTGCGCCGCCACCGAATAGCTGCGACCCGTGGAGTCTATAAACACCGCAAACTGGTTGGAGCGCCCCGCCGCCAGGGCTTTGAAGCCATCCCCGGCCTTGTAGGAAAGCCCAGTGGCGTCGATTTCGTGCCCTTTGGCGGAACGAACCCAGCCTTTTTCCGACAGCACGACGGTGACTTTCTCGTTCGGCAGCAGATCGTGCTCGGTCAGGGCCTTGGCTTCGGCGCGCTCGACGATTGGCGAGCGACGGTCGTCGCCGTAGGTTTCGGCGTCTTTGATCAACTCGGTGCGCACCAGCTTTTTCAGCTTGGCTTCACTGCTCAGCAAGGCTTGCAGCTTGGCTTGTTCCTTGAGCAGTTCATCCTGCTCGGCACGCAACTTCATCTCTTCCAGTCGCGCCAACTGACGCAAACGGGTGTCGAGGATGTAGTCGGCCTGGATTTCGCTCAGGGCAAAGCGCTCGATCAGTGCCGCTTTCGGATGCTCCTCGGTACGGATGATATGAATCACTTCATCCAGGTTGAGGTAGGCAATCAGCAAACCGTCCAACAGGTGCAGGCGACGCTCGACCTTGTCGAGGCGGAATTGCAGGCGACGACGAACGGTCTGCACCCGGAACTCCAGCCATTCGACCAGCAGGGCCCGCAGGTTTTTCAGTTGCGGCTTGCCGTCCAGCCCGATGATGTTGATGTTGACCCGGTAGCTCGACTCCAGCTCGGTGCTGGCGAACAGGTGTTGCATCAATGCATCGTGGTCAAAGTTTTTGCGTGCGCCCGGAATGATCACGATCCGGCATGGGTTCTCGTGGTCGGACTCGTCGCGCAGGTCGGCAATCTGCGGGGCCTTGGACGGCTTGGCCTGCATCATCGCGGCGATCTGTTCCAGCACCTTGGCGCCGGAAACCTGATGCGGCAGCGCGGTGACGATGATGTCGCCGTCTTCGACGTGGTACACGGCGCGCATGCGCACGGAACCGCGACCGGTTTCGTAGATTTTCAGCAGATCGGCGCGCGGTGTGATGATTTCCGCTTCGGTCGGATAATCCGGGCCCTGAATGTGTTCGCAGAGCTGTTCGACCGTGGCCTTGGGCTCATCGAGCAAACGCACGCAGGCGCTGGCGACTTCGCGCAAGTTGTGCGGCGGGACGTCGGTGGCCATGCCCACGGCAATACCGGTGGTGCCGTTGAGCAGGATGTTCGGCAAACGTGCCGGCAACACCAGCGGCTCGTCGAGGGTACCGTCGAAGTTCGGCCCCCAGTCCGCAGTGCCCTGGCCCAGTTCGCTGAGCAGCACTTCGGAGTAACGCGATAGCCGTGCCTCGGTGTAACGCATGGCGGCGAAGGATTTGGGATCGTCCGGCGCACCCCAGTTACCTTGACCGTCCACCAGCGTGTAGCGATAGCTGAACGGCTGAGCCATCAGGACCATGGCTTCGTAGCAAGCCGAGTCGCCGTGGGGGTGGAATTTACCGAGCACGTCACCGACGGTACGCGCCGACTTCTTGTGCTTGGAGTCGGCGTCCAGCCCCAACTCGCTCATGGCGTAGATGATGCGCCGCTGGACCGGTTTCAGGCCATCGCCGATATGCGGCAAGGCACGGTCCATGATCACGTACATGGAGTAGTTGAGGTAGGCATTTTCGGTGAAGTCAGCCAGCGAACGGCGTTCTACGCCGTCCAAGCTGTCTGCAAGGATATCGCTCATGCGGGCCTCATCAATTCGTTGTCTGGCGCAGCAGCATGGTGCCACCGCGCTGGGTAAATTCAAGTTTGTTCAGTGCGCTCATGCCGAGCAGCACTTGATCGCCATGCAGGCCTGGCGCGACCAGTGCGCGTACATCACGCAACACGATGTCGCCCAGTTGCAGCCGGTCGATGCGGGTTCGATACCCCTCGCTCAAACCGTTGGCCGTGCTCAGGGTCACCCCGAAGCCTTTCTCCAGCTTCAGCCGCTCGGCCAGGCTGGCCGGGATCGACACGTCGGTCGCCCCGGTATCGAGCATGAAATCCACCGGCTGACCGTTGATATGGCCGCTGGCGACGAAATGCCCTTGGCCATTGCTGACCAGTTTCACTTCGATAAAACCTTCGCCCTGCTCCGAGCTCACCGCCACATTCGGGTTTTGCTGGCGCTCTTCCCACTGGCCAAAAAAACGCGTCGCCAGAAACAGCGCGGCGCACCAGGCCAGCACCATCAATACCCGGCCGGCGCGCTTGCCCGGTGGTTGCTGACTCATGGCTTGGCACTCCAGCCACCTTCAGGCGCGGCAAAGCGCCAGACGATCGGCCGTAACTCGCCATCGGCGCGGGCACCGAAATTGTTGTCGACACCGATCCACGCACCGTCTGCGTCCACGATCAATGCCTCTTCGAGGCCATAGTTCTGTGGATAACGACGCTTTTCCTGCAACAACTCGTCAGCATAAGACCAGCAGCGCTCCACTTTGGCCGTTTGCGGGTCCCGGCGACAGATCTGATAGGCATTGCGCTCCAGGGTAAACAGCTTGCCGTTGAACAATGACAGATCGGAAAAATCCCGTGAAACCGCCTTGGCCTTGGGAAACTGCGGCGGCTGCATTTCCATGCCCGATTCGCTCAACAGCACACAGCCACCGTCGCAATCCCACACGGTCTGCTTGCGCTTGATGAGTACCAATCCGCGGCTTTGGCGCTCGGCGGCGAGCCACAACTGGTCCCCGGTCGAATTGATCGCCAACCCTTCGAACAATGCATTGAATTGCAACAGCATGCCGCTGGCCCGCGCTTCGCGCACCATCATCGGCGAGATTTTCAGCCAGGACGCTGGACCCGTTGGCGGCACTTGCAGGACGGCCGCATGGCCTTCGCTGACGAGGTAGCGATTGCCGGCGCTGTCGCAGGTGATGCCTTCGAAATCCAGATCACCGCCACGCACGAACGACGCCGCCCAGGTCCGCGAACGCAATCCCCAGGGCAAACCGCTGTCAGGCACCGGCGGAACACCGATGCCCACGGCTTGCGCGTGCCAGACGCCAGCCTGGGTATCGAGCCGGTAGATCTGATAGTCGTCGCGATCGGAGACCGCCCACAAGTCCTTGCCGCACAGGGCCAGCCCGGACAGGTTGCCCCCGCGCATGCCTTCGATGGCATGCTCGGACACCAGACGCAACGACGGTGCCGGCTCGGCAGACACCGTGATCGAGGTCAGCAGCAATGCACACGCCAGGGCAAAGCCCAGACGCATCAGCCCAGAACCTCGGCCAGGTTGCCTTTGGATTCCAGCCAGGTCTTGCGGTCGCCGGCGCGCTTTTTCGCCAGCAGCATGTCCATCATTTCCGACGTCGCTTCGAAATCATCCAGCGTCAGTTGCACCAGGCGCCGGGTGTTCGGATCCATGGTGGTTTCGCGCAGCTGCGGCGGGTTCATTTCACCCAGGCCTTTGAATCGGGTGACCTGCGGCTTGCCACGTTTCTTCTCCGCCACCAGGCGATCGAGAATGCCATCGCGCTCGGCTTCGTCCAGGGCGTAGTAAATCTCTTTGCCCAGGTCGATCCGGTACAGCGGCGGCATGGCGACATAGACGTGGCCGGCATCGACCAGCGCACGGAAGTGCTGGACGAACAATGCACAGAGCAGGGTCGCGATGTGCAGACCGTCGGAGTCGGCGTCGGCGAGGATGCAGATCTTGCCGTAGCGCAGTTGGCTCATGTCCGCCGCGCCAGGGTCGACGCCGATGGCCACGGCAATGTTGTGCACTTCCTGGCTGGCGAGTACTTCGCTGCCGTCCACTTCCCAGGTGTTGAGGATCTTGCCGCGCAACGGCAGGATCGCCTGGAACTCTTTGTCCCGCGCCTGCTTGGCCGAACCGCCGGCGGAATCACCTTCCACCAGGAACAGCTCGGAACGCATCGGGTCCTGCCCGGCGCAGTCGGCGAGCTTGCCCGGCAGGGCCGGCCCCTGGGTGATGCGCTTGCGCTCGACTTTCTTGCTGGCCTTCAGGCGGCGGCCGGCGTTGTTGATCGCCAGTTCCGCCAGGAGCATGCCGGTTTCCGGGTTGGCGTTGAGCCACAGGCTGAACGCGTCCTTGACCACACCGGAAACGAACGCCGCCGCTTCACGGGACGACAGACGCTCCTTGGTCTGACCGGAGAATTGCGGCTCTTGCATCTTCATCGACAGCACGAACGCAATGCGTTCCCAGACGTCTTCCGGCGCCAGCTTCACGCCGCGCGGCAACAGGCTGCGGAATTCACAGAACTCGCGCATGGCGTCGAGCAGGCCCTGACGCAGGCCGTTGACGTGGGTACCGCCCTGGGCGGTCGGGATCAGGTTGACGTAGCTTTCCTGCACCGCGTCGCCACCTTCCGGCAGCCACAGCAACGCCCAGTCCACGGCCTCTTTGTTACCGGCCAGGCTGCCGCAGAACGGCTCGTCCGGCAGGCGTTCGAACTCGCTGACCGCGTCGACCAGATAGGAGCGCAAGCCATCTTCGTAATGCCATTCGACTTTCTCGCCGCTGGCCTTGTCTTCAAAACTGACCAGCAGCCCCGGGCACAGGACGGCCTTGGCCTTGAGCACGTGCTTGAGGCGACTGATGGAAAATTTCGGTGAATCGAAGTATTTCGGGTCCGGGGCGAAGAACACGCTGGTGCCGGTGTTGCGCTTGCCAACGGTGCCGATCACTTCCAGCTCGGTTTTCTTGTAACCGTCGGCGAAGGTCATCTGGTATTCGTTGCCGTCACGCTTTACGCGGACCCGGACTTCGGTCGACAAGGCGTTGACCACCGAAATACCGACCCCGTGCAGACCGCCGGAGAACTGGTAGTTCTTGTTGGAAAACTTGCCGCCCGCATGGAGTTTGGTGAGGATCAGCTCGACGCCGGAAACGCCTTCTTCCGGGTGAATGTCCACTGGCATGCCGCGACCGTCATCACTGACTTCCAGCGAGTGATCGGCGTGCAGGATGACCTGCACCGATTTGGCATGCCCGGCCAAGGCTTCGTCGACGCTGTTGTCGATGACTTCCTGGGCGAGGTGGTTTGGCCGAGTGGTGTCGGTGTACATGCCGGGGCGCTTGCGCACCGGGTCGAGGCCCGAGAGGACTTCGATGGCGTCTGCGTTATAAGAGCTAGCGCTGGGAGTGGCCATAGGGTCTCGTCGTCAGTGATTCAATAAAAAGGGGCAACGATTCACAGTGCGCTGAAATCAATCGCCTGATACAAATCTGCGCCTATGCCGGCAAAGCTCAGCATGGCTGGAAGTTGCTCGGCAAACCCTTGGTAACCATGGTCGCCGCCGGCCTGAATACGCAAGGCACAAGCCCGGTAATACTGCTGGGCGAGGCGATAGTCCAGCGTTTCGTCGCCGGTCTGCAACCACACCTGATAGCGCTGCGGATCCTGCGGTGCCGGCACTTCCAGCTCGGCCAGGGCCGTCACATGGTCGTGGGTCAGTTCCCAGGTCTCATCGGTATACAGGTTTTTCTGCGTCCCCAGAAACCCGTCGAACATCCGGTGCGGACTGACGGCAGGGTTGATCAACAGGGCTTTGAGGCCATGGCGTTCGGCCAAGTGAGTCGCATAGTAGCCGCCGAGTGAGCTGCCGACCAGCAGTGGCCGTCCGAGCGCCTCAATCGCTTGCTCCAGCTGACCGATGGCTTCACGGGGATGGTGATGCAAGGCCGGCACGCGCAATCGATCGCTCAAGCCCAGACGCTCCATCACTTCGCTCAACTGAGTGGCCTTTTTCGACGCAGGCGCGCTGTTGAACCCGTGGATATAAAGGATCGAGCCGGACATTTGAACTCCCTGTGCGTCGGATAAAGAGGCGCAGTTTACAGGGTGCCGGGGGAATCGGGGATACCCGTGAAATCGGGTCGCCCGGGCGGACGCCTTCGCGAGCGAGCTCGCTCCCACAATGGATCTGCACCGTTCACGAAGCCCTGCTCGCGAAGGCCGCAATGCAATCGTGGGGAATGACTAATAGCCGTTGGAGCTGTAATCGATCTGGAAGTCGAAACCGGTGACGCGCTCCACCCCGGTTTCGAGCTGGCCATCGGGCAACAGCCGCAGCCAGCGATACCCCGGCGCCTGCTCTCCGACCTTGAAATCCTCACTGCGCGGCTCGAACTGAATGCAGGTCGACGGCGAAGCGATCAAACGCACCCCGTTACGCCATTGATCGATTTCCTGATGCACATGCCCCCACAGCACGGCGCGCACCTGTGGAAAGCGATCCAGCACAGCAAACAACGCCTCGGGATTACGCAGCCCGATCGGCTCCATCCAGGCACAATCGATCGACACTGGATGGTGGTGGAAGCACACCAGGTGATGACGCTCCGGTGCTTCACTCAACGAGCACGCCAGCAACTGCAACTGTTCGTCCTGCAAATACCCCGGCACCGAGCCCGGCACGGCCGAATCAAGCAGCGTGACCCGCCAGTTACCGATGTCGACCACCGATTCCAGCAACGCGCTCTGCACCGCCGCCTCGGCCATGATCAACGGCTCGTCGTGGTTTCCGGGAATCCAGCGGGCTGGCGCACCGAGTTGCCCGGTCAGGTCGCGAAACCGCTGGTAAGACTCCAGCGTGCCATCCTGCGACAGATCACCCGTGGCCAGGATCAGGTCGATCTGCGGCTGTTGCTGGCGTACCAGCTCGATGACTCTTTGTAGGCTGTCGCAGGTATTCATGCCCAGCAGCGTGCCATCCGCCTCGGCGAACAGATGGCTGTCGGAAATCTGCACCAGCAACGCCGGATCGGCGGCACTCAATGTGGATACGCTCGGCAAGGTGTTCTCCCAGGGCGTGATCACGGGAATGGATGAATGGCGCAATTATGCTGGGGGACGATCTAAAGGGGAAACCTGTGAACCTGACGCAGTTCACAACTGCGGCTCACAATTAACGTACGACTTCGTACTCGTGCCCCAACGCCAGGCAATGGCTCAACCATTCGCCCAGAAACATGTTCAGTTGGGCTTTTTCATCCGGCTGGTGCATCGCGGCGTTCGGGTAAGGATAGATGCCACGAAAGCGCCGCGCATGTTCGGCGCTGACCACTTCGGCCATGCACGCGTCATGATAGACCTGTACTTCCAGTTGCGGCACCGGCAGCCACGGCAGGCTGTGTTCCTGGCGCACTTGCAGGGTCGTGGTGTACGGACAGACTTGCAGCACTTCCAGCGCCAGCACCCCGAGCATCTGATCGCCATGGGTCACGGCGATGCGCCGCGCGGCCGGCTCGCTGCGCATGTCCGGCAGCAGTCGCATCAGTCGCGCGTAGTTCGCCTCGCAGGACGCTTGCAGCCCCACCAGATCCACCCGATAGCGATCGCGCAGCTTGTTTACGACCATAACCCCCTCACTTCAACGCGATTCAAAGCCAGCCATTGCAAGGCAATGATGCTTGGTGCGTTGGCAATACGTCCGTCGCGTACGGCCTGCAGGGCATCTTCAAAGGCCCAGACCGAGACGCGGATATCTTCTGCTTCTTCCTCCAGCCCATGCAGGCCGCCGACCCCGGTTGTCTCGCAACGCCCCAGGTACAAATGCACGAATTCATTGCTGCCGCCCGGCGATGGAAAATATTGGGTGATCGGCCACAGCGCCCCGAAAACAAGCCCAGCTTCCTCCTGCCCTTCGCGGCGAGCAACTTCTTCCGGTACTTCTTCCTTGTCGATCAGACCAGCGACCAGTTCGATCAACCAGGGATTGTCGGTCTTGCCCATGGCGCCGACGCGGAACTGCTCGATCAGCACCACTTCATCGCGCTGCGGATCGTAAGGCAGCACGCACACTGCATCGTGGCGCACGAACACTTCACGATTGATCTCGCGGCTCATGCCACCGGCGAACAATTCATGGCGCAAGTGCACGCGATCAAGCTTGTAGAAGCCCTGGTAGCACTGTTCGCGCCGAACGATATCAACGGCGGTCGGAGTGGCGGTGGCAAAATCAGTCATGACAATCCTCGTTACTGCTAATCCTGTACGAGGTTCCCACCTCGACTTCGCGCCATCCTAACGCGCCGCAGACCTTTGATGCAGCCCCTTTCCCGTCAGCGGGATAGACGGTGAGGGCGAAACCCACTCTAATTAGCTTAGTGGCGAACTGACTGCTTCGTTGACAGTCGAAGCGGGTAACTTTTCGCCTTTCCCAGTTTTATGAAGGACAACCATGTCGCTTTTTAAAATCGCCTCCGTGGCCGCCATCGCCCTGACCCTGGGCGCTTGCCAGAGTCTGTTCCAGCCCAACTATCGGGCGCCGCTGGAAACCACTCGCGACGCCTCCGAACAGCTCAAGCCTGGCTGCAAGGATCAGGATTGCCCGCTGGTGAATATTGATATCGTGCACTTCCCGGCCGAACCTACGCTTGACGGCATCATCGAAAAACGCCTGCTGCAAATGACCCGCACCTCGCCCGATGCCCCCGTGGCGCCGACACTGGCCGCGTATCGCGAACAGTTCTTGCGCACCGCCGGCCCGCGCAACAGCAGTTATTTGCAATCGAAAGTACGCGAGCAGCATGACGGACTGGTGATTGTCGAACTGTCCAGCTACCTGGACAACGGCGGCGCCCATGGGATTCCTGGCCGCGGCTTCATCAACTACTCACGTCAACAACATAAGGTGCTGACGCTGTCGGACATGCTGGTACCGGGACAGGAAGACGCGTTCTGGAAAGCCGCGCAGGTGGCGCACAACAGCTGGCTGATCAGCACCAAGCTCGATCAGGAACCGGAGTTCGTGAAGAGCTGGCCGTTCCAGAAAACCCAGAACGTGGCGCTGACCTATGGCGGGGTGATCCTCAAGTACGAAACCAGCAGCATCGCGCCTTACGCGCTGGGCCATGTCGAACTGAAGATCCCTTACCCTCGCCTGAATGGCATCATCAAGCCCGAGCTGTTTCCCGGCCGTAACTGAAGGCCCGGCCCAGCACGAGTTGCAGCAACCCTGCCAGCACCAGCGCCGGCAGGGTTGCGCCGATGTCCGGATACAGATTGGCCAGCAGATGGTAGGTGCTGATCCCGCCCAGCCAGGCCAGCAACGCCGGCCAGCGCAATGCGGCTGCCGCGACCTGGCCACTGCGTTTGCGCAGGATGAAGTGGTCCACCAGCACCACGCCGAACAGCGGCGCAAACACCGAACCGATCAACAGCAGGAAGTTCTGGTACTGAGCCAAGGGTGCCAGCAAGGCGATCAAGGTGCAGACCACCCCGATGGCCAACGCCAGGTGCTCGACCTTCCAGCGCAACAGAATCCCGCTGGACACCGCCGCCGAGTGAATGTCGGCAAAGGCGTTCTCTGATTCATCCAGCAAAATCAGCAGCAACGGAATCCCCAGGCCTGCACCGGCCAGAGCCAGCAGCAAGGCATTGACTTCACCGCTCGGCGCGAACGCCAGGGTGTAGGCCACGCCCAGGCTCATCAGCCAGAAGTTGCCGATAAAGAAACCGATCGCGGTGCCACCGAATACGTTTTTCGCCCGCTTGCCGAAACGCGAGTAGTCGGCGATCAGCGGCAGCCACGACAGCGGCATGGCAATCGCGATGTCGAAGCCCACGGCGAACGGCATCGAGCCATCACCGGCCTGCGCCCACACGCCCGCCAGATCAGCCTTGGCGAACAGGTTCCAGGTCAGCCAGGTGCACGCAGCCAATAGCAACCAGATGCCCCACTTGCGCAGGATCTGGCGCACGAACGTCAACGGACCACTGACCGCCAGCAAGGTCGCCAAAGCGCCGAAGAACAGCGTCCACAGCATCGGGCTGGACAGCAGACTGCCTTCACTGAAGGCCCGCGCGCCCAACAGGCTGGCGGCATCGCGCATGACGATGATTTCGAACGAGCCCCAACCGATCAGCTGCAGCAGGTTCAACACCGCCGGCAGGCTCGCGCCTTTGGCGCCGAGGCTGAGTTTGAGCGCGGCCATCGACGACAGGCCGGTATCGCTGCCGATCACGCCAACCGCGGCCAGCAGCAGAACACCGACCAGCGTGCCTAAAAAAATCGCCAGCAACGAGCCGGACAGCCCCAAACCTGGCGCCAACAGCGCACCGGTCTGCAGCACCATCAGGCCGATGCCGAGGGAAAACCACAGGGAAAACAGATCCCGGCCGCCGAACACACGCCTGTCAGACGGCACCGCGATGTCGGGGGAGTAAGTACTGGGTTGAATGCTCAAGGGTGTTATCTCAGAGGGACATTGTTGTTGTGTTGACCGCTATCGCCAGCAGGCTGGCTCCCACAAGGGACTTGTGGCGCTCACAAATCCAGTGTGGGAGCCAGCCTGCTCGCGATGGGGCCTGTAGGCCCCACCCTTTCAGGTCAGGTCAAACTTTCTGGTACAGCTGACTGCCTTCTTTCTTGAAGCGCTCGGCCTGCTCGGCCATGCCTTGGGCGACGTCCACGTCCACTGCTTCGATCCGCTGGTTGGCCGCGTACTCGCGCACTTCCTGGGTGATTTTCATCGAGCAGAACTTCGGCCCGCACATCGAGCAGAAATGCGCGACCTTGGCCGAATCCTTCGGCAGGGTTTCATCGTGATACGAGCGAGCGGTGTCCGGATCGAGGCCGAGGTTGAACTGATCTTCCCAACGGAACTCGAAACGCGCCTTGCTCAAGGCATTGTCACGAATCTGCGCGCCTGGATGCCCCTTCGCAAGGTCGGCGGCATGAGCGGCGATCTTGTAGGTGATGATCCCGGTCTTCACGTCATCCTTGTTCGGCAGACCCAAATGCTCCTTCGGCGTCACGTAGCAGAGCATGGCGCAACCGAACCAGCCGATCATCGCCGCACCAATACCCGAGGTGATGTGGTCGTAGCCTGGCGCGATGTCGGTGGTCAGCGGGCCGAGGGTGTAGAACGGCGCCTCGTCGCAGCACTCGAGCTGCTTGTCCATGTTCTCTTTGATCAACTGCATCGGCACGTGGCCCGGGCCTTCGATCATGCATTGCACGTCGTGCTTCCAGGCGATCTTGGTCAGCTCACCGAGGGTCTCCAGCTCGCCGAACTGCGCTTCGTCGTTGGCGTCGGCAATCGAGCCCGGACGCAGACCATCGCCCAGCGAGAAGCTGACGTCGTAGGCCTTCATGATTTCGCAGATTTCGTCGAAATGGGTGTAGAGGAAGTTTTCCTTGTGGTGCGCCAGGCACCACTTGGCCATGATCGAACCGCCACGGGAAACGATGCCGGTCACTCGCTTGGCGGTCATCGGCACATAGCGCAACAGCACGCCGGCGTGGATGGTGAAGTAGTCGACGCCCTGCTCGGCCTGCTCGATCAGCGTGTCGCGGAACAGCTCCCAGGTCAGGTCTTCAGCGACGCCGTTGACCTTCTCCAGCGCCTGGTAGATCGGCACGGTACCGATCGGCACCGGCGAGTTGCGGATGATCCACTCGCGGGTTTCGTGGATGTGCTTGCCAGTGGACAGGTCCATGACCGTGTCCGAACCCCAGCGGATACCCCAGGTCAGTTTCGCCACTTCTTCTTCGATGGACGAACCCAGGGCGCTGTTGCCGATGTTGCCGTTGATCTTCACCAGGAAGTTACGGCCGATGATCATCGGTTCCAGTTCGGTGTGGTTGATGTTGGCTGGAATGATTGCGCGACCGCGGGCGATTTCTTCGCGGACAAACTCCGGCGTGATTTCCTTCGGGATGCTGGCGCCGAAGCTGTGACCGGCGTGCTGCTGTTTCATCAGGCCGGCAGCGCGGGCCTCTTGCAGCTTCATGTTTTCGCGGATGGCGACGTATTCCATCTCGGCGGTGATGATGCCTTTGCGCGCGTAGTGCATCTGGCTGACGTTGGCCCCGGCCTTGGCGCGGCGCGGGCTATTGACGTGAGCGAAGCGCAGCTTGGTCAGTTCCGGATCGGCCAGGCGCTCCTGGCCGAAGTGCGAGCTCAGGCCAGGCAAGCGCTCGGTATCACCCCGGTCGTCGATCCAGGCCGAGCGCACATCGCCCAAGCCCTTGCGCACGTCAATGATGACGTTGGGGTCGGTGTACGGGCCTGAAGTGTCATAGACAGTGACCGGGGCATTGATTTCGCCACCGAAATCGGTGGGGGTCACGTCCAGGCTGATTTCGCGCATCGGCACGCGAATGTCCGGGCGAGAGCCCTGCACATAAATTTTTTGCGAGCGGGTAAAAGGCTGAACCGACTGCTCGTCGACCTTGGCCGATTCGCTCAGGTGGGTGTCGTTTTTTGCTTTTGTCGTCATCACGGGCTCTCCAGACAGCATCCAGGCAGTGGATTTTTGTCGGAGCGAACCTGTAAACGAATGGACGCACGGGCGCTGGGAATTCCAGCAGTGCTGTGCTCAGTGCTCGAGGGGTGTTCGATTGTCGAACAACATCCCGGACGAAGCACAAGAGGACTCGCCGGGTGACGAGAAATCTTGTTCCCTACGCAGGCGCTAACCTGATCAGGTTCAACGGGATCCGAAATTATTCGATCTCAGCCTCATAGCAAGGCACCCCGACAAGAACCCGGCCAGTCTAGACACAACTGGCAAAGAACGCCAACTCTGCGGCAAATACCATGATGAATGGCGTAATTGCAGGATTGTTGGCGCCCCGATGCACCACTACACTCGCTACGCCGTCGCGCGCATTGACGTTGCACGTGTCGCGCCTTAGCCTTGGCGCTCAAATTACTTGTGTAATATTAATTGTAGGGAACGCCTATGCTGCGCAAACTCTCACTGGCCCTGGCCGTGTCTTGTGCGTCCAATGGAATGGCCTGGGCAGAAGCGCCCTTATCCAACAAAACCGATCTGGTCAGCGTCTACCAGGAAGCGGTGAACAACAACGCCGACCTCGCCGCCGCCATGGCCCAATACGGCGCCCAGAAGGAAGTCGTGCCCCAGGCCCGCGCCGGCCTGCTGCCTAATCTCTCGGGTGGCGCGCAAGTGTCCAGCGCGCGCACCTCGCTCGATCAGCCGTCGACCACCGCCAACCGCAATGCTCATTCATACCAGGCCACGCTGGCGCAGCCGTTGTTCCGTGCCGATCGCTGGTTCCAGTTCCAGGCCGCCAAGGACGTCAATGAGCAGGCCGCGCTGCAACTCTCGGCAACCGAGCAGAACCTGATCCTGCAAACCGCCAACAGTTACTTCAACGTACTGCGCAGCCAGGACAACCTGGCCTCGACCAAGGCCGAGGAAGCCGCGTTCAAACGCCAGCTCGATCAGTCCAATGAGCGCTTCGATGTCGGTCTCTCGGACAAGACCGACGTGCTCAACTCACAAGCCAGCTACGACACCGCACGCGCCAACCGTATCGTCGCGCAGCGCCAGGTGGATGATGCATTTGAAGCGCTGATCACCCTGACCAACCGTCAGTACAACTCGATCCAGGGCATCAGCCACAACCTGCCGATCCTGCCGCCAGCGCCGAACGATGCCAAGGCCTGGGTCGAAACGGCGGCCAAACAGAACCTCAATCTGTTGGCCAGCAACTACGCCGTCAGCGCTGCCGAGCAAACCCTCAAGCAGCGCAAGGCCGGCCACGCGCCGACCATCGACGCCGTGGCGAAATACGAAAAAGGCGATAACGACGCGTTGGGCTTCAGCAACCCGAATGCCTTTCCCCAACCCTACGGTGGCAACGTCGAGCAAACCTCGGTGGGCCTGCAGCTGAACATCCCGATCTACAGCGGCGGCCTGATCAACTCCCAGGTGCGCCAGTCCTATGCACAACTGGACCAGATCGAGCAGCAACGCGAATCCCTGCGCCGGCAAATTGTCGAAAACACCCGCGACCTGCACCGCGCAGTGAATACCGACGTCGAACAGGTACAGGCGCGCAAGCAGTCGATCATTTCCAACCAGAGTGCGGTGGAAGCGACCGAAATCGGTTATCAGGTGGGAACACGAAACATCGTTGACGTGCTGGATGCGCAGCGCCAGCTGTACACCTCGGTGCGCAACTACAACAACACCCGCTACGACTACATCCTCGACAACCTGCGCCTCAAGCAACAGGCCGGCACGTTGAACCCGGGGGATTTGCAGGACCTGGCGCGGTGGCTCAAGCCTGACTACAACCCGGACAAGGACTTCCTGCCGCCGGATCTGGCCAAGGCGGCGGCTGACCAGTTGAATGCAAGACCGGGTCAGTAACAAATAAGTCCTGGCGAAAGACTTTTGTGGCGAGCGAGCGTGCTCCCTCGCCACAATGGGTCAGGAAGGGATTCAAGCCCGCTCGATCAACCGCCCCAACCCATCCAGCAACCGCTGCAAGGCGCCCTGATTGGTGCGCATCACCTTCAAGCCCGCCTCCGCCATCCGCTGCGCATCCCTGGGCAATTCGAACAGACGCTGCACCGCCAGTGCCAAGCCTTCGGCATCCTCCACTTCCTGCAACGCCCCGGCGCTGCGCAACTGCGCAGCGATTTCGAGGAAGTTGAACAGATGTGGACCGCTCAACACTGGCTTGGCCAGCGCCGCCGGTTCCAGCAGGTTGTGCCCGCCATTGGGCACCAGGCTGCCACCGACGAAGGCGCTGTCGGCCAAGGCATAGAGAAACAGCAATTCGCCCATGGTGTCGCCCAGCAACACTGACGTCGAGGCAGTGACCGGCTCGCCCGTGGAACGACGGACCGTGGCAAAGCCCTGCTGTCGGCTCAACTCGAACACCGCATTGAAACGCTCAGGATGGCGCGGCACCAGAATCAGCAAGGCATCGGGATGGCTCGCCAGCAACTGACGATGGGCCGCCAACACCACCTCGTCTTCGCCCTCGTGGGTACTGGCCGCGATCCACACCGGGCGTTCCTGCGCCTGCCATTGGCCACGCAGTTCGGCGGCTCGCTGCAACAGCTGCGGGTCGATGGTCAGGTCGAACTTGATTGAGCCGGTCACCTCAACGGTTGGCGCCCGGGCCCCCAAATCGCGGAAGCGCTGGGCCTCGGCTTCGGTCTGCACCGCGAACAGGCTCATTTCGGCGAGCATCGGCCCGGTCAGCTTGGCAAAGCGGCCATAGCCTTTCGCCGAGCGCTCGGACAGGCGCGCATTGGCCAACGCCACGGGAATCCCGCGTTTGGCGCATTCATGGATATGGTTGGGCCACAGTTCTGTCTCCATGATCACCGCCAGCCTTGGCTGGACCCGATCAAGGAAGCGCCGGGCGGCGCACGGCAAGTCGTACGGCAAATAGCAGTGCTGGATGCGCGGCTCATTGGCAAACATCGCCTGGATGCGCTCCGAGCCGGTCGGGGTCATGCAAGTGACGGTAATCGGTAGTTGTGGATATCGTTGCAGCAAAGCGCGAATCATCGGCGCGGCGGCAATGCTCTCGCCCACCGATACCGCGTGCACCCAGAGGCCACCCGGTTGCATCACCGGCATCCCATAGGAGAACCGCTCACCAATGCGTTTGGCATAGGCCGGCGCCTTGCGCGCCCGCAGCCAGAGTCGAATCGCTACCAACGGCAGCCCAAGGTAAAACAGCGCGGTATAAAGAGTTCTATTCATGGCGGCGGAGTTTATCGGTTTTTTCGCCGATCGCCTGCAAGTGCACGGCAAAACGTTCCGCCAGCCAGCGAGCCGCCGGACCGAGGGGCTCATCGCGGCGCCAGACCAGTTCCACCACCAACGCCGGCGGGGTCCACTCGCTGCTCAACTCGACCATTTGCCCCTGATAGGTCGGGTACTGCACCACATGGCGCGGCAGCCAGGCCCAGCCGAGGCCGCGCACCAGCCATTCCGCCATCACGTAAAAGCTGTCGGCCCGCCAGACTTGCGGGCTGGCCGGCTCGCTGCCGGGATAGAGGCTGGACTGGGTCGACATCAGCAGCTGGCGATGCCGGGCCAGCGCCTGGCGATCAACCTGGACCTGCTTCGCCAGCGGATGGTCGACGCCGCACACGGTGACCATTTCCACGCTGCCAAGCACTCGGCGCTCCAGCGCTTCGGGGATCTGGTCGTGAAAGAACAACAAACCCAGATCGGCACGACGCTCCACCAGTTTGCGCGCCACCTCGCCCTGGGCCGCACTGGTCAATTGCACCTCCAGGCTGGGAAAGCGCTCAGCCAGCGCTTCGAAACTTTCGATGACCGGCTGGTAAGGCATGGCCTCATCCTGAGCCAGGCGCAGACGCGCCTCCTGCCCACGCATCATCGCCAGCGCCCGGCCATTGAGGCGCTCACATTGACGCAGCACTTCCCGCGCTTCTTCCAGCAAGGCGTTGCCGGCTTCGGTGAGTTTCGGCTGTCGGCCACTGCTGCGATCGAACAGGCTGACGCCCAGGTCTTCCTCCAGCAGCGCGATCGAACTGCTGACCGCCGACTGCGCCTTGCGCTGGTTCCGTGCCACGGCGGAAAACGAACGTTGCTCCGCCACGCTGACGAACAAGCGCAGCTGCTCCAGGTTCCATTGCATACTCATGCCCAAACCCATCTCGATAACAGATAGGTAATGACTTTACCGCATCTGATGAATCTCTAGAATGCCACCTCAGAAAGCAACACTTCATACGAGGATTGACCCATGACCGCTTACTACTACCTGGCCATTGCCATCTGCGCCGAAGTGATTGCCACTGTTTCGATGAAAGCGGTCAAAGGCTTCAGCACCCCACTGCCACTGGTGCTGGTGATCGTCGGTTACGGGATTGCCTTCTGGATGCTGACGCTGGTGGTGCGCAGCGTGCCGGTGGGCGTGGCTTACGCGGTCTGGGCCGGCATGGGGATCGTGATGGTCAGCGTGGCAGCGTTGTTTATCTACGGGCAGAAGCTGGATGTGCCGGCGATGCTGGGGATGGCGTTGATCGTGTTGGGCGTTGTGGTGATTCAGTTGTTCTCGAAAACTGCCGGGCATTAACTGCCGCCATAAGCTTCAAGTTATAAGCAACAAGAGGTCTTGCTTGCAGCTTATAGCTTGAAGCTTGAAACTTGCCGCTTCACTCAAACACTGAGGTCGCTGCATGCCATCCGTTATTTCCACCGACGTTCTGATTGTCGGCGCTGGTGTCGCCGGCCTCTGGCTGAATGCGCGCCTGCGCCGCCAGGGGTTTTCGACCGTGCTGGTGGAAAGCGCCAGTCTCGGTGGCGGGCAAAGCCTGAAGTCCCAGGGCATCATCCACGGCGGCGCCAAATACGCATTGCATGGCGCCCTGACCGGTGCTTCGGAGGCCATCGCCGACATGCCGCGCCGCTGGCGTGAGGCCCTGGCCGGCGACGGTGAGCTGGACCTGTCCGGCGTGCGCCTGCTGTCCGAAGCGCACTACCTGTGGTCCCCCGGCACCATCGCCGGCAACCTCACCAGTTTTTTCGCCAGCAAAGCCGTGCGCGGTCGTGTCGATCAGGTCAAGGGCGATCAACTGCCGCCCGCCCTTCAGGACAAACGTTTCAAGGGCAAAGTCTATCGCCTGGCGGAATTGGTGATCGATGTGCCGAGCCTGATCCAGCGCCTGGCCGATCTGGCAGGTGACGGCCTACTCGCCGGCCAAAAGATCGAGCCACTGCTTGAAGGTGGCGTGCTGGTCGGCCTAAAGGTGGACGAGCGCGAGATCCGCGCCCAACGCATCGTCTTGAGCGCCGGCGGCGGAACGGCTGCGCTGCTCGAAGCGCTGGGCCTGAGCCAGCCGGCCATGCAGCGGCGGCCGTTGCACATGATCATCGCCAAGGGCCCGAGCCTCAAACCGCTGTATGCCCACTGCCTGGGCGGCGGCACCAAACCGCGCCTTACCGTCACCACGCACCCGGCCGCCGATGGCCAGTGGGTCTGGTATCTGGGCGGCGATATCGCCGAAACCGAAGGCGTCAACCGTGAGCCTGCGGAGCAAATCGCCACTGCGCAGAAAGAACTCGCCCAGTTGCTGCCATGGATCGACCTGAGCACCGCGCAATGGGCCACCTTGCGTGTGGATCGCGCCGAACCGCTGCAATCGGGCCTGACCCGCCCTGATAACGCGTTTCTCGCCGAGGAGGGCCGGCTGCTGGTGGGCTGGCCTACCAAACTGGCGTTGGCGCCGGACTTCGCCGACCGGGTGATTGCGAGCCTTGCCCGCGATGGCATTCAACCGGGCCCGGTGGCGCCACTCCCCGAATTGCCAAAGCCGCCGATGGGCGTCCCGGCGTGGGAACAACTGCTGCCATGAGCCAACCCACCCTGCATGACTTGCATCGCCCCCTGGGCAGCACCGGCCTGCTGGTGTCGCCGCTGGGCCTGGGTACGGTGAAACTCGGCCGCGATCAAGGGGTGAAATACCCCAATGGCTTTCAGATCCCTGACGACGACGAAGCACGCATGCTGCTCAAGCTGACCCGCGACCTGGGCATCAACCTGATCGACACCGCTCCGGCCTACGGTCGCAGCGAGGAGCGCCTCGGCCCGTTACTGCGCGGTCAGCGTCAGGATTGGGTGATTGTCAGCAAGGTTGGTGAAGAATTCGCCGACGGCCTGTCGCGGCATGACTTTAGCGCCGCGCACACCCGATTCTCGGTCGAACGCAGCCTGCAGCGTCTGGAAACGGATTTTATCGACCTGGTGCTGGTGCATTCCGATGGCAATGACCTGGCGATCCTCAACGACTGCGAAGTCTATGCGACCCTCGCCGAACTCAAGGCCGAGGGCAAGATTCGCGGGTTCGGCTTTTCCGGCAAAACCGTCGACGGCGGCTTGAAGGCCCTGGAGCAAGGTGATTGCGCGATGGTCACCTACAATCTGAACGAGCAAACCGAAAAGGCTGTCATTGACTATGCTGCTGCTCACGGCAAAGCCATTCTGGTCAAAAAAGCCCTCGCCAGCGGTCACGCATGCCTGAGCCCGGGCGTGGACCCGGTGCGCGCCAGTTTCGAATTGTTGTTTGAACATCCGGGTGTTGCCAGTGCTATTGTCGGGACCATCAATCCGCTGCACCTCGCCCACAACGTCGCGACCGTTGCCCAGGTCCTACGTAGCAACTGACGCCGCCCACGCGGCCTTAAGCAGGAGCCGACATGCCGCGTACGCTCATAAGAAAGAACCCGAGCAACTTCAAGACCCTGCCGTTATACGTCGAAGCGACTCCCGAAGGCCTGAGCTATCAGAGTGTCGGGAGGCCGCTGAATTTCTCCCAGATCCTGCAGCGTCGCCGTCCGGTGACGGTCGCCGACACGGAGCGCTTTTCACTTGAATTGGCCAATCTCGGCGTTTCGGTGCGCCTGACGCTGCATTGGCAGAATCGCGATTACTGGGTGCTGGTGCGTCAACGTCGCCAGGACCGTGGCGACGTGGTGCTCAAGCTGATCTCCGGTTATGTCCCGGCCCACGAGCTGAACCTGCCGTTGCACACCGCCATCCAGGAGATAGCCGAGGAATGCCTGCTGGAAACGCCGGAAGGCTGGCTCGGCGGACGCTTCAACGACACCTGGCTGCCGGCGCCCTACTCGTCGGCCCTGCACTACCGCGAGGCCTTGCCGTTTCGCCTGACGCCGCTGTCCGGCTCGGCTCGGCCGGTGCGTTGCGCCAACCTGCAGTTGATCGAACGACCGCGCGCCTACGTGCATCTGCCGACGGCGTCGCTGCAACTGATCTACGACTTGCGCCTGGACGTGCCCAAGGAAGCCAAATCCTTGAGTTTGTTTCATGTTGATGAACGCCTGGAAGGCGATCAACTGGTCGCCCGACTCGATCGCAAGCGTCCCGATTTGTACCTGATGCCCTTGCAGGACGGCCGCCCCATGGCTGAGCTCTATACCCTGAAAAAGGATCAGTTGCACCCGGCCAGCACGCGCGGACTGTACCTGGCTGAAAGCTTTGCCCGACAGGAAGGCTGGCTGGTGAGGGATGAGCGGATCCGCTGGAAGGATTGGGTGAGCCAGCAAGGCTTGACGCCACCGGGAAAGGATTCCGGACTGGCCCGCTTGCGGGGGAAGGCAAAGCTGCTGCTGAAGAAGATCGTGCCGCGTACCTTATAGGAGCGAGCCTGCTCGCGATGGAGGCCAACGATGACGCGAAAAACCTGGAGCCCCGCGGTGCTCTCGGGTTTTCGCGAGCAAGCTCGCTCCTACAAAAGCTGCGTTACTCGGACTTGCGAATCTTCTCGACAATCGCGGTAGTGGAGCTGTTTTCCACCAGCCCCAGCACTTTCACGGTGCCGCCGTAAGCCGCCACGATGTCCGCGCCGACCACTTGGTCAATCCCGTAGTCCCCACCCTTGACCAGCACATCAGGTTTGACTTCGCGCAGCAGGTTTTCCGGCGTGCCTTCCGGGAAACTGATCACCCAGTCAACAGCCCCCAGCCCCGCCAGTACCGCCATGCGTCGGTCAACACTGTTGATCGGACGACCCGGTCCCTTCAGGCGACTCACCGATGCGTCGTCGTTGACCGCGACGATCAGGCGATCACCCTGGGCCCGCGCCTGTTCCAGATACGTCACATGACCGGCATGCAGGATGTCGAAGCAGCCGTTGGTGAACACGATTTTCTCGTTGTGCGCACGGGCGTCGTCAACGGCGAGCAACAACTGCTCGAGACCAAGCACACCACGCTCGGAACCTTCCTCACGCTGAATGGCGCGGCGCAGTTCCGGTGCGCTAATGGCCGCCGTACCCAGCTTGCCGACCACGATGCCCGCGGCCAGGTTGGCCAGGGCTACCGCATGGGGTAACTCCTCACCGGCAGCAATGGCCGCCGCCAGGGTGGAAATCACTGTGTCGCCAGCACCGGTCACGTCAAACACTTCACGGGCACGGGCCGGCAGGTGCAGCGCCGGATGATCCGGACGCAGCAGGGTCATGCCATGCTCGCCACGGGTCACCAGCAAGGCGCCGAGCTCGAGATCGTGCATCAGCTTCGCGCCCTTGCTCACCAGCTCGTGCTCATCGGCGCAGCCACCGACGATGGTTTCGAACTCGCTGAGGTTCGGCGTGATCAGGCTCGCACCCCGGTAAATCGAGAAATCCTTGCCCTTGGGATCAGCCAGCACCGGAATGCCACGGGCACGGGCCGCCTGGATCAGAACCTGATGATTCTTCAGCGCGCCTTTGCCGTAGTCGGACAGCACCAGCACCTTGATGCCTTCGAGCAATTCGTCGACTTGCACCGCCAGCGCCATGGCGTCGGTGGCGAACGGCTCTTCGAAATCGATACGCAGCAATTGCTGGTGACGACTCATGACCCGCAGTTTGACGATGGTCGGCTGGTGCGCGATACGCTGGAACAGCGCCCGCACACCTGCGCCCTTGAGGCTATTGACCAGGCTGTCGGCGGCTTCATCGTCGCCTGTCACGCCAACCAGCGAGGCCGGCGCACCGAGCGCGGCAATGTTCAACGCAACGTTGGCGGCACCGCCCGGGCGGTCCTCAATGTTCTCGACCTTGACGACCGGTACGGGTGCCTCAGGGGAAATCCGTGAGGTACCACCATGCCAGTAACGGTCGAGCATGACATCGCCGACCACCAAGACAGGGGCTTGATCGAATCGCGGCATGGACAACTTCATGGAGCAACCCACATACAAAATGAACAGGGGCGCGATATTAACACAGGGTGGGCATGGGCTTGTGCGGCGGCTGCAACCGGATCATTCAGCAGGTTTTTTTGCTCATTTTTTGAGCAGGACATCGGGCAAGCGCCTGCAGGCGTCCGTTTCCAGCGGCTCGCTCACAAACACCCCGATAACGTCCCACGCGGCAAATCGCCAACGCGCAGATTGCTGCCAATGCCACCGGGCGCATTGCACGCCCGGTGTGTACAAGGGTGAACCATGCTCACTCTGCTATCGGTCTCAAGCGATGTCTTGCGTCGGGGCATCCAGGCCCATGGCATTCAGACGCGAGTAGTAGCCATTTTGCGCCAGCAGTTGAGCGTGGGTGCCACGTTCGACGATTTTCCCCTGATCCATGACCAGGATCAGGTCAGCCTTCTCGATGGTCGACAGCCGGTGAGCAATCACCAGAGTGGTGCGGCCTTTCATGACCTGATCCAGCGCAGCCTGAATGTGGCGTTCGGATTCGGTATCAAGTGCCGACGTGGCCTCGTCGAGAATCAGCAAGGGTGCATTCTTCAACAGCGCCCGCGCAATCGCCAGGCGCTGCCGCTGGCCACCGGACAGCAATACGCCGTTTTCGCCAACCTGGGTATCAAGCCCCTCAGGCAACTGCTTGATGAAATCCATCGCGTAGGCGTCTCTCGCGGCTTTCTCGATATCTTCACGAGGCGCGCCGGCCAGATCGCCATAGGCAATGTTGTTGGCCACGGTGTCGCTGAACAGCGTTACATGCTGGGTCACCTGGGCGATGTGCTTGCGCAGGTTCAGCAGTTTGTATTCTTCCACCTCAACGCCATCGATGAGGATTTGGCCCTTGTCGTGGTGATAGAAGCGCGGGATCAGGTTGGCCAGCGTCGACTTGCCACTGCCGGAACGTCCCACCAGCGCGACCATTTGCCCTGGCTCTACCGAGAAGCTGATGTCGTCGAGCACCTGACGCTCGGTGTCGGGATAAGTAAAGCTGAGGTTACGCACCTCCAGACGACCGCTGACAACATCACGCTCGATGGTGCCGGTATCGACTTCAGGCTCGACATCCAATTGCTCGAAGATGCTCTCGGCACCTGCTACCCCCTTCTGGATGGTCGAGCTGACCTCGGACAATTGACGGATGGGCTTGGGCAAAAGGCCGGCCAGCGTGATATAGGCAACCATGTCACCAGCGGACGCGTCACCACGCAGGTACAGCACCAGGAACATCAGCGCCGCCATGGCGGTATAGATCACCAGTTGCAGTAATGGCGTGTAGATGGCACCGGTGCGGGTCATGCGCAACTGCTTGTCGGTGTTGCCCTGACTGGCTTCGAAGAAACGCTTTTCTTCGTAAACCTCGCCACCGAAACTGCGAACCACGCGATAGCCCTGGATGGTTTCCGAGGCCACATGCGTCACATCGCCCATCGCCAACTGGATCTTCTTGCTCTGTTTGCGAAATTTCTTGCTCGCCGTACGCACCATCACGGCGATGAGCGGCAGGATGGCGACCATCACCAGCGTCAGGCGCCAGTTCATGAACAGCAGCGAGGCAAACAGGAAGATCACCGTCATGCCTTCACGAATTACGACCTTGATCGCATCTGTCGCCGCCCCCGTGACCATGGTCACGTTGAAGGTGATACGTGAAATCAGATGACCCGAGTTATGCTTGTCGAAGTATCGGTTCGGCAGCACCAACAGGTTGTTGAACAACTGGACTCGCAGGTCATGGACCAGCCCAAGGGAGACCTTGGCCAGGAAGTAGTTGCCCAGATAGGACCCCAGCCCCTGCCACGCTGCGATCAGAATGATCAGCAAGGGCACTGCCTGCAGCAGCTGCAAGTCGCGCAGGTACGGCACGGTCGGGAACAGCACTGCTTGCGGATTGGACAGGCCATCGACGAAGTACTTCAGGATGTAGCCCAGCATTGGCTGCGTCGAAGCGAAAATCAGGAATCCGACAATGCTGATCAGGAACATACTGATGTACGGCCGGACATAGCCGAGCAGGCGGAAGTAGATTTTCAAGCTCGATGGGCTTGCGGAGAGACTGGAGTCGGTCATATCACGCGAATGTCGATAAAAAGGACGCAGACTTTAGCACAGCTTCTTCAGGGTTCTGGCAATCGCGTAAAGACTGGTATTGTGACGCCCCCCAATCCATATCCAGCCCGCCCAGCCTTAACATGGTCGTTCAACTCAGGAATGAATCACTCAGCATGCAATTAAACGGCCTGAACAATACTTCCAATCGTGTCTTCGATTTCATTTGCCTGTGGATTTTGCCGCTCGGTTACTTGTTGCTGCTTTGCGCGCTGTTTTTCCTTCCAGGGCGCAGTCTGCTCCACAAACTTTTTTATGGCCTGTTCAGCATTCCAGCGCTGCTAGCGCTGTGCTTGCGCCCGCGGGTGGGCAAAGAACTGCTCAACGAGCCAATCTTCGTCGCAGTACTGCTGTTCGTGGCTTGGGCGCTGCTCAGCCTGCTCTGGGGTCCAAGCGAGCAAAATATCGGTGGTGAGTTCAAACCACCCTTGCACACATTGCTGCTGTTCGCCGGGTGCTACCTGCTGGTGCGTTTTCGCAGCGAAATTATCCAGCCGTTGCTGTTTTGCGCAGCAACGGTGGCGTTGATCGCATCGATCTACAACCTGTACATGTTTGCCCGCGTCTACGAACCGGGCATGCGCCTGATTGGTGTTGGCGCCTTCGACAATCCGTTGCTCAGCTCCCATTTATTCGGTTTTTTCTGCACCTACTGGCTGAGTTTGAGCATGACTTGCAAGCGTCACCAGATACTCTGGCTGAGCATTCCCGCAATGGCGGTCATGTTCGCCGCAGTGATGGCTACCGGCTCAAGGACACCACTGGTCGCACTGACACTGGCCGCGCTCTGGCTAAGCTTCATTTGCTGGAATCGGCGATCCGTTGCCTTGCTTGGCGCACTCTTCTTCACGGGTGCCACCGTTGCCGTGATGTTTTCGCGAATGATCAATGAACGGGGTGACTCCTACCGTTTCGAGATATGGCAGATGGCTCTGCAAAAAATTGCCAATCACCCGTGGATCGGACATGGCTTCAACGCCGACCTGACCCTCGACCCCGGCATCGGATTCAACCTGATGGAACCCCATAGTTTTGCACTTGGCGTGCTCTATTACGTCGGTATTATCGGCTTGTTACCCTGGCTGTACTTCCAGGCTCAAGGCCTTCTGTGTAGCTGGCGCTACCGCCTGCAACCGCTGTTTATCATCGCTTCAGCCTGGCTGGTATTTGGCATCGGAGCAGGCCTGACTGAAGGCGGAGGGATTATTTCCCGGCCAAAAGAGCACTGGTTCCTGTTGTGGATTCCCCTGGCACTGATTGCCGCATTGAGCATCAACCTGCGGGCCAGACGTTTACTGGCCATGCCGATCAAAACAGTGACCGCGAGCGCCCTGCAACAGCTCACTGCCAACGCGCAAATCGTCGAAGAAGATGGTTTGGGGCCGAAGGTCCTGCGCCTGATCGACGGCAGTTTCCTCAAGCTGTTTCGACGCCGCCGGTGGTATACATCGGGCAGTTTCAACCCGTATTCCCAACGTTTTGCCATCAACAGTGTGCAACTGCGCACGATGGGTATTCCGACCCCCCCCATCCTTGACCTGTACCGGCTCGAAGACGGCAGTACCGCCGTGCACTACTCGCCCTTGCCAGGGCACACTTTGCGCCAAGTCCTGCAAGGCATTACCGCCCCCTCTGTACGTCAGACGCTAGTGGAGCGTTTCGGCAAATTCATGGCGCAACTGCATGAGCAAGGTGTTTACTTCCGTTCTCTCCACTTGGGGAACGTGCTGGTACTGGAAGATGGTGAGTTCGGCCTGATCGATCTGGCGGATATGCGCATCTACCCTTCATCATTGAGTCCGTCCCTGCGTCAGCGTAATTTGCGTCATATGCAGCGTTATACCGTCGATAAGCGCTGGCTGTTCGAGGATCATTTCGAAGCGCTGCTCAACGGATACGCTGCGATGGCATCGAAAGCCAACGTGGATAACCTGCACAAACAAGTGCTGACCGGAAACTCCCCGGTCCGGGCTCACCCATGAATGAAATCAATCCGATTTACGCGATAGCGGCCTACCTGCTCGCCATCGTGACCGCTGCACTTGTGCTACGCGCCGTACCGAAAATCTCCGATCATCTGGAACATGCGGGTAACAGTCGCTTTGCCAGCATTGATGGACTGCGCGGGTATCTCGCATTCGGCGTGTTTATCCACCATTCAATCATTACCTGGATATTCCTGAGCACGGGCAAGATCGATTTACCGCCGAGCAATTTCTACTCGCAACTTGGCCAGGGCAGCGTTGCGCTGTTTTTCATGATCACCGGATTTCTGTTCTGGGACCGGTTGCTCACCCAAGGGCGGCAACATGACTGGCTGGCCTTTGCGGTATCGAGACTCTTTCGCCTCTACCCGCTTTACCTGCCACTGATGGCGTTGGTCTTTGTGACGGTGTTCTATCTGCAGAACTGGGAACTCAAGGACTCTGGCACCCAGTTCATTGGACAAATCCTGTCCTGGTTGACCTTCGACCGACCGGACGTCAATCAATACCACCAAACCGGGATGCTGATCTCCAATGTCACCTGGACCCTGGCTTACGAAGTGTTCTTCTACATGGCCCTGCCACTGGCTGGACTGATCTTTATCTATCGTGGCGGTTGGCTACAGACAGTGCTGTGCCTGATCGGCATTTATGCCCTGTATCAACTGGTTGGCTGGGAGCACTCACTGAAGAAACATTTCCTGGCCGGCTTTCTCGGTGGCATTGCAGCGGCGTACTGGATTCGCCGCCCGCATTTGCTGGCCTGGGGCAAGACCCCTCTGGCCGGTGCAATTGCCTTGCTGGCGCTAGCCATTGCATTTACGGCATTCGACCGCGCCTTCAGTCTGGAATCGTTGTTGCTGATTTCGTTGTTTTTCGTGATCGTAGCTTCTGGAAACCCTCTGTTTGGAGCCCTTAGACCACGCAGCATCCGCTGGCTCGGAGAGATCAGCTATAGCACTTACTTGCTGCATGGCTTCTTGATCTGGGTGCTGATGCAGCGACTGCCGCTGATGTTGCACCTGGACGCCCGCGAAATCCGGGTTTTCCTGCCACTGCTCGCCCTGGGTAGCTGCTTGCTGATTTTGATCAGCAGCATGACCTACCTGTATATCGAGAAACCAGGCATCAACGCGGGCAAGAAAACCCTGCACTGGCTACGTCAAAACAGGAAAACTCAAAAAAGACTTTCGGAAACATCCGCTCCACTTGGTTGAACGACCGCACGGGCTGGCGGGCGCAAGCAAGGAAACCTTCGGCACCATCACTGCAGAGCGGTTGAAACCAATCCTGGCTTAATCTTTTTCCAGCGGTGAGAAGAACAGGCGGCCCAGGCCACGCCAGGTCTTCTTGTTCCAGGCCTTGAACGGGATCTGTGCCAGCAGCTCGCGGGCCAGCTTGCGATCCCGGTTGGCGGTTTTCAGGAACATGGAGCTCAGGAACTTGTAGCGCACCTCGTCGTACAACGGATGGTCGCTAAAGAGCGCGTAGGATCGAAGAATGTTGTCGATCATGAAGCGATGATTTTTGTAGGAATTGGTGGCGTGCTTGCGATAGCGCGCCATCACCACGTTCAAACCATCGATGAAGTAACCGGCGCGGGTCACCTTCAGCTCGATCAGCAAATCCTCCAGGCGAATGTTCGGGTCAAACCCGCCCACTTTGTCCAGCGCTTCGCGGCGGATCATCAGGGTCGGTGCCGGAGGATAGGGTTTGCGCTCCAGGAACATGTCGTCGAAGTCCAGGCGACGGAACGGCACATCGCGACGCTGACGCTTCTCCGGGTACAGGTTGCCATCAGCGTCGATCAGCTCGATGTTGCCGGCGCAAATCCCGACTTCAGGCTTGCCATCCATGTACTCGACCTGGATGGCGATGCGGTCCGGCAGCATGATGTCATCGGAACCGAACGGCACGATCAGGCTGCCGCTGGAACGGGCAATCGCGCCGTTCAGGGTGTTGGTCAGCCCCTGATTCTTCTGAACCCGGAAATCGAACCCGTGTTGGGCCTGCAAGGCGTTGATTCGTTCGACACTGTCATCGCTGGAACCATCATCGACCACCAGCAGTTCGATATTCTGATAGGTCTGATTGAGGACACTGAGAATGCTTTGCTCGATATAACGACCATGGTTATACGAGGCGATGATGACCGTTACGAGAGGTTGAGCGTTGCTCATGGTTGTTCCTTGCGGGCCTGGCTCAAACCAGAGTCGATCAGGTTCAGGTATTCCTGGCGGAACACCTCGATGTCATGTTGTTCCTGAAGATAACGATAAGCTTGCTCGCCCTTGGCCTTGAGCTCTTCGTCCGACAGACCCAGGTAATTGTCCAGGGCCGCGACCAGGCTCGGCACATCGGCAGGCGTGATGGGCAGACCACCTGCACCCTGGATCAATGGCAGCATGGCTGGCACGTTCGAAGCAATCACCGGCAGATGGCCGCTCATGCCTTCGAGCAGCGCCAGACCCAGGCCTTCGGCCAGGGATGGCATGGTCCAGATGTCAAACGCGCGAACGTATTGCAAGGCGTTCTCCCTGAAACCGAGCAAATGCGCACGACCGCTCAACCCCAGGCGCTCGATCTCGGCAGCCAAGCGCGACTCTTCCCGTCCGGCGCCGATAATCGCCAATTGAGTGGCTGGATACTTGTCCTTGATAGCAGCGAACGCCTGCAACAGATACGTGTGCCCCTTGACCGGCACCAAGCGCCCCAGCGCTCCGATCAACCGCACCGACGGATCGATGCCCAACAACTCACGGGCACGCTCACGGCTGTGCTGCAAGCCTTCGGCCTGTTCGATGTCGATGGCATTGGTGATGGCATAGGTATTCTGATCAGTGAAGCCGCAGTCACAATCCAGCAGGTATTGCTTGACCGCTGGCGACACGCCGACAAAACGCCAGTGCCGATCGATCAGGCGCTGAGTCTGGCGGCGCCGATAAAACCGGTCGTACTCGCCGAACCCATGGGAAATACCAATACACAGTGGCACTTTCAACCAACGATTGAGTGTCAGCATCATGTTCACTGGCTTGAAACGGTTGCAAATCACCACATCGAATTTCTCTTTGCGGCAGAACTGATACAGACGCCACATGGCACGCAGGCGCATGCCCTTGAGTGCCTTGTCGGAAAACTCGAAATACACTGAACGGTCGGCACGGCTCACCGCCTCGCCAGGTCCAGGCTTGCCTCGCAAAAACGCTGCGGTGACTTCATAGCGATCGCTGGGCAGGGCCTTGACGATCTGCTCCGCGAGATCAGCAAAATCATGGGCCTTGACGTTGTAGTCAGGCTGCAACTGCAGAACCTTTGACCGTTGACTCATAACTCTCCCCGATGAAAACCAGTCGCGTCGATAACCCAGGCGGGTTCAGCAGCGAGGCGCTTGACCTCGGCCGGTTCAGGTTCTGGCAACCGTGGCCACTCGTTGCGCTTCCAGCAGACAAAGTGGAAATACGGAAACCGGCGATCGCCATCGCGATCATTACTCACACTGCCATCGCGCCAATACCATTTGTGCGGAAAATTCTCCGTGCCGTCGTGCCACTTTATGCAACCACCCGGGGTGCTGAATGCCTCGGTGAATTCGCTGGTGCGACGCCACGGGTTGAACTTGCCCACCAGCTTGAACAAAGGCTCGGGAAAGTTCTTGCGCCATAGAAAGATTCGGCTGAATGCACCCTCATCCAGTGCGTGATGCTTCTGGTCGGTGAAGCGCGTTTTCCAGTCCTTGATCTGGCGGAACAACTCGCGCTTGCGGGTGGTATTCCTGATCAGGCAAAGGTGCCCCGCGACTCGTCGCTCGTGGGTGGAAAACAGATCATAAGAAGCGAGGCGATCCGCAGTGAAGTAACTGCGCAGGTCACCATACACCAGGTCAATATCGCCGAAGCCCCAGAAATCGTAGCCTTGCAGGCGGTCGGCGTGAATAAGCCCGAACGCCGGCCGAATGTCGCACAACTTGTAAGCTTCCTTCGGCGCAAAGTCGATGTCCAGCCGCTCCGACACCATCCCGCAGTAGTCGCTGAACGTCATGCTCTCGACAGTGACGTTAGGCGGCAAATTCTCGGGAACCCCGCAGTCACTGAAAAACAACCAGTCGATGTCGGGATTGCGGCGGCAGCTCTCCAGAAAAAACGGCATCCAGAACGGCCAACGACCGAAATAAGGCATCAGAAACAAAATTCGCGGGGATGGATTGATCACAAAAAATTCACCTGTAAATGCTCAAAACGCCGCCATACTAGGCGGCGAGGTGCCTCAGTTCTGCTTCACAGATGTTTCAAAACGCTTCAGAAGCCAGAACAACTCCTGACGCCTGACTGCCTTGCGAAAGAAATCATTTTCTCCATAGAGGGGGGGCACTCTACTGGCCAGCAACGACTGTATCAATCGCCGCACCCGTCGCTTGAACGGCATCGGCGGCTGCAAGTCGTGCATCATGCCCAGTGCCATGGCCTTGTCGCGTTGCAACGCTAAAGAAACAGGCAGGCAATAAGGGTGCATCAGCATCGACGGATCGAAGGCTGGCGGCAACGCGATACCTTGGCCGGTATCACCCATTGGCCAACGATCATTGTCATGCAGGTGGTTGGCGTAACCGAGCACGGTGGTCGGCTGCCACGTCAGCCCTCGCAGCGCCTCAAGGACCGCTTCCTGAGCACAGATGTGATCCGGGTGTGGATCGAGGGTCGGGTGTGGCAATACGAGGACTTCGGGGCGGGCTCGCAACAACAGTTCGCGCAGGTCCGCCAACAGATTGTTCCAGGTCGGCGAACCGTCTACGTCCCCCGGCAGAGCAAAGGGATTGAGGTGGCGGAACACTCGCGTGTCATTTAGATCCGCCTCCCGCGAACCCACTGGCTGGGCAGGCGAGGCTTGCATGGCTGCCAATTGCAGACAGAAGTAGCCCAGTTGCACGCAATGGGCTTCGGGAACCCCGGCCCAGCGCGGTACGGCAATACTGTCCCAGGCTCGCAAACGCCCTTTCAAACGCGCAGCCTCGACCTTGTTCAGACCGACCTGCTGAAAGTGTTCGGCTTCTATTTCACCGGCGGTGAGCGTGACGATCCAGGCCTCGTCGGCTTGACTGTACAAGCCATAGGCCGCCAGCTCGGCATCATCGGCATGGGGCGCAATCACCATCACCCGCTGACGGCGAAAATCCGGATGCTCGAAAGCCCAAAGCACAGGCTCACCGAGCAGCCGGCAGAAACGCCCGCGCAAACGCAACTCTCCGCGCGACAGCACCTGCGCCTGACCACTCAAGTTGAGATAGCGCAGACCATTGACCCCACGTTCGAACGTTTGCCGGTCAGGGTTATCGCCACCCGACAACTCGACCACCGGATCGATAAAGCGCCCCAGCCAGGTACTTTCAACCCGCAGCGCCAGCACCAGTGTCGCGTCGTCGACCAACATGACACCGTCATCGAGCCGTAAATGCTCACCGTTCAAATGAACCTTGGGTTGTGGCGTGTACGGCGGGAAGCTGTACTGGTAATCGTCTTTGGGCGAATAGAAAAGATGGTCGGCAAACCAGGCCTCATGGGCAATCCAGCCCAGAACAGCGAGCACCAGTGGCAACCACCAGGCCACCACGACGCCACTGGCGATCAACAACACCAGCGCAATGAGCAGGCTGATACGCTTGTTGCGTCGATGGCGCTTGAGCAGTTGCTGTTTGCGGCTCACGGGCTGACTCATACGGTGAAGACCGGCACGGGGTTGCACCAGCGATCCTTGTATTCCCGGTCGGCGCGACCGAAGGAAAAGCGCAAGGGTTTATCCAGCGCCCGGGCATGCTCCCAGGCACTTTGGGTATTGAGAAAACTCAGCACGCTGCCGGGGCTGAATTCACGGGTTTCGGGGTCGACGCCACCATTGATGTACTCGACGCTGATCCACTGCGGCGTCTCGACGCGGTAAACCAGCTGTATCGCAATCGGCGCATCGTTGAGGAAAATCACCGAGCCGATCAACAGCTCACGCAACAACTCGATGACCTCGGCCATGCGTTCCGCGCCCGTCGCCGGAAAGCCCCAGCGGCGCTGAAACAGGTCACAGTAGATCGCCGCCAGCTCAACACTGGAAAACTCGGAAACCGCTCGCACCACCCCGCCCGCTTCTTCCAGCAACCTGAGTTCACGGCGCTGGTTGTAGCGAAACTTCTTCGACAGCTCTTCGGGGGTACGGGCCATGGCCAACTGTTCGGCCTGCAGCCTGATACCGGTGAAACGGTTTTCGTTCAGGGCCGACAAATAACGAGCGCGATGACGCAGGGGCACCTGGGCATCTTCAGCGGCCGGAAGAATGATCTCGGCATTGCCGAGATCGAACAGGCCCTTTTTACCCTTGCGCTTGAGCACGTCCTTGGACAGGGCGAGGTCACGGCCCCAGGTCGGAATCGCCGCCTTGACTTCGCCACTTTGTTCCCAGGCCAGGTAACGAACCGGAATGTCGGCCAACTGAGCCAGCCGTTCGACCACCAATGGATGAGTGGCGACACTGCCGCCATAACGCTGCCAGGCCTGGGCATAGGTCGAAGCATCCGCCACCGACCAGCCACGTTCGCGCCAGCCTTGAAATCGGTTGAGCATCAGCCCCTCGGCGCCATTTCGATAACGTGAGGCAAATGCCAGAAAGCATCGCCTACCGCGCGGTCGGAGAAGCGCTCATTCAGGCGATCAAGCATCAGCTCGGCACACCGGTGACGTTGCTGTTCGTTCATTGCCGCCAGATGTTGCAGCCCTTGGGCCAAGTGTTCAGCATCGCCCAGCGGGAACAGAATGCCCACACCCTCGACCACTTCCTTCGCCCCGCCACACGCCGTGGCGAGCAACGGCACGCCAGCAGCCATGGCTTCGAGCAGCACCATGCCGAACGGTTCGTGATCGGAACTCAGGGCAAATACATCGAAGGCGCGGAAATAACGCCGAGCCTCGGGTACCTGGCCGAGAAACAGGACACGGTCGCCAACTCCAAGCTCGCGGGCCTGGGCCTTGAGGTCTTCCTCGAGACGACCTTTGCCGAGGATCACCAGTTGACTGTTGGCCGGCAAACCCGGCAACGCCGTGGCAAAACCTTCCAGCAATGTGGCCTGATCCTTGTCCGGGTGCAGCCGCCCGACGTTGCCGACAATCCAGGCATCCGGCGACAGGCCCAGGATTTCCCGCGCTTCACCGGCCGACACCTGGCTGGCCTGCAAGGCCGGCACATCAATGCGGTTGTAGAGCGTCTGAATCCGCGCCGCCGGCCACGTGGGCAAGCATTCACGCATGTCATCGCGAACCGCATCGGACACCCCGAGCAGGCTCAGACGCTTGCGAAAAATGTGCGCGAAGAGTTTACGGCTGCGGCGCTTGTAATCACCAAACGCGTGATGCACGCCAATCACGGGCAGCGAAGTGCCAAGCAAGGCGATATAGATTGGTTTGAAACGATGGGCAATGCAGAAACTGAAATTACGCGAAGCGGCGATCTTGCGCAGATCGCCGATGGCACCCAGCTTCAGGCCACGAATGGCCCTGGAGCTATATTCCATGAACAACACTTCATCGCAGGCACAAGCCGCGGCGACTTCGGCGTCGGCAACCCCGGTCAGAAACACCGTGGTCACACGATAACCGGTCCCCGCGAACAGGCTGGCGTACTGCCGGGCGCAGTCCAGAAACGGGCCGTCATAGCCGTGACAGAACTGCAGCACATGGCGTTCAGCCGAGCGTGTCATAAGCGTTGGCGCCCTCTTTGACCACCAGAATGTCTTCCATGATCAGGTACTGTAGATCGGAACCGAAGAACATGTTCAAGGCATCCGTCGGCGAGCAGATCATCGGTTCGCCGCGACGGTTGAGCGAGGTGTTCAGCGACACGCCGTTACCGGTCAACACTTCCAGCGCCTTCATCATGTCGTAATAGCGCGGGTTGTATTCGCGCTTGAGCACCTGGGCACGGGAAGTGCCGTCTTCATGGACGACTTCCGGCACGCGGGTTTTCCACTCTTCAGCCACTTCGAAAGTGAAGGTCATGAACGGTGCAGGGTGATCGATCTTGATCATTTGCGGCGCCACGGTGTCGAGCATCGACGGGCAGAAAGGCCTCCAGCGCTCGCGGAACTTGATCTGGTGGTTGATGCGATCCGCCACACCAGGCACGCTCGGGCAACCGATGATCGAACGACCGCCCAACGCACGCGGACCGAACTCCATGCGCCCCTGGAACCACGCCACCGGGTTGCCATCGACCATGATTTTGGCGATCTGCTCCGGCATGTTGTCGAGCTTGCGCCATTTCGGCTTGTTCTCGTGACGGGCGCACGCGGCGATCACATCTTCGTTGCTGTACGACGGGCCGAGGTAGACGTGCTCCATCTTCTCGACCGGCACGCCACGGGCGTGGGACACATAGGCTGCGGCGCCGACCGCGGTGCCGGCGTCGCCGGACGCAGGCTGCACGAACAGCTCCTTGATATCGTCGCGAGCGATGATTTTCTGGTTCAGCTTGACGTTCAGCGCGCAGCCGCCAGCGAAGGCCAGCTTGCCGGTCTGCTTGAGCACGTCACCCAGGTAGTAGTCGATCATCTGCAGCGAGATTTTTTCGAACAGCGCTTGCATGCTCGCGGCGTAGTGGATGTAAGGCTCGTCGGCGATATCGCCTTCGCGCTTCGGACCCAGCCACTCGATCAGCTTCGGCGAGAAGTAGAAACCCTTGCCCTTCTCTTTATAGCGGCGCAGGCCGATGACGTTGGCGTAGTCGGTGTTGATCACCAGTTCGCCGTTTTCGAACGAGGCCAGGCGCGAGAAATCATACTTGCTGGCATCGCCATACGGCGCCATGCCCATGACCTTGAACTCACCGTCCAGCATCTCGAAACCGAGGAACTCGGTGATCGCGCCGTACAGGCCGCCGAGGGAGTCAGGATCGAAGAATTCCTTGATCTTGTGGATCTTGCCGTTTTCACCGTAACCGAAGAAGGTCGTGGCGTATTCGCCCTTGCCATCGATCCCCAGAATCGCGGTTTTCTCTTTGAAGCCAGAGCAATGGTAAGCGCTGGAGGCGTGGGCCAAGTGGTGCTCGACCGGCTCGATCTTGATTTTCTTCGGATCGAAGCCCAGTTGCTCAAGGCACCAGACGATCTTGTTGCGATAGCGCTTGTAGCGACGGTTGCCCATCAGGATCGCGTCGAGGGCGCGGTCCGGGGCGTACCAGTAACGCTTGGCGTAATGCCAGCGCGCCTTGCCGAACAGGCTGATGGGCGCGAACGGAATCGCCACCACGTCAACGTCGGAAGGCTTGATGCCGGCTTGTTCCAGGCAGAACTTCGCCGATTCGTAAGGCATGCGGTTCTTTGCATGTTTATCGCGCACAAAGCGCTCTTCTTCGGCAGCCGCGACTAGCTTGCCGTCGATATACAGGGCTGCGGAAGGATCATGGCTAAGGGCGCCGGACAGGCCAAGAATCGTCAATGCCACAGGGGTCTAGCCTCTTAAGTCTGCATGCAGGCGCAACGCGCCTCAAAAAATAATGCGCCCTCGCAAGCGGCGAGAGACAGCTAAAGGGCGGGATTATAGCTTAAAAGCAGCGGCAAGCACTCACAGCGGTGACCGCATCACCGATTATCCGCGTGCAGGCCGCCAGTAAATGCGGACATTGCCCTCCATGCCCTGCTGGTAAATCGTGTACGGCAACACAACGGTGTCCAGTACTCCCGACAGGGCAAGGTCCAGCAGAACGAATGGGACGAGGATACCCGTCGGATCGGGCGGCGCATTCAATACACAAAAATCGTAGGCCAACCCGCTGTAGACCCGAGGAATGGACTGGCAATAGGTTTTTTGCCTTCGAAGCCCCCGAGCCGCGTCTGCATCCTCCTGCAGCACCGTTGTGACGGTTCCGCAACCCACCAGCGTCAGTGCGATGGCACCCAATGCAACCGCCATTTTCATTGTCAAAGTCTGCCCTCCGAGAACGTCAGGCAAACTAGCACCGTGGTCATTCAGGCCACAGTTCATGGCTTCTCAAGATCGCGTAGGACAATTCCCTGGGACTTGTCCCGATTTATTGCTGGCTGTTCGGGCCTCCTCGACTGGCTTACGAAGGCGATTCAGTCAGCACTGACGATGTCTTTGGGCAAACGCTCATCGATGACTCGATAGAGGGCGCTGCTTTGCGGCCAGTTACGCATGAACCTCGCCCGATCCCGCGCATACGCCGGCGCGAAGCTGCCGAGCGAGCCGTGCTGACACATCGAATCCAGGTCGATCAGCGCCCAGCGATCCTGTTGCCAGAACAGGTTGTGCCCCTTGAAATCGCCATGACTGATGCGCGCTCGAATCAATTCGGCGAACAGGTGATCCAGCGCCAACAGCTCGGCCTCTGGAGCGTCGCCATTTTCAACGTAAGGCGCAAAACGCTCGATGATATCCGGCCCCGGCAGATACTCGGTGACCAGATAGGCACGGCTGCGCAGCCAGAAAAAACGCTTCTCCAGCAACGCCAGGGGTTTGGGCGTAGCGATGCCAAGGAACGCCAGGCGATTGCCTTCGCGCCAGGAATGCCAGGCACGACTCGGGCGCCAGAAGCGTTTGAGCCAATGGGCGAAACCCTTGATGTTATAGCGCTTGATGACCAGTGTACGACCGCCCGCCTCGACCTTGCCGACACTCGCCGCGCCGCCGGTCTTGTAGAGATGGCCCTGATCGAGCAAGGCATCGGCCTGCGCCAGAACCGGCAGCATCGCCGCCTCTTCTTCGCGACGAATGGCCTGCAAACCGAATGCGCCCCGCCGGACACTGAACAGCGTGCAATCGCGACCGACCTTGATCAGGAAATCTTTGAGGCGCCAGCTGCGGACCTTGTCGATCTGTTTCTGCAAGGCCTCCATGGGCAAGGCATGCTCGCCGTTGCTCAACAGGTAATAGACCAGCAACTCCTCGATGTACGGCTCCATCGACTTGGGCAACTGGGCAAAAAACACCCCGAGGTTTTCCAGGACTTTCTGGCGCGACAATGGCTGGCCAGGCGTTTCGCTGCGAATCCCGGCGCCATCGATCAAATAGAGGCGATTGCCCTGGCGCAAGAGGTTGTCCAGGTGCAAGTCTTCCTGCCAAAGGCCCTTGCGGTGCATTTGTCCGATCGCGCCCAGGGCTTCTGCGAGGACGGCTGATTGCTCATCGGCCAGCATTGGCAGGTGTTCAACCCGTTTCCAGGCATCATCGAGGCTTTCGGCGCCCTCCAGAAAATCGAACAGCAGCCAACCGCCCTCGCCATCCTTGAGGCCATCGGCCAACAACAGTGGCGTGGTCAGTCCTTGTTCGGCGAGTAGACGAACGCCAGCCAGCTCTCGCTGAAAATGCCGCGCTGCCTTGCTGCCCACCAACAGCTTGGCCAATACCGGGCGTCCGCGCCAGATACCGGCGCCCACATAACGCTGCCCCGGTAAAACCCGTAACAGGCTCAGCAACTGCAAATCGGCCGGCCCGGCGGCATCGGCCAACGAGAGGCTAAGCGGCAGGCTCGGGCTGCGGCCAGCGTTTTTCAGCTCGGACAAACGCATCAGCGTTGCTCCTTGTGGTCGCGGCGCGCGGTCAGTCGCGCTGCCCAGCTATCGACCAGCGAACTGTCCTGCGCTTGATCCAGGTACGCGGCCAACAGCTCGCGTACCTGCGCTGCACTCCACACAGACGCCCGACGCAGCAACGGCTCCAGATCCTTGACCCGGTCACGCTGACCAAACAGCAACGGCCGGGTCTTTTCCAGGTCGATCAACTGGGCTTGATAGCCGTCACCGGTGGCCCGCAGAAATATGTGCTTGGGATAAAAACAGCCGTGCACCTGGCGCCGGCTGTGCACAAGCCGCGCCAATTGCCCGCAGGCCCGCAAGATGGCCGAGTGCTGCGCCTCGCTCAGGTCCGACCAGCGCTGCAACAGCGAATCCAGGTCATCCCAGCCATCCAGGGCACGTGTCAGCAGAATGGCCCGGACTTCGCCATTGGCTCTGCGCTGACCGAAGAACGCCGCTTCCAACGCTGGAATACCGAGCTTTTCGTAGCGGCTGATGTTGCGGAATTCGCGGGCGAAACTGGGCTCGCCAAAAGGCGCATGCAAAGTGCGCATCAGGTAGTTGCTCTGGCGCTTGAGGTAAAAACCATGACCTTCCAGGTTCAGTCGAAACACGCTGCTCCAGCCGCCAGGAACAGAGTTGGGCTCGTCCACGGCATCCAGCTGCCGTGTCCAGAGGGCGTCGAAAGTGCCGAGACCGTGGCGCTCAAGCAGCTCACGGTCTTCAGCCGCCAGGAAATCAGTCATTCACGCCCCTCGAAAAATCTCACCACGTGCCGGATCCGTTTTTTGTCGGCCGCATTGAGCCGGGTCCGTTGGCGGTATTGCAAGTAAAAGCGCAGGCGCTGGGTAGCCGACAAGTGATACTTGGCGACCTTGTCGAGACACGCCAGATCCTTGGTAATGCGGTACTTGAGCCAGAAACCGCGCCAAAAATCACCGTTGGGGCAATCAATCAGGAACAGCCTGGCCTGATCGTCGATCAGCAGGTTGCGCCATTTCAAATCGTTATGGGTAAAGCGGTGATCGTGCATGGTCCGGGTGTAGCCGGCCAATTGGCGGCTGACCGTATCGACCCACGCACGGTCGGCCAGTTTCAGGTCGTGCCGATGGGCCAGCGCCGACAAGTCTTCGGTATGCGGCAGCTCGCGGGTGATCATCGCTCCTCGATCGTAAGCCGCGCCGCGCCGCTCCAGGCCCCACGCTACGACCTCGGCGGTGGGAATGCCCCATTTGGCGAAGCGCTTGAGGTTCTGCCATTCCATTTTCACCCTCGGCTTGCCGAGGTAGCGGCGCAGGCCTTTGCCTGCCCCGACATAGCGCTTGACGTAATAGTTGACGCCATTGCGCTGTACGCGGATGACCTCGGACAGCGGATCACGTGTCAGGCGTTCACCCTCAAGCGCAAACACTGCCTCCAGACTGCCGAAGTCGTCTGCCAGATCGCTGTATGCCGGTTCCAGTGTCCAGCCCGACATCAGAGCGCATCCCCGTAGCGCTGTTTGCGGTCGTAGAGTTTGTTGGCCTTGCCTTCGAGCCAGGCCAGCAGCGACGCTTCTTCGGCGAGGATCTGGCGCAGTGGCTGCTGGAAGTAACCCTTGAGGAAACGCAACTTGTCGCGCCGGGTCAATCCGATATCCAGCGCCGAAAAGTACAGCGCCGCCAGATCCTTGTTGCGCCAGCGCCGGGTGATCGCCGGGCGGGTCTGGGCGCGGTGCAGGTCGATCACCGAGAGCTTGAAGTTGTCTGCGGTGACCGGTTTGTCGGTGTGCAGCAGGAAGTGACAGATGTAGCAGTCGCGATGGTTGACCCCGGCGCGGTGCATCATGCCGGTCATGCGCGCCACTTCGGCGATCAGCGCACGCTTGAGTTTTGGCTCCGGCGGTTGTCTGACCCAATCGATGCTGAAATCTTCGAGGCTGACGGTCGGTGCCAGCTCTTCGGTGACGATGAACGAGTGCTGATCCGCCGGGTTGCTGCCCTTTTCGCCGTAAGCCACGGCGGTCATGGTCGGCACGCCGACTTCCTGCAGGCGCTGGATGGCTTTCCACTCCTGGCCCGCGCCGAGTACCGGTAACTTGGCGGTGAGCAGGTTCTTGAAGATCTCACCCCAGCCGATGCCACGATGAATCTTCACGAAAAACCCGTTACCGTCCACTTCAGTGCGCAGGGTGCGGCGAGCTTCGAGCTCGCGGTACACCTCGCCCTGAAGCCCCTCGACTTCCGCGAACGGGTCGCGTCCAGCCCAAAGGCTCTTGAACGGTTCAGCCAGCATCAACTTCATTCAGCGTGCTCCGCCAGAATCACATCGGCCGCGTGCTGCGGCATGCTATAGAGGTCGGCCGTCTCGGCGAAGGCCACACCGTTGCGGCTCCAGGCCGCCCGTGCTTGAGCGTCGTTCAACATGCCCGTCAGATACTGCGTCAATTGCGCCTGCTCGAACGGTTCGTCCAGCACCAGGCCGGCATCGGCCTCGGCAATGTAATGGGCGTAACCACACACCGCACTCACCAGCACCGGCAGCCCGGCCACCAGCGCTTCAAGCAGCACAGTGCCGGTGTTTTCGTTGTAGGCCGGGTGAATCAACACATCGGCCCCCAGCAGGAAACGCGGAATATCGCTGCGACCCTTGAGGAACGTCACGTTATCGCCGAGCCCCAACGTCGCGCTCTGCATCTGGAATAACTTGGGGTCGTCCTGGCCAATTACAAACAGCCGGGTACGTTTCTTCAGATCGGCAGGCAATGCGGCCAGGGCCTTGAGGCTGCGATCCACGCCTTTGGTCTTGAATCCGGAGCCGATCTGGACCAACAGCAGCTCATCATCCTTCAAGCTGAATTCGGCGCGGAAGCCGGCACGGATTTCGTCCGCATTCGCCGGGCGGCGACGGTCCTGGGCGATGCCGGGAGGCAGCAGATGGAAGCGTTTGAGCGGCGTGTCGTAATGTTTGATGAACAACGGCTGCTGCACTTCGGAAATCATCAGCACTTCGGTCTTGGCATCCTTGGCGAACACCGCGCGCTCGTACTCGGCGAAGTGGCGATAGCGACCCCAGCGACGGTACAGCGCGTTGCGCAGATTTTGCGCTTTGTCTTCGAAGCAACCGTCGGCGGCGTAATAGACGTCCAGGCCCGGCATTTTGTTGAAGCCGATCAAGCGGTCGACCGGACGCTTGGCCAGGTCCGCCTCCATCCACTCGCTGAGTTTTTCGTTGCGCCGGTGGTTGAAGAACGCCTTGACCGGCGCGACCAGCACTTCAAAGCCCGGCGGCACTTCCCCCTCCCAGATCAACGTGTAGACGCGAATCTGGTGACCGCGCTTTTGGCACTCCAGGGCAATGCGCATGAAGTCACGCTGCAAGCCGCCAAAGGGGAAATATTTGTACAGGACAAATGCCAATTGCATCAGCGCAGCTCCTCAGCCAGTAACAACGTGCTCAGTCGGCTCGCGACACGCTCAGGATTCAGACGCGTGAAGCACAGCGGCCACTCGCGTTTCAGGTCGAACCGACGGGCATCTTCGGCCGTCGGTTGATAGGTGCATTTCTTTTGCAGGCACGGCGCACAAGGGAAGTCGCTGGCCAGGTGAATCTGCGACTTGCCATAGGCCCCGGTCAGGCCCGGATTGGTCGGGCCGAACAGCGACAGCGTCGGCACATCCAGTGCAGCGGCCAGATGACCCAGGCCGGTGTCCACTGCCACGCAGCCTTGCGCGCCGGCCAATACTTTGCCAACACCGGCCAGATTCAGCCTGGGCAGCACTTCGACGTGCTTCATGTCTTTGGCGATGCGCTCGGCGCGGGCCTTCTCGACGGCATTGCCCCAAGGCAACTTCACCCCGACGCCCAGATACCCGACACGCTCGGCCAGCTCGCGCCAGTAGGCTTCGGGCCAGTGTTTGGTGTCCCAGGTGGTGCCGTGCAGAAACAGCACGTAAGGATTCTTGCGTGGCAATTCCACCAGGCGCTCGACGCTCAGCCCGTAGTCGCCCAAGCCCTTGGGCAGGTCATAGCCGAGGGCGATGGCGAATAACTGACGGACCCGCTCCACCGCGTGCTGACCACGGGCAACCGCCAGGCGCCGATCATAGAAACGCGCAGCGATCGGCTCGCGTGCCGAGCTTTTATCGAGGCCGGCCACCGGCGCCTTGACGTAACGGGTCAGCCAGGCGCTTTTTAGCAGGCCCTGGGCATCGATGACCAGATCGTATTTAGTCGCACGAACGCTTTGCTTGAAGCGCTTCCACTCCCCGCTCTTGATGGTCTGCCAGATGTTCTTGCGCCAGCGACGGATCGCCACCGGGATCACCTTGCCCACCGCCGGGTGCCAGGTGGGGATCTCGGCAAAACCCTCTTCCACCACCCAGTCGAACTTGATGCCGGGAATTGCCCGCGCAGCATCGGTCAATGCCGGTAACGCATGAATCACGTCGCCCAGCGATGAAGTCTTGATCAGCAGTACCCGCAAGCTATTGGACCTCGACCACAGTGCCCTGCAAACGCTGCAAGGCTTCGTTCACCGCTTGCGGCATGAGCTGGCGCAGGCAGTTGTAATGACCGAAGCGGCAGGTGCGGTCGAAGCAGGGACTGCATTCGATGCCCAGGCGCACGATCTCGACATGTTCGGCCAGCGGCGGCGTGAAACCCGGCGACGTCGAACCGTAGACCGCCACCAGGGGACGATTCAGCGCGGCGGCGACGTGCATCAGGCCGGAGTCGTTGGATACGACCGAATCGGCGCAGGACAGCAGATCGATGGCCTCGGCCAGCGAAGTGCCACCACTGAGGTTCACCGATTCTTCGCGCAAACCGGGAATCAGGCGCGAACGAATGTCCTCGCCCACGGCGTGATCGTTTTTCGAACCGAACAGCCAGACTTGCCAGCCTTCGCGGATCTTCGCTTCGGCGACCTTGGCGTAGTGCTCGGACGGCCAGCGCTTGGACTCGCCGAACTCGGCGCCCGGGCACAGCGCCAGCACCGGACGATCGAGGGCCAGACCGAACTTGGCCAGTGCCGCTTCGCGGGTCACCGGGTCGATCCGCAGGCTCGGCCGTGGGTAAGGCTTGGGCAATTCAACACCCGGCTCGTACGCCAGGGCCATGAAGCGCTCGATCATCAGCGGGTAACGTTCCTTGTCCAGCGTGCGCACGTCATTGAGCAGGCCGTAACGGAACTCACCGCGCCAACCGGTGCGCTTGGGAATGCCGGCAAAGAACGGCACCAGTGCCGACTTCAGGGAATTGGGCAACAGGATCGCCTGGTCGTACTGGTCGGCCAGGGATTTTCCGATACGCCGACGCGTCGCCAGCTCCAGCGCGCCGTGACCGAGCGGAAAGCTCAAGGCCTGGCGGACTTCGGGCATGCGCTCAAGAATCGGCCGGCTCCACTCGGGGGCCAGCACGTCGATTTCGCATTGCGGGTGGCGTTGTTTGAGACACTGAAACAGTGTCTGCGCCATCACCATGTCACCGACCCAACTGGGCCCAACGATCAGAATTTTCATGTGGTTTCCAAAAACGATCCGGGGAGGCTTATGCCTCCCCGCCTCGAAAATTCTACAGAACAACGCAAATCTACTGTAGGAGCGAGCCTGCTCGCGATGATCGTTAACGATAACGCGGCACGTCTGGCACCCCGCGGCGCTCTCAAGTTCATCGCGAGCAGGCTCGCTCCTACAGGGGAGATTGGCGTATCAAATCCCGCCTCAGCTTAGCCCCAGTTCTCGCCAGATCCGCATGACCTGTCGCCGTTCGTCCGCGAACTGGTCGCCGGGAATTACCCCCGGGTCCTTCTGCAAGGCCTGCCGGTGGGCGGCGGAGCGGTAAGCTTTATAGGCTTCACGCAACAGGCTGGCATCTTCGGCGGGCATCAGGCCTTCGTGCTCCAGCTCTTCCAGAATGCGGATATTGTCCGTCCAGCGCAGCAATGGCGGATGTGTTTCGGACCACGCCAGGGCCGCGTATTGCACCATAAATTCAATATCGACGATACCTCCGGCGTCCTGCTTGAGATCGAACGGCGCCGTGGCCTCGAAGGCATTTGCCCCGGTGCCGGCAGCAGTGCTCTTGCTGCCGAGGTTGTCGCGCATCTTGGCGCGCATCTCACTGACCTCCTGGCGCAAGGTCGGCAAATCACGCGCCTTGCCCAGGATCGACGCGCGAACCTGTTCAAACGCCCGACCAACATCCTCACTGCCCACGAGCACCCGAGCCCGAACCAATGCTTGATGCTCCCAGGTCCAGGCTTCATTTTCCTGATAGCGGGCAAAGGCCCCCAGCGAACTCACCAGCAACCCTGCCGCACCGGACGGTCGCAGGCGCATATCCACTTCATAGAGCTGGCCGGAGTTGGTCTGGGCCGTCAGCAAGTGAATGATCCGCTGCCCCAGGCGGGTAAAGAATTGTGCACCGTCGATAGGCTTCGGCCCGTCGGTTTCCGCTTGCGGATCGCCATCATGGATGAACACCAGATCCAGGTCCGAACCATGCCCCAACTCCAGGCCGCCGACCTTTCCATAACCGACAATGATGAAGCCAGGATCGCACAGGGTACCGTCTGTGCGCAGCGGCGTACCGTACTTGGCCACGGTTTGACGCCAGGCCAGGGCGAGCACTTGCTCCAGAATCGCTTCGGCGAGCCAGGTCAGGTAATCACTGACTTTCATCAGCGGCAGGCTGCCGGCGATTTCCGACGCGGCCACCCGCAAGCGGTGCGCCAGTTTGAAATGGCGCAAGGCTTCCATTTGCTGTTCGAGGTCGTCTTCGGGAATCCGCGTCAGGCGCTCGCGCAATTCGGCGGCCAGTTCCGGCGCCAGGGGTGGCTTGAACAGCCGGCCTTCGTTGAGCAGTTCGTCGAGCAGCAACGGGAAGCGGGTGATCTGTTCGGCGATCCACGGGCTCGCCGCGCACAGGGTCAGCAGGCGTCGCAAGGCGCCGGGGTTTTCGGTCAGCAGCACCAGATACGCCGAACGGCGAGCCACGGCTTCGACCAGTGGCAGCACCCGCTCCAGCACCAGGTCCGGGTTGGCGTGTTCCACGGCCTGAGCCAGCAAACGCGGGATAAACGCATCGAGGCGCTCACGTCCCAGACGCTGCATGGCGCGTAATTGCGGACTGCCGCGCAGGCTGGCCAGGGCCTTGAGCGCCTTGGGAGCGTCAGTGAAACCGCCCTCCTGCAACTGGCGACAGGCCGCCTCTTCATCCTGAGCTTCTTCCCAAAGCGGCAGCCACTCACCACCGACCACCACTTCACTTTCAGCATCGTCTTCGTCGGGATCGGCGATCACCTGGGCGAAGTGCCAGGCAATGCGGCCGCGCCAATACATCAGTTGCTCATGAAAAGCCGCCCAATCGGCGAAGCCCAACATAAAGGCAATGCGCGCCTGATCCTGTTCGCCGTCGGGCAGCATCTGCGTCTGGCGGTCGGCAATCGTCTGGATCGCATGTTCGGTGTATCGCAGGAATTCGTAGCCTTCGCGCAGCTCGCTGATCACCGCCGGCGGCAGATAACCCTGACCTTCCAGCGTGCTCAGCACCTTTAATAGTGGACGTTGTTGCAGGCTCAAGTCGCGGCCGCCATGGATCAACTGGAAAGCCTGGGCGATGAACTCGACTTCCCGGATGCCACCGGAGCCCAGCTTGATGTTGTCGGCCATGCCCTTGCGCCGCACTTCCTGCTGGATCAGCTGCTTCATGGTGCGCAGCGCTTCGATGGCCGAAAAGTCCAGATAACGCCGGTAAACGAAGGGGCGCAGCATCTCTTGCAGTTGCGCGCCGGCCACTTGATCGCCAGCCACCACCCGCGACTTGATCATCGCGTAGCGTTCCCAGTCGCGGCCCTGGTCCTGGTAGTACTGCTCCAACGCGTTGAAGCTCAGGACCAGGGCACCCGCCGAACCGTAAGGCCGCAGGCGCATGTCGACGCGGAACACAAAGCCGTCGACGGTCATCGGGTCCAGCGCCTTGATCAGGCGCTGGCCAAGACGGATGAAAAATTCCTGGTTATCCAGCGGACGTTTCACGCCAACGGTTTCGCCGCCCTCGGGGTAAGCGAAAATCAGGTCGATGTCCGACGACAGATTGAGTTCCACCGCACCGAGCTTGCCCATGCCCAGGACAACCATTTGCTGCGGCTGGCCACTGCGTCGACCGGTCGGCACGCCGAACTGCTGGCAATGGCGCGAGTACAGCCACTGATAGGCCTGGTCGATGCTGGCATCGGCCATGTCGGAAAGGTCGCGGCAGGTCTGCACCAGATCGGCCTGGCGGGTCAGGTCACGCCAGATAATCCGTACCTGATGACGCGCACGTTGACGGCGCAACGCGCGGCCGAGCTGATCATCGGTCTCGGCGGCGCTCACCGCCGCGGCAATCTGCGCGCACAACTCGCCGGGAGCGAAGCTGCGGTCGAGTTCGCCGGACCGCACCAGGTCCAGCAACATCAAAGGGTCACGAACACTCTGTTCAATCACGAAATCGCTGGCGGCGGTCACACGGGCAAATTGCGCCCAGCGTTCAGGCGTCCAGGCGGACAGGCCATGGTCATCGTCCAAAGCACTGACGGCGGTACGAAACGACTGCTCTGCACGGGTGACAAACGGCAGCAGAATGGCGGGCAGTTCGGCGAGCGAAGGGAGGCTCATGGTCTATCCTTGATCGGCGTGTATTGGGCTGCATGTAGTGAATCTGGCAAACACACTACCTGGAGGACTGTCGAACAAAAGTTAGAAATAGCTGAAAATTCTTTTTTTTTGGCAGCCAGCATCAAGCTTTCACCTTTTTCGGTTGGCAAAAGACCAACCTTAACGATTATTCTCACAACGCAGCCGGGGGCCACAAGCCGCTTATCTGTAGTTTTACTACTCGTATATACATTAACAAGGCTGAAATGCCGGATGATTTGTAGTAAAACTACACGCCGCCGGAACAACCTATCGGCAATCCAAGAATTCATAACGTCTGCCCACAAGGCCAGTCGCTAACTCAGGCAACCGATTCTGGTAGCCTTTCCGCCCTGGAGCAAGCCATGCAAGACCTCGATCCCGTCGAAACCCAGGAATGGCTGGACGCCCTGGAATCGGTTCTCGACAAAGAAGGCGAAGACCGTGCTCACTATCTGATGACCCGTATGGGTGAACTCGCGACCCGCAGCGGTTCGCAGTTGCCTTACGCCATCACCACGCCTTACCGCAACACGATCCCCGTTACCCACGAAGCACGCATGCCTGGCGACCTGTTCATGGAACGCCGCATTCGCTCGCTGGTACGCTGGAACGCGATGGCCATGGTAATGCGTACGAACCTGAAAGACTCTGACCTCGGCGGTCACATCTCCAGCTTCGCTTCCAGCGCGACCCTGTATGACATCGGCTTCAACTACTTCTTCCAGGCCCCGACCGACGAGCACGGCGGCGACCTGATCTACTTCCAGGGTCACACTTCTCCAGGTGTTTACGCCCGTGCGTTCATGGAAGGCCGCATCACCGAAGACCAGATGAACAACTTCCGCCAGGAAGTCGACGGTCAGGGCCTGTCGTCCTACCCGCACCCGTGGCTGATGCCTGACTTCTGGCAGTTCCCGACCGTGTCCATGGGTCTGGGCCCGATCCAGGCGATCTACCAGGCACGTTTCATGAAGTACCTGGAAGCCCGTGGCTTCATTCCTGCCGGCAAGCAAAAAATCTGGTGCTTCCTGGGCGACGGCGAGTGCGACGAGCCGGAATCCCTGGGCGCGATCTCGCTGGCTGGCCGCGAGAAGCTCGACAACCTGATCTTCGTCATCAACTGCAACCTGCAGCGCCTCGACGGCCCGGTTCGCGGCAACGGCAAGATCATCCAGGAACTCGAAGGCGTGTTCCGCGGTGCTCAGTGGAACGTGACCAAAGTCATCTGGGGCCGTTTCTGGGACCCACTGCTGGCCAAGGACGTCGACGGCATCCTGCAACGTCGCATGGACGAAGTCATCGACGGCGAGTACCAGAACTACAAAGCCAAAGACGGCGCGTTCGTGCGTGAACACTTCTTCAACTCGCCAGAACTCAAGGCGATGGTTGCAGACCTGTCCGACGACGAGATCTGGAAGCTCAACCGTGGCGGCCACGACCCGTACAAGGTCTATGCGGCATACCACGAAGCGGTCAACCACAAAGAACAACCGACCGTCATCCTGGCCAAGACCATCAAGGGTTATGGCACCGGTGCCGGCGAAGCGAAAAACACCGCGCACAACACCAAGAAAGTCGATGTCGACAGCCTGAAGTTGTTCCGCGACCGCTTCGACATTCCGGTCAAGGACGAAGAGCTGGAAAACCTGCCGTTCTTCCGGCCGGAGCCAAACAGCGCCGAAGCCCGCTACCTGAGCGAGCGCCGCACTGCATTGGGCGGTTTCGTACCACAGCGCCGCGCACAGAGCTTCAGCGTACCGACCCCGTCCCTCGATACCCTCAAGGCCATCCTCGACGGCTCGGGCGACCGTGAAATCTCCACCACCATGGCCTTCGTGCGCATCCTGGCGCAACTGGTCAAGGACAAGGAAATCGGCCCGCGCATCGTCCCGATCATCCCGGACGAAGCCCGTACCTTCGGTATGGAAGGCATGTTCCGTCAGTTGGGCATCTACTCCTCCGTCGGCCAGCTCTACGAGCCAGTCGATAAAGACCAGGTGATGTTCTACAAGGAAGACAAGAAGGGCCAGATCCTCGAAGAAGGCATCAACGAAGCGGGCGCCATGAGCTCCTTCATCGCTGCCGGCACTTCGTACTCCAACCACAACCAGCCAATGCTGCCGTTCTACATCTTCTATTCGATGTTCGGCTTCCAGCGCATCGGCGACCTGGCCTGGGCCGCTGGCGACAGCCGTACCCGTGGCTTCCTGATCGGCGGCACCGCCGGCCGCACCACGCTCAACGGCGAAGGCCTGCAACACGAAGACGGTCACAGCCACATCCTGGCTGCCACCATCCCGAACTGCCGCACCTTTGATCCGACCTACGGCTACGAGCTGGCGGTGATCATCCAGGACGGCATGAAGAAGATGACCGAAGAACAACAGGACATCTTCTACTACATCACCGTGATGAACGAATCCTACCAGCAGCCAGCCATGCCGGCCGGTGTCGAGGAAGGCATCGTCAAGGGCATGTACCTGCTCGAGGAAGACAACCGCGAAGCGGCGCACCACGTTCAGCTGATGGGCTCCGGCACCATCCTGCGTGAAGTCCGCGAAGCCGCGAAGATCCTGCGTGAAGAGTTCAACGTCGGCGCCGATGTGTGGAGCGTTACCAGCTTCAACGAACTGCGTCGCGACGGCCTGGCCGTTGAGCGCAGCAACCGTCTGCACCCTGGCCAGAAGCCTAAGCTGAGCTATGTGGAAGAGTGCCTGAACGGCCGCAAAGGTCCGGTCATCGCCTCTACCGACTACATGAAACTGTTCGCCGAGCAGATCCGTCAGTGGGTACCGTCCAAGGAATTCAAAGTCCTGGGCACCGACGGTTTCGGTCGCAGCGACAGCCGCAAGAAACTGCGTCATTTCTTCGAAGTCGACCGTCATTTCGTGGTGCTGGCAGCCCTGGAAGCCTTGGCTGACCGTGGTGACATCGAACCTAAAGTGGTGGCCGAGGCCATCGCCAAGTTCGGTATCAACCCGGAAAAACGCAACCCACTGGACTGCTGAGGAGAGATTCTGTGAGCGAACTCATTCGCGTACCTGACATCGGCAGCGGTGAAGGTGAAGTAATTGAACTGTTTGTGAAGGTCGGCGACCGTATCGAAGCCGATCAGAGCATCCTGACGCTGGAATCGGACAAGGCGAGCATGGAAGTCCCTGCTCCCAAGGCCGGCATCATCAAGAGCCTGAAAGTGAAGCTGGGCGATCGCCTGAAAGAAGGCGACGAGTTGCTGGAGCTGGAAGTCGAAGGTGCCGCTGCGGCGGCCCCGGTGGCTGCCGCTGCGCCTGCTGCAAAAGCAGAAGCCGCACCTGCTCCTGCCGCTGCTCCAGCACCGGCCGCGCCTGCCGCTGCACCTGCTGCCGCTTCGGTTCAGCAAGTGCACGTGCCGGACATCGGTTCGTCGGGCAAGGCCCAGATCATCGAGATCCAGGTCAAGGTCGGCGACACCGTCGCGGCTGATCAGTCGCTGATCACCCTGGAATCCGACAAGGCCAGCATGGAAATCCCGTCGCCTGCCGCTGGCGTGGTCAAGGCCATCAGCGTCAAGCTTAACGACGAAGTCGGCACCGGCGACCTGATTCTGGACCTGGAAGTGGCGGGTGCTGCGGCGCCGGCGGCTGCCGCTCCGGCCCAGGCTGCCGCTCCTGCCGCCGCTGCTCCTGCGCCTGCCGCTGCTGCTCCGGCCGCACCGGTGGCCGACAGCGTTCAGGACATCCACGTTCCGGACATCGGTTCGTCGGGCAAGGCCAAGATCATCGAAGTCCTGGTCAAGGCCGGCGACAGCGTTGAAGCCGACCAGTCGCTGATCACCCTGGAATCCGACAAGGCGAGCATGGAAATCCCGTCGCCTGCCGCTGGCGTGGTGGAAAGCGTTTCGATCAAGCTGGACGACGAAGTCGGTACCGGCGACCTGATCCTGAAGCTGAAAGTCAAAGGCGCCGCACCGGCTGCTGCTCCGGCACCTGCCGCCGCTGCGCCGAGTGCTCCAGCTCCAGCCGCCGCTGCTGCTCCTGCTGCGGCCGCACCGGTTGCTGCCCCGGCTGCAGCTCCAGCCAAGCCAGGCGCCAAGGTTCACGCCGGCCCGGCCGTGCGCCAACTGGCCCGTGAATTCGGTGTCGAGCTGAGCGCCGTGGGCGCCAGCGGCCCGCACGGTCGCATCCTCAAGGAAGACGTGCAGGTCTACGTCAAAGCCATGATGCAGAAGGCCAAGGAAGCACCGGCCGCTGCTGCCGGCGCAACCGGTGGGGCGGGCATCCCGCCGATTCCGGTCGTGGACTTCAGCCGCTTCGGTGAAACCGAAGAAGTGCCGATGACCCGCCTGATGCAAATCGGCGCGTCGAGCCTGCATCGCAGCTGGCTGAACATCCCGCACGTGACTCAGTTCGATTCGGCTGATATCACTGAGCTGGAAGCGTTCCGTATCGCTCAAAAAGCCGTTGCAGAGAAGGCTGGCGTCAAGCTGACCATCCTGCCGCTGCTGCTCAAGTCCTGCGCCCACCTGCTCAAGGAACTGCCGGACTTCAACAGTTCGCTGGCGCCAAGCGGCAAGGCGATCATCCGCAAGAAGTACGTGAACATCGGCTTCGCGGTCGACACGCCAGAAGGTCTGCTGGTACCGGTCATCAAGAACGTCGACCAGAAGAGCCTGCTGCAGCTTGCGGCTGAAGCGGCTGCGCTGGCTGCCAAGGCGCGCGACAAGAAGCTTACCGCTGACGACATGCAAGGCGCCTGCTTCACCATTTCCAGCCTCGGCCACATTGGCGGCACCGGCTTCACGCCGATCGTCAACGCGCCGGAAGTGGCGATCCTCGGTGTTTCCAAGGCAACCATCCAGCCAGTCTGGGACGGCAAAGCCTTCCAGCCGAAACTGATGCTGCCGCTGTCGCTGTCCTACGATCACCGCGTGATCAACGGCGCCGCTGCTGCACGCTTCACCAAGCGTCTGAGCGACCTGCTGGCGGACATCCGTACCATCCTGCTGTAACACCGGCCGGCCCTCCTTCACCGGAGGGCCTGTCGCGTTCTGTTTTCCGAGCGCCACGCTCGTACCTCAACCCCGCCAATTTGGCGGGGCTTTTTTTGCCTGCGTTTTTTAATCGAAAAGAATGCCTTCCTACATTTGTGGCTGATATCGCCCACAACTCCAATCCATTTCGGCTCGATATTTTTCAGGGTTCAATAATTAGTCTTAGTTACACCGTTATTGCACACCCCCAAAACAACTTCACCTGACCGAATGGCAGAACGCCGAATGGAATCGAATATGTTCCAACCAACAGTGGGCCCGATTATTGGCCATACGACAACTAACCATGTCCGAATATTCTTGCGCGGAGATAAACATAAGGGCGCCCTGGTATTTGCCGGCATTCGCTATCGACGACGCGGTGAAGAACGCTGGTCAAAAGGCACTTTCGCAAAACTCGACAGCCTGCGCGACATGTCCGAAGTCATTGCGCTCAACGATCTGGCTGCCGACACCGACCATGAATACCAGGCCGGCTGGTTCAGCCCGATGAACCCGGTGCACACCGTGGAGACGGTTCAGGAGCTGCCGCTGCAATGGCCGCGACAGATCCACCGCTTTCGCACCCGCTCCAGCCAGCAGACCCTGCCCAGAGCCTACATTGTGGGGTCTTGCCGCTATCTGCGCATCACCGCGGGCATTGCCGCCGCGCCTCATGTGGGCGACAGGATTTTTGCCTCGATATCCAATGTGGTCGAACAAGCCGAGCCGCCCGTCAGCGCCATGTTAATGACAGGCGATCAGATTTACGTCGATGATCTGAACTTCCTCGCCCCCGACCGGGAACTCGGGGAAATTCTTCACAAGTACCGCGTGGCATTCTCGCAACCGAACATCGCAAAGTTAATGTCCAGCCTGCCAACTTATATGATCCTCGATGATCATGAAATCGAGGACAACTGGCCAGCCAACAAGAACAAATCCGACGACCACTTATATGCCAATGCAACAAAGGCCTACGAGTTATATCAAGCCAGCCACAGCCCTGCACACGAACTTTCTGCCAGCGGGAAAATAAATAGAAAGCTGGACAAATATTGGTATCAGTTCACAGAAGGCGATATCGAATGGTTTGTCACCGACAGCAGAACACGGCGCAATCTTTCGGCAGCCGACCGCCGCATTCTGGATGCCGAGCAGGAATACGCATTGTGCAAATGGCTGATCCACAGCCCGGCGCGGGTCAAGTTCGTGGTCACCAGCGTGATGTTCTACCCTGACTGCAAGCGCTCGGACGATGACGCCTGGCAAGCCTTCCCCGAGCAACGGCTACGACTGCTGGAGACGATTCGTACTCACCGCATCCAGAATGTCGTCTTCGTTTCCGGTGACGTCCACGGCTCCCTGACCAGCCGCCTGACCCACAGTGAAGACCCTGACTTCGAACTCCACACCATCGTCTCCTCACCGCTGTGCAACAGCAAAATGCTGCCCTACGCCAAAGCCGAAACCTTCATCCTCGACCAACCCTTGGTCAGAACCGCTGCGGGGGACTATCGCCAGCAACTGACCGGCAAAGTGATCAGCCAGGACAACTTCGCGCACGTGATCGTCGATACGCAGCACATTCATGTGCGCTATCACGATCGGGATGGCAACCTTCTACAGGCGACCCGCATTTCGTTGCGATAGGAGCAAAAGATCGCAGTCCGTGGCACTGCCAAAGAGGTCCGCCATTTCCATATATAGCTGCCAAAAGGCTGCGATCTGTTCTGCCAACACCTTTAATCCTGACGCCGATTGAAGAAATCTTCACTTCGAAGGACATATTCTTATAGCACTTGGCCTTCATGTCTCTTGTCAGTCGGTATCGCAATGATGCAACCTTGCGGCAGGCAACAGTAAAGGGGCGAAAGCCCGGCGCATTCAGCAAATTCGAAGCGAGTTTCCCTCCATGAAAAGCCAACCCGATGCCGCCAGCCGTATGGTGGCCGAGGTAGTGACGCAGTTGCCTGTGCCCTCGCGGCTCGGCATGCTGCGTTTCGAACGGCTGAATGAAGCAAGCTGGGCGCTGCTGTTTCTTGATCCCAATTGCGAACGCCAGTTCGGCCTGCCGGCCATGGAGCTGTGCGCTCTGGTCGGCTCGCCCTACGCCAGCCTGATGGAGCCGGAAGCGCGCTATCAATTGCATGATGCGATCCAGCACCAACTGAGCGAACACTCGCACTACCTGATCCGCTACACCCTGCACACCGCCTCCGGCTCGCTGAACCTGCTGGAAATGGGCGAACCCTACAAGCAACACAATCGACACCTGCTGCGCGGTTACCTGCTGGTGATCGACGGCCTGTTCGAAGATGACCCCTTGCTGCCGGCCCTGGATCTGGAAAACCAGAACTCGCGCCTGCAAATCGCCCTGGAACTCAACCAGCGCGCCCAGCAGGAACAACTGCAGCATCTGGAACGGGCGCGCGCCCAGCAGGACCTGATCCTGCTGCTGACCCGCCAGCGCTACAGCAGCAACAATTCCCTGCAGGAAGCCGCCGAGCTGATTACGCGAAGCGCCTGTGATATCTACGCAATCGACTGCGCCAGCCTGTGGAACCTGGAAGGCTCGATGCTGGTGCCCATCTCGGCCTATCACCGCACCAGCGGGGAATACCTGCTGCCGGCGCCCATCGACGCCAGCCATTTCCCCGACTACCTTGAAGCCTTGCAAACCGGCCGCGCCATCGATGCCCACAACGCCATTCGCGACCCGCGCACCCGGGACATGGCCGAAAGCCTGCTCCCGCGCAATGTCAACGCGATGCTCGACGCCAGCATTCGGGTCGATGGCCAAGTGGTCGGCGTACTGTGCCTGGAGCAATCCGGTGCGACCCGCCTCTGGCAGTCGGACGAAATCGCCTTTGCCGGCGAACTGGCCGATCAGTTCGCTCAGGTCATCAGCAATCACAACCGGCGCACCGCCACCAGCGCGCTGCACCTGTTCCAGCGGGCGGTCGAGCAAAGTGCCAACGCCTTTTTGCTGGTCAATTGCGATGGGGTGGTGGAGTACGTCAACCCGAGCTTCACCGCGATCACCCAGTACAGCACCGAAGAAGTCCATGGCCAGCGGCTGTCGGAACTGCCGGCCCTGGAAAACCTCAGCGAACTGTTGTTCGACGCGCCCTCGGCGCTGGCCAAGAGCAACAGCTGGCAAGGCGAATTCAAGAGCCGGCGCAAAAACCTCGAACCGTACTGGGGCCAGCTGTCGATTTCCAAGGTCTACGGCGACAATCGCGAGCTGACCCATTACATCGGCATCTACGAAGACATCACCCAGACCAAGCTCGCCCAGCAACGCATCGAGCGCCTGGCCTACACCGACAACCTGACCAACCTGGGCAATCGCCCGGCGTTCATCCGCAACCTCGACGAACGCTTCGCCCGCGATGCCGACACCCCGATCAGCCTGTTGCTGGTGGACATCGATAACTTCAAGCGGATCAACGACAGCCTCGGTCACCAGACCGGCGACAAACTGTTGATCAGCCTGGCCCGGCGCCTGCGCAACAGCCTTATCCCGAGCGGCAGCCTGGCGCGTTTTGCCAGTAACGAATTCGCCGTGTTGCTGGACAACAGCGACCTGGCGACAAGCCAACAAGTGGCCAATCAACTGCTGGCAACCCTCGACAAACCCATGTTCGTCGACAACCAGTTGATCAGCGTGACCGGCTCCGTGGGCCTGGCCTGTGCGCCACTGCACGGACGCGACCCGCAGACCCTGATGCGTAACGCCGGCCTGGCGCTGCACAAGGCCAAGGCCAACGGCAAACACCAGGTGCAAGTGTTCACCGAAGCCCTGAACGCCGAGGCCAGCTACAAGCTGTTCGTTGAAAACAACCTGCGCCGCGCCCTGACCCAGAACGAACTCGATGTGTTCTACCAGCCCAAGCTGTGCCTGCGTAGCGGTCGCCTGCTGGGGATGGAAGCGCTGCTGCGCTGGAATCATCCGGAAAAAGGCATGATCCGTCCGGACCAGTTCATCAGCGTGGCCGAGGAAACCGGCCTGATCATTCCCATCGGCAAATGGATCGCGCGCCAGGCCTGTCGCAAGAGCAAAGAGCTGACCGCCGCGGGCATGGGCAATCTTCAGGTGGCGATCAACCTGTCGCCCAAACAGTTTTCCGACCCGGACCTGGTGGCCTCCATCGCCAACATCCTCAAGGAAGAAGCGCTGCCCGCCCACTTGCTGGAACTGGAACTGACCGAAGGCCTGTTGCTGGAGGCCACCGAAGACACCCACCTGCAACTCGACCAGCTCAAGCGCCTGGGCCTGACCCTGGCCATGGACGACTTCGGCACCGGTTATTCGTCGCTTAGTTACTTGAAAAAATTCCCCATCGACATCATTAAGATCGATCGAAGCTTCATTCACGAAATCCCGGACAACCAGGACGACATGGAAATCACCTCCGCGGTGATCGCCATGGCCCATAACCTGAAACTCAAGGTCGTGGCTGAAGGCATCGAGACCGCCCAGCAACTGGCCTTCCTGCGTCGCCATCGCTGCGACGTTGGCCAGGGCTACCTGTTCGACAAACCGATCCCGGGCTCCGAGCTGATCGAAAAGCTCCAACGCTACCCGCGCGGCCCGATCGCCTGACAGCACACCTGCCCCCCACAGGGTTAGTGCGTAAATGGACGGTATTGGGCACACTGGCGGTCTGACGACATCTCAACCTGACTGAGAGGACTGATAATGGTTCTGCGCTCGGAAATTCTGGTGAACAAAAACGTGCTCCCTACTAAAGAACAAGCTCTGCCCGGCCGCGAAACCCCGATCAAGGTGCCGGACGAACACTTCGTCAACCACAACCCGCTGCTGGGTCCGTTCCCCGGCAACGTCGAGTTCGCCATCTTCGGCCTTGGCTGTTTCTGGGGCGCGGAGCGTCGGTTCTGGCAGCGTGAAGGCGTGTACAGCACCGCTGTGGGTTATGCCGGCGGTTTCACGCCGAACCCGACGTACGAAGAAGTCTGCTCGGGCCTGACCGGCCACAGCGAAGTCGTGCTCGTGGTCTACGAGCCGGAAAAAGTCAGCTACGAACAGCTGCTGAAGATGTTCTGGGAACTGCACAACCCGACCCAAGGCATGCGCCAGGGCAACGACATCGGCACCCAGTACCGCTCGGTGATCTACGCCACCAAACCAGAGCAACTGGAGGCGGCGAAGAAGAGCGCGCAAGTGTTCCAGGCCGAACTGACCAAGGCCGGCAAAGGCATCATCACCACCGAAATCGATGAAGCCCCAACCTTCTACTACGCCGAGGCGTATCACCAGCAATACCTGGCGAAAAACCCTGAAGGCTATTGCGGGATTGGCGGTACCGGCGTGACTTGCCCGATTTAATCGGTCAACAAACCTGTAGGAGCGAGTCTGCTCGCTCCTACAGGTACAGAGTCAACTCTCGGCAATCAACCAATCCATGCGCCACCCGCCCTGGGTCTGCCCGAGCTTCTCGGACAACCACGGCAGCAACTCACGCAACTCTTCCTCCAGCCCCCACGGCGGATTGGCAATCGCCAGCCCGGAACCGTTCAGGCTGTTGGGCGTATCCAGCGGATGCACCAGCAACTCCACGCGCAGCAACTTCGGCGCACCGGTGCCAGCCAGGTCCTGATAGAAACGGCGCAACGCACGCTGGTCCTTCACCGGGTACCAGATCGCCGCCACGGTTTGCCGCATCCGGCCAATCGCCTCTTTCAAGGACGCCGCGCAGCGCTGCATCTCGTCGAGCTTTTCGAACGGCGGGTCGATCAACATCACCGCGCGCTTCTCCGGCACCGGCAGCAAGGCACGCGGCACATGCCAGCCCTCGCCCAAGTGCACCTTGACCCGACGATCGCCGGCCATGTTGTCCTTGAGCAATACGCCGTCTTCCGGGTGCTTCTCATTGAGCAGCACGCGATCCTGAGGACGGGTCAGACGCCGCGCCAACTCCGGCGAGCCCGGGTAATAGCGCAACTGGCCATCCGGGTTCATTTCGTGCAGCACCTGCATGTAATCGGCGGTCAGGAGCGGCAGGTCCGGCTGATCCCACAAACGCGCGATGCCCTCCAGGTACTCACCGGTACGACTGGCCTGATCGCCCTGGAGGTCATACAGACCAATGCCGGCGTGGGTGTCGAGATAGGCAAACGGCTGCTCCTTGCGCGACATCAGGGCGATGAGGCGGGTCAAGGTCAGGTGTTTGAACACATCGGCGTGATTGCCGGCATGGAAGGCGTGACGATAATTCATGGCTGCTCCTGCGAAGGCCGGGAAGTTTACCTTTTACCGGCCGGCAAGTCAGGGGTTGGCGACAGAGCGGCCCCCTACACTACAGCGGTGACCGAGCCCGCAACCGCCGCCCAACCACATCCAGCACATCGCAGCCATCGCGCAACGAAATGGCGCAGAGCAAGGCGAAGTCGCTGAGGATGAAAGACTCGCACTCGATCGAACCTCGCATGGACAGGTTTTCAAGCACCTGGGTGACGGCGCGAATGCGATGGTTGGCCGCGTCATACAAAACATCAAGCGGCGCGTGGGTGTCGACAAACAGGGTGGGCATGTCGCTGCAGTTGCTGGTCAATGCCATGAAGCGATTGTCGGGATGAGGGGTCGGTTTTTCGTAGGGGGGATCGGGATGTATGGTTTTCATTTTTTAACCTCTGGTAGAAGCGGGGCTACCATCGGCCTTCCTACGGGCTTGGGTGGCAGCCATACGCGGGGTAGGAATATCGAGACCAGAGAACTCGACCACGCCGAAGCGTGCCCGCGCACAGCCGCCGCAACAGATCTTACGGACGCACGTTAGTGGCCGCAAATCAGGTGTCGACACCAAAGCGTTTCAACTGGTCTTAACGGGTTCCTACACCCCACCACTGAATGGTCAGTGACCGCCAAAGACTACCCATGAAACCGACGCGCCAACAGTTCACGAAAACCGTTACGTTTTGAAGGAAATGTCCGAAGACCTTGCCCGGAAATTTCGCAGCGGACCACATCCACAAAAGAGATTTGAGTCTGTTCAATCCTCTCCCGACCTTGGGCATAAGCCGTCACGCCAACTCCCGCTCGGCCTGCGCGGCTAGTTCCGCCTCACGCCCGGCGATGGCGGCTTCCAGTTCCGGGGAGCGTTTGGCCCACTGCTCGGGAGGCAGGGGTTTTGACCATTCGATGATGTCGGGATAGGGCAGGTCGGGCGGATAAGAAAGTTTCAAGTTCTGAAGTTTCTCCGCCAAGTAAGTGCCCAAAATCGTGATGCAGAAAACGCCCCAAAAAACGCCTAGCAGATTGCCCTTGCGCAAGTCGGTGATGATCGAACCAATTTGTGTTTCTTCGTAGGGAGCGATGCCGACACGACTTTCAGGAACCGCCTGCGGACCGACCTCCATATAACTGCGAACGCACTCCCACAACGCCATCGCCGTGGTGCCGCCGCCGCAGTTGAAGCCCAGTGAAAAATGCTTGTTGTCCTCCCTGGCCTGCGGGTCCGGGTTTTCAAAACCGATGATCAATAAACCCATGGTGGCGCGACCGGCCTGACTGACCGACGACTGCTGGGTGGCGGCGGCGGTCACGGTTTCCCACGGGACAATCCAGTATTCGCCATCGTCGCGCGGGACGCAGACTTCTCGGCGTTGGCGGTTGAAGCGCACGGGGAGCGGGACTTCGCGGAAGAGGCCTTGGATCAAGATCAGCACAGGAATACCCAAAATAACCGCCCCCAGGATCAAAATACCTTGGCTTAAATCAGGGTCGAGATTTCGAGTGAAGAAAGATATGGCTAAAAACACCATCAGCGTGGGCCACATCACCATCACCGCTGAACCGATGCTGTAATTGCAAATATCAATAAACACCCCGTTCTTGCGCCAGATGATGTTGAGTACGTCCTGCGGTTTTTCTCCGGTGGGTATAGGCAACGGCGCCAGGTAGTCATTGCGCGAAAGCAGCCGTTTTTTCGTGGTGCCTGCCGGTGGCGTGCTCATCGTTTGTCCTTGGGTTGCAGGTAAATCGCGCCGGGGTGGTCCTCGCCGAGCGGATAGTTCGGTACCCGATCCAGTTCCGGCGTCGGGTCCGCCCACAGCGCGGTCACGCCCGTTGAGTGATTCAGGGTAAAGGCCAGCCCTCGCTCGCCGCCGATGAAGTGTTGGGCGCCGAGCATGGCGGTCAATGGCGTGCGATAGCGCACACGCAGGACTCGGGTATGCGCCATCACGCCAACTCCCGCTCCGCCTGCGCGGCCAGTTCGGCTTCGCGTTCGGCGATGGCGACTTCCAGTTCCGGGGAGCGTTTGGCCCACTGCTCGGGAGGCAGGGGTTTTGACCATTCGGTGATGTCGGGATAGGGCAGGTCGGGGGGTGGCGATAATTTCCATTCCTGCAACATCATCGCCAGCGGACCGCCTAGAAATATGGCCCCGATGACAAGCCATAGCGCCTTGCCCACTTCCTGCGCGACCAGGTATCGCCTGATGCCATCCAGATATTCACAGCTAATACCCCAAACGACGTTTCTACCCCGCAGCTTTTCTCGCCCGCCTTCAAAGTCATTTGTGACTGGCAGAGCCTGCGGCCCTATCTCCATATAGCTGCGCATGCACTCCCACAACGCCATCGCCGTGGTCCCGCCGCCGCAGTTGAAGCCCAATGAATAGTGCTTATTGTCCTCCTTGGCCTGCGGGTCCGGGTTTTCGAAGCCAATGATCAACAAACCCATGGTGGCTCGACCAGCCTGACTGACCGACGACTGCTGGGTGGCGGCAGCGGTCACGGTTTCCCACGGGACAATCCAGTATTCGCCATCGTCGCGCGGGACGCAGACTTCACGGCGTTGGCGGTTGAAGCGCACGGGGAGAGGGACTTCGCTGAAGAGGCCATGGATCAAGATCAGTACCGGAATGCCCAAAATAATCGCCCCCAGGATCAAAACATCCTGGCTGAAATCAGAGTCGAGATTTCTCGTGAAGAAAGACATGGCTAAAAACAGCATCACCGAAGGCCACATCACCATCACCGCAGAGCCGATGTTGTAGCTGCCAACATCCAAAAAAACGTCGTTTTTGCGCCAGATGACATTGAGCACATCGGAAGGTTTTCTACCTGTGGGAATGGGCAATGGCGCCAGGTAGTCATTGCGCGAAAGCAGCCGTTTTTTCGTGCTGCCTGCCGGGGGCGTGCTCATCGTTTGCCCTTGGGTTGCAGGTACATCGCACCGGGATGGCCCTCGCCGAGCGGGTAGTTCGGCACCCGATCCAGTTCAGGCGTCGGGTCCGCCCATAGGGCTGTCACGCCCGTTGAGTGATTCAGGGTAAAGGCCAGCCCCCGCTCGCCGCCGATGAAGTGTTGGGCGCCGAGCATCGCGATCAATGGCGTGCGATAACGCACACGCAGGCCTCGGGTATGCACCATCACGCCAACTCCCGCTCCGCCTGCGCGGCCAGTTCCGCCTCGCGCTGGGCGATGGCGGCTTCCAGTTCCGGGGAGCGTTTGGCCCATTGCTCGGGAGGCAACGGTTTTGACCATTCGATGATCTCGGGGTAGAGCAGGTCTGGCGGCGGGTACAGCTTTTTCCTTTGCAGGTAGGTGGCGAGTGGAGCATTGAAGATAAATATGCCAAACACTCCTTCCCACAGCACTGTTAAAAACCAGCCGCGTTCTTTGGCTTTATCGTTCAGGTAATCGATGTAGTAACGCAGGTTGGCGCCGGAGTTAAGCGCTGCAGCCTCCGGTGCGGCTTCCGGACTAACCTCCATGTAGCTACGCATACACTCCCACAACGCCATCGCCGTGGTCCCGCCGCCGCAGTTGAAGCCCAATGAATAGTGCTTATTGTCTTCCCTGGCCTGCGGGTCCGGGTTTTCGAAGCCAATGATCAACAAACCCATGGTGGCTCGACCGGCCTGACTGACCGACGACTGCTGGGTGGCGGCGGCGGTCACGGTTTCCCACGGGACAATCCAGTATTCGCCATCGTCGCGCGGGACGCAGACTTCTCGGCGTTGGCGGTTGAAGCGCACGGGGAGAGGGACTTCGCGGAAGAGGCCATGGATCAAGATCAGTACCGGAATACCCAAAACAATCGCCCCCAGGATCAAAATACCTTGGCTGAAATCAGAGTCGAGATTTCTCGTGAAGAAAGACATGGCTAAAACCACCATCAGCGAAGGCCACATCACCATCACCGCAGAGCCGATGCTGTAGCTACCAACATCCAGAAACACCTCATTTTTGCGCCAGATAACGTTGAGCACATCGGAAGGTTTTCTACCTGTGGGGATGGGCAATGGCGCCAGGTAGTCATTGCGCGAAAGCAGCCGTTTTTTCGTGGTACCTACCGGGTGCGTGCTCATCGTTTGCCCTTGGGTTGCAGGTACATCGCACCGGGATGGTCCTCGCCGAGCGGGTAGTTCGGCACCCGATCCAGTTCAGGCGTCGGGTCCGCCCATAGGGCGGTCACGCCCGTTGAGTGATTCAGGGTAAAGGCCAGCCCTCGCTCGCCGCCGATGAAGTGTTGGGCGCCGAGCATGGCGGTCAATGGCGTGCGATAGCGCACACGCAGGGAAACCGTGGCGGGTTGGGAGCTCAAGACATTGCTCAGTGTGTTGAACGGGCCACTCAGGCGCAGGCCCTGCCCTTCCTTGAACGGTATCCACTGGCAGGCGCTGCTGGCCAGCCAGTGCGGTGTCAGGTCGCGCCAGGGACGCAGTGGCTTGAAATGATCGCGCCGGCCGGTTTTGATCTGTTCACGGTAGTTCAGGCTGTCCAGCGGATCACCGACCATGCTCAATTCCAGGTAGACACTGTCGGGTTCGGCACCTGGCAAGTCGAGGGTCAGGTGATTGATGGAACTGTAATACTCGAGGCGGGAAGGGCCATTACCATGGTTGGACTTCAAGTTGCTTTCCATGCTGACCCGAGGCGCATACAGGATGAAGTAGAGCCGGTCGAGCTCATCCTGCTGGGCCTTGGGCGGGATTGGCTGCAGATCGTTGGCCCGCGCCTTTGACCAGCAGCAGTTGTTCAGGAAGTTTTGCAGCGGGGTTTTCTGCAGGAGGCTGGTGATCAGGTGCAATACGCCCAGTATGAGAATCAGCCAGTTCAACGGTCCCATGTACAGCGTGTAACGCAAGATGGCGACATCGACGGTAATTGACCCTGCCAGGGCACGAGCGGTGTAGCCAACCCCTAACAGCGCTTGAGTGCCGAAGGTCGCTATTTGTCCACCGACCACGGTTTGGCGCATCTCCAACCACGGGTCGACTCGGCTTTGGGCACTCTCCAGTTGAATTTTCAGAGAGTTGAACTCTGCGAATGCTGCACCGACTGATAGCAGCCCAATCACTCCACCAAACAGAGTCAGTGTGGGTGCCGCTGACCCATAGAAGTGAAATCTATCCCGCCCCAACCCCTTCCGCACCTGACTATCAACCACCGCCACCAGCGCCGCCCCCGCATACAACGTCGCCGAAATCGTGTCATTGACCCGCCGGCTGTCCATCCCCTCCAACACCCCGGCCTGACTCAAATAGTTATTCGCATTGACCACGTTCAACAACAACGCCGCCAACGGCACCACCCCACCACTGTTGGCC
>NZ_JBXAFA010000013.1:0-260261 GCF_058792515.1 Pseudomonas sp. MT92
CCATGTGAGAGTAGGTCATCGTCAAGATTAAATTCCAAAACCCCTATCTGCGCATGCAGGTAGGGGTTTTGTTTTTGTCCGCAGGAAAATCTGACTCTCCGGGTTTCTATGCAACTGCTCGGGGCGTGGCTATCATGCGGGCCTCATTGTGAGGCGAGACTTGCATGCTGACGTTGTTAAAGCTTCTTAAAGATGGCCGATTCCATTCGGGTGAAGCGCTAGGTGCTGCCTTGGGCATCAGTCGCAGCGCTGTCTGGAAGCAGATCCAGCACCTGGAGGCTGAGCTGGGTTTGTCCATTCACAAGGTCCGAGGGCGAGGTTATCAGCTGGCCGCGCCATTGACGCTGCTTGATCCGCAGGAAATTGCCCGGCTTGCGTCTTCCTGTAATTGGCCGGTTTTGGCTTTTGACTCGATTGACTCCACCAATGCCGAGGCGCTACGCGCCATAGCTCAAGGCCAGGCGTCTCCCTTTATCGTACTCGCGGAGCGTCAGACGGCGGGTCGTGGAAGGCGCGGAAGGCGGTGGGCGAGTCCATTTGCAGAGAACATCTATTACAGCCTGGTGCTACGTATTGAAGGTGGGATGCGTCAGCTGGAAGGTTTGAGCCTTGTTGTGGGGCTCGCTGTCATGCATACGCTGCGAGAGCTTGGCATTTCGGCGGCTGGATTGAAGTGGCCCAATGATGTTCTTGTGGGTCAGAAGAAGATTGCCGGAATTCTGCTTGAGTTGGTGGGGGATCCCGCTGATGTCTGCCATGTGGTGCTGGGTGTTGGGATCAATGTAAACATGCAGATAACTGAGGAGGTCGATCAGCAGTGGACCTCCATGCGGCTTCAGTCCGGCAAGGTGTTCGATCGCAATCTTCTTGTCGCCGAGCTTGGATTGATGCTTCAGAAGTATCTGTCGCGTCACCAGGCGGGCGGATTTTCAGCTATTCAGGCTGAGTGGGAGCAAAATCATCTGTGGCAGGGGCGAGCGGTGTCGTTGATAGCTGGTGTAACCCATATAGACGGTGAAGTGCTGGGGATCGATAGCCAAGGCGCCTTGCGCTTGAAGGTGGATGGCGTGGAAAAAGTTTTCAGTGGTGGCGAGCTGAGTCTGAGGTTGCGCGATGATTCTTGAGCTCGATTGCGGAAATAGTTTCATCAAGTGGCGCGTGCTTGAGGCGAATGCGCGGTCAGTGGTGGGTGAGGGCGTTGTCGATTCGGATCTGGCGCTGCTTGACGACTTGAAAACACTGAAAGGCCTTGCTCTGAAGTTTTGTCGGCTGGTGAGTGTCAGGACCGCGGATGAAACCAGTGAGTTGACCGCTTTGTTGAAGGCATCCTTCAATGTCTCGGCGGTCTGCGCGGTTCCCGCGCGAGAAATGTCCGGGGTGCGCAATGGTTATGAGGATTTCGAGCGGCTCGGGCTGGATCGCTGGCTTGCAATGCTGGGCGGTTTTCATCTGGCTGCCGGCGCGTGCCTTGTCCTTGATTTCGGAACTGCAGTGACAGCTGACTTCGTTGCCAGGGATGGAGGGCACTTGGGTGGATTCATCTGTCCAGGTATGCCATTGATGCGTAATCAGCTTCGCACACATACCCGCAAAATTCGTTACGGTGATCGCGCGGCCGAGCGCGCGTTGGAGAGTCTCATTCCGGGTCGTACGACGGTCGAAGCTGTAGAGCGGGGGTGCCTGTTGATGCTTCAAGGGTTTGTGCTTACTCAGCTGGAGCTGGCGCGTAGTTACTGGGGTAAAGAATTCGTAGTGTTCCTGACGGGGGGGGATGCGGCTTTGGTTTCAGGCATCGTGCCGGAGGCGAGGGTGGTTCCGGATCTGGTATTCGTTGGCTTGGCTATGGCGTGTCCTTTGTCCTGAGGTCCTTATGCGTTGGTTGTTTCTGCTTCTGCTGGTTCTCAACGTCTTCTATTACATCTGGCATCAGCAAGAGGCTCCTCTGCGTGCGAAAGATGTGACGCCTTTAAGTTTGTATCGGGGGGGGCAGCAGGATATTCGCCTGCTGAGTGAAACGCCTGATTCGACCAAGGAAAAAGGAAAGGCTGCTCAAGTAGATGTTGGCTGCCTCTATATAGGCGGGTTTACGCGGCAGGATGTCGCTCAGGGGCTTGAGCGCCGATTGAGCGGCATGGAGGTGAAATATCAGTCGTTGCCGAAGGGGAGCGCCGAATCAGCCGGTTACTGGGTGCGTGTGGCCCCTGAGAGCAGGCGTTGGCTCGACGATTTGCAGTTGCTAAACCTTTCTAGAGAATTCAATGAGTTAAAACATAAAATAATGCCTTGCGAGGGGGTTGCGCCCATCGAATAGTTTGCATAGAATGGCGCCCGCTCCACAGCGAAGACCTGAAACGGTCAGCGATGTGAAGCAAGGTCAACGCAGCTAACCTCAGGTTTTTAATGAGAAAAATGCTTGACGGAAGGCTGGCATGATGTAGAATGCCGGCTCGCTTAGGAGGGGTTCCCGAGCGGCCAAAGGGATCAGACTGTAAATCTGACGTCTACGACTTCGAAGGTTCGAATCCTTCCCCCTCCACCATTTTTAGCGAGAGCTGCAAGCCTCGCGGGTATAGTTTAGTGGTAGAACCTCAGCCTTCCAAGCTGATGATGCGGGTTCGATTCCCGCTACCCGCTCCAAGTTTGCAGGTTTTGCACGGTGTTACGCTCTTGTAGCTCAGTTGGTAGAGCACACCCTTGGTAAGGGTGAGGTCAGCGGTTCAAATCCGCTCAAGAGCTCCATATAACAAGGCAGATATGAAAATATCTGCCTTTGTTTTAATGGTTAGAGGTTGTTTGTCATTGTTTGCAAGGGTGGTTTTGACCTCCTGGTGCGGGCGAGCGACCTGGGTCATTGAGTAAGTTGTTGTAAAGTCTTTTTCAGGCCGGCATAATGGTCGGCCTGATTTTGTTTTAGGTCAGTAGCTCAATTGGCAGAGCGACGGTCTCCAAAACCGTAGGTTGGGGGTTCGATTCCCTCCTGACCTGCCAGATTCACCAGGTGTGTCTGGCTTTCTTTTCACAGGATCTTCATAGATGACTCCTAAAGCTGAAGCTCAAGGTTCTCGCTTCGATCTGCTCAAGTGGCTAGTGGTAGTCGCTTTGGTGGTTATTGGCGTTGTTGGCAATCAGTATTTCTCTGCTTCGCCGATCCTGTACCGTGTGCTCGCTTTGCTTGTGATTGCTGCTGTAGCTGCCTTTGTAGGCTTGCAGACGGTCAAGGGCAAGTCTTTCTTTGTTCTTGTCAAGGAAGCGCGCACCGAGATTCGTAAAGTCGTTTGGCCAACTCGCCAAGAAACTACGCAGACCACGTTGATTGTTGTGGCTGTTGTTCTGGTTATGGCGTTGCTGTTGTGGGGGCTTGATTCCCTGCTCGGCTGGCTTGTTTCCTTGATTGTCGGCTAAGGGTGTCCCGTGGCTAAGCGTTGGTATGTTGTGCATGCTTACTCCGGTTACGAGAAGCATGTCATGCGCTCGTTGATTGAGCGTGTAAAGCTGGCTGGCATGGAAGATGGCTTCGGCGAGATTCTGGTTCCCACTGAAGAAGTGGTTGAAATGCGTAATGGCCAGAAGCGTAAAAGCGAGCGTAAATTCTTCCCTGGTTACGTGCTGGTCCAGATGGACATGAATGAGGGTACTTGGCACTTGGTCAAGGATACTCCTCGAGTTATGGGTTTCATTGGCGGTACCGCTGATAAGCCGGCTCCAATCACCGATAAGGAAGCAGAAGCAATTCTGCGCCGCGTCGCTGATGGTAGCGACAAGCCGAAGCCGAAGACGCTGTTCGAGCCTGGTGAGTCGGTGCGCGTCAATGATGGTCCTTTTGCCGATTTTACCGGCACTGTTGAAGAAGTTAACTACGAAAAGAGTCGCATCCAGGTGGCTGTACTCATTTTCGGTCGCTCTACTCCGGTAGAGTTGGAGTTCAGTCAGGTCGAAAAGGTCTAACTGAGCAAGCATCCCAACCCCGCAGCCTTAGGCTGTGGGGTTTTGTCGTCACTGGGATAAACGCGCAAGTAACCGGGGAGCCTTTCGAGGCGTTTGAACCCGTAATTGGAGTGCCTCATGGCCAAGAAGATTACCGCTTACATCAAGCTGCAAGTGAAGGCCGCTCAGGCTAACCCAAGCCCACCTGTTGGTCCTGCTCTGGGTCAGCACGGCGTGAACATCATGGAATTCTGCAAGGCTTTCAACGCCCGTACTCAGGGTCTTGAGCCAGGTCTGCCGACTCCAGTGATCATCACTGTCTACAGCGACCGTAGCTTCACGTTCGAAACCAAATCCACCCCTGCTTCGGTTCTGCTGAAGAAGGCGGCCGGTCTGACCAGCGGTTCCGCTCGTCCGAACACCGTTAAGGTTGGCACCGTTACCCGTGCTCAGCTGGAAGAAATCGCGAAAACCAAAAACGCGGATCTGACTGCAGCTGATATGGAAGCAGCCGTGCGTACTATCGCCGGTTCTGCTCGTAGCATGGGCCTTAACGTGGAGGGTGTGTAATGGCTAAGCTGACCAAGCGTCAAAAGGCTATCGCCGGCAAAATCGAAGCAGGCAAGGCCTACAACTTTGTAGACGCCGCTGCACTGCTGGCCGAGCTGTCGACTGTCAAGTTCAGCGAGTCGTTCGACGTTGCTGTAAACCTGGGCGTTGACCCACGTAAATCCGACCAGGTCGTTCGTAGCGCTACTGTGCTGCCACACGGCACTGGCAAGACCGTTCGCGTTGCCGTGTTCACCCAGGGTCCAGCTGCTGAAGCCGCTCTGGCTGCCGGCGCTGACCGCGTAGGTATGGATGATCTGGCTGCCGAAATGAAAGGCGGCGACCTGAACTACGACGTAGTGATCGCATCCCCGGACGCCATGCGCGTAGTGGGTCAGCTGGGTCAGATCCTCGGTCCACGTGGTCTGATGCCTAACCCTAAAGTCGGCACCGTAACTCCAGACGTAGCTACCGCGGTTAAAAACGCCAAGGCTGGTCAGGTTCGTTATCGCACCGACAAAAACGGCATCATCCACACTTCCGTTGGCAAGATTGGCTTCGACGCCGTCAAGCTGAAGGAAAACGTTGAAGCCCTGATCGCTGATCTGAAGCGTATCAAGCCGGCTTCCTCGAAAGGTATTTACGTCAAGCGCGTTACCCTGAGCACCACTATGGGGCCAGGTCTGGTCATCGACCAGAGCTCGCTGGACGCGTAAGACGCGGATTGACGCAAGCGATTGCGTCAATTGAAAAATTGGGGTCCCTGCCTGGCGGGGGCTGTCCAAGACCGTAGGCGGCGCAAGTCTTAAACCTCAAGCCTACGCAGATGGTGCTCCCGGTTCCTTACCGAATCAGACACCAAAACGACATCTGGTTTCGACTGGATGAAACGGTAACAAGCAGGAGTTAAACCCGTGGCAATTAAACTCGAAGACAAGAAGGCCATCGTCGCTGAAGTCAACGAGGCTGCCAAAGTCGCTCTGTCCGCTGTCGTGGCTGATGCCCGTGGCGTAACAGTAGGCGCGATGACCGGACTCCGTAAAGAGGCTCGTGAAGCTGGCGTTTACGTACGTGTTGTACGTAACACCCTGCTCAAGCGCGCTGTTGCTGACACTGAATACAGTGTTCTCAACGACGTGTTCACCGGCCCTACCTTGATTGCATTCTCGAAAGAGCATCCGGGCGCTGCCGCCCGTATCTTCAAAGAGTTCGCAAAAGGTCAGGATAAGTTCGAGATCAAGGCAGCTGCGTTCGAGGGCAAGTTCCTCGCAGCTAACCAAATCGACGTGCTGGCAACTCTGCCGACCCGTGACGAAGCAATTTCTCAGCTGATGAGCGTGATTCAAGGCGCAACCAGCAAATTGGCTCGTACTCTGGCGGCACTTCGCGACCAGAAAGAAGCTGCTGCAGCCTAAGGCTGAGCGACTCCTTTCAGCGTTTATTGTTTATTTCGATGGCCGCGTAGGCTGTCACCCCAATACAGGAATTAATAGTCATGTCTCTGACTAACGAGCAAATCATCGAAGCAATCGGCGAAAAATCCGTAATGGAAATCGTTGAGCTGATCAAGGCAATGGAAGAGAAGTTCGGCGTTTCCGCTGCTGCTGCTTCCGCTGGCCCAGCTGTTGCTGCTGCCGTTGTTGAAGAACAAACTGAATTCAACGTCATGCTGACCGAAGCTGGCGAGAAGAAAGTTAACGTGATCAAGGCTGTACGTGAACTGACCGGTCTGGGCCTGAAAGAAGCCAAGGCTGTAGTTGACGGCGCTCCTGCCATGGTTCTGGAAGCTGTTGCCAAAGACGCAGCTGACAAAGCCAAAGCAGCTCTGGAAGAAGCAGGCGCTAAAGTCGAGCTGAAGTAAGCATCGACTTTGCGTTTCCAGCCCGAGCGTTAAGCGACAGGCTGATGGCTGGTGGCTCTTGCCACCGGCCTTTTTCCGTTATTGGCAGCCGGCTCGGTCGGCGCTGATAGCGAGCTGTAACCACCCGATGTGGTGGCGCAAACCATGGGGTTTGCACGATTTTCTGGCTGCTCCCGTCGGGAGGGGCCAAACAAGCAGGTGACCAAGCTGGGGAACGCTGATGGCTTACTCATATACTGAGAAAAAACGTATCCGCAAGGACTTTAGCAAGTTGCCGGACGTCATGGATGTGCCGTACCTCCTGGCCATCCAGCTGGATTCGTATCGTGAATTCTTGCAAGCGGGAGCGACTAAAGATCAGTTCCGCGACGTGGGCCTGCATGCGGCCTTCAAATCCGTTTTCCCGATCATCAGCTACTCCGGCAATGCTGCGCTGGAGTACGTCGGTTATCGCCTGGGCGAACCGGCATTTGATGTCAAAGAATGCGTATTGCGCGGTGTAACTTACGCCGTACCTTTGCGGGTAAAAGTGCGCCTGATCATTTTCGACAAAGAGTCGTCGAACAAAGCGATCAAGGACATCAAAGAGCAAGAAGTCTACATGGGTGAAATCCCCCTGATGACTGAGAACGGTACCTTCGTAATCAACGGTACTGAGCGTGTAATCGTTTCCCAGCTGCACCGTTCCCCGGGCGTGTTCTTCGACCACGACCGTGGCAAGACGCACAGCTCCGGTAAACTGCTGTACTCCGCGCGCATCATTCCTTACCGCGGTTCGTGGCTGGACTTCGAGTTCGACCCGAAAGACTGCGTATTCGTGCGTATCGACCGTCGTCGCAAGCTGCCTGCATCGGTACTGCTGCGCGCGCTCGGCTATACCACCGAAGAAGTGCTGGACGCGTTCTACACCACCAACGTATTCCACGTGAAAGGCGAGAGCCTGAGCCTGGAGCTGGTGCCTCAGCGCCTGCGTGGTGAAATTGCGGTCCTGGATATCCTGGATGACAAAGGCAAGGTTATTGTCGAGCAAGGTCGTCGTATCACCGCTCGTCACATCAACCAGCTGGAAAAAGCAGCGATCAAAGAGCTGGAAGTGCCTCTGGACTATGTCCTGGGTCGCACCACCGCCAAGGTCATCGTGCATCCGGCAACTGGCGAAATCCTGGCAGAGTGCAACACCGAGCTGAACACCGAGATCCTGGCGAAAATCGCCAAGGCCGGTGTTGTTCGCATCGAAACTCTGTACACCAACGATATCGACTGCGGTCCGTTCGTCTCCGACACGCTGAAGATCGACTCCACCAGCAACCAACTGGAAGCGCTGGTCGAGATCTATCGCATGATGCGCCCTGGCGAGCCGCCAACCAAGGACGCTGCCGAAACCCTGTTCAACAACCTGTTCTTCAGCCCTGAGCGCTATGACCTGTCTGCGGTCGGCCGGATGAAGTTCAACCGTCGTATCGGTCGTACCGAAATCGAAGGTTCGGGCGTGTTGTGCAAGGAAGACATCGTTGCGGTTCTGAAGACTCTGGTCGACATCCGTAACGGTAAAGGCATCGTCGATGACATCGACCACCTGGGTAACCGTCGTGTTCGCTGCGTAGGCGAAATGGCCGAGAACCAGTTCCGCGTTGGCCTGGTGCGTGTTGAGCGTGCGGTCAAAGAGCGTCTGTCGATGGCTGAAAGCGAAGGCCTGATGCCGCAAGACCTGATCAACGCCAAGCCGGTAGCGGCAGCGGTGAAAGAGTTCTTCGGTTCGAGCCAGCTGTCCCAGTTCATGGACCAGAACAACCCGCTGTCTGAGATCACCCACAAGCGCCGTGTTTCTGCACTCGGCCCTGGCGGTCTGACTCGTGAGCGTGCCGGCTTTGAAGTGCGTGACGTACACCCGACGCACTACGGTCGTGTTTGCCCGATCGAAACGCCGGAAGGTCCGAACATTGGTCTGATCAACTCCCTGGCTGCCTATGCGCGCACCAACCAGTACGGCTTCCTCGAGAGCCCGTACCGCGTGGTGAAAGACGCTCTGGTCACCGACGAGATCGTGTTCCTGTCCGCCATCGAAGAAGCTGATCACGTGATCGCTCAGGCTTCGGCCACGATGAACGACAAGAAAGTCCTGATCGACGAGCTGGTAGCTGTTCGTCACCTGAACGAGTTCACCGTCAAGGCGCCTGAAGACGTCACCTTGATGGACGTATCGCCGAAGCAGGTAGTTTCGGTTGCAGCGTCGCTGATCCCGTTCCTCGAGCACGACGACGCCAACCGTGCGTTGATGGGTTCGAACATGCAGCGTCAAGCTGTACCAACCCTGCGTGCCGACAAGCCGCTGGTCGGTACCGGTATGGAGCGTAACGTAGCCCGTGACTCCGGCGTTTGCGTCGTGGCTCGTCGTGGTGGCGTGATCGATTCCGTCGATGCCAGCCGTATCGTGGTTCGTGTTGCCGATGACGAAGTTGAAACCGGTGAAGCCGGTGTCGACATCTACAACCTGACCAAATACACCCGCTCCAACCAGAACACCTGCATCAACCAGCGTCCGCTGGTGCGTAAAGGTGATCGGGTTCAGCGTAGCGACATCATGGCCGATGGTCCGTCCACCGATATGGGTGAATTGGCACTGGGTCAGAACATGCGCATCGCGTTCATGGCATGGAACGGCTTCAACTTCGAAGACTCCATCTGCCTGTCCGAGCGTGTTGTTCAGGAAGACCGTTTCACCACGATCCACATCCAGGAACTGACCTGTGTGGCCCGTGACACCAAGCTTGGCCCAGAGGAAATCACTGCGGACATCCCGAACGTGGGTGAAGCTGCACTGAACAAGCTGGACGAAGCCGGTATCGTTTACGTAGGTGCTGAAGTAGGCGCAGGCGACATCCTGGTTGGTAAGGTCACTCCGAAAGGCGAGACTCAGCTGACTCCGGAAGAGAAGCTCTTGCGTGCGATCTTCGGTGAAAAAGCCAGCGACGTTAAAGACACCTCCCTGCGTGTACCTACCGGTACCAAGGGTACGGTCATCGACGTACAGGTCTTCACCCGCGACGGCGTTGAGCGTGATGCTCGTGCCCTGTCGATCGAGAAGTCCCAGCTGGACGAGATCCGCAAGGACCTCAACGAAGAGTTCCGTATCGTCGAAGGCGCTACTTTCGAACGTCTGCGTTCCGCTCTGGTCGGCCACAAAGCCGAAGGCGGCGCCGGTCTGAAGAAAGGCCAGGACATCACCGACGAAGTACTCGACGGTCTTGAGCACGGCCAGTGGTTCAAACTGCGCATGGCTGAAGATGCTCTGAACGAGCAGCTCGAGAAGGCTCAGGCCTACATCGTTGATCGTCGTCGTCTGCTAGATGACAAGTTCGAAGACAAGAAGCGCAAACTGCAGCAAGGCGATGACCTGGCTCCAGGCGTGCTGAAGATCGTCAAGGTTTACCTGGCAATCCGTCGTCGCATCCAACCGGGCGACAAGATGGCCGGTCGTCACGGTAACAAGGGTGTGGTCTCCGTGATCATGCCGGTTGAAGACATGCCACACGATGCCAATGGCACCCCGGTCGACGTCGTCCTCAACCCGTTGGGCGTACCTTCGCGTATGAACGTTGGTCAGATCCTTGAAACCCACCTGGGCCTCGCGGCCAAAGGTCTGGGCGAGAAGATCAACCGCATGATTGAAGAGCAGCGTAAAGTTGCCGAGCTGCGTAAATTCCTGCACGAGATCTACAACGAGATCGGCGGTCGTCAGGAAAGCCTCGATGACTTCTCGGACCAGGAAATTCTGGATCTGGCTCAAAACCTGCGCGGCGGCGTACCGATGGCCACTCCGGTGTTCGACGGTGCCAAGGAAAGCGAAATCAAGGCCATGCTGAAACTGGCAGACCTGCCAGAAAGCGGCCAGATGCAGCTGACCGATGGCCGTACCGGCAACAAGTTCGAGCGCCCGGTTACCGTTGGCTACATGTACATGCTGAAGCTGAACCACTTGGTAGACGACAAGATGCACGCTCGTTCTACCGGTTCGTACAGCCTGGTTACCCAGCAACCGCTGGGTGGTAAGGCGCAGTTCGGTGGTCAGCGTTTCGGGGAGATGGAGGTCTGGGCACTGGAAGCATACGGTGCTGCATACACTCTGCAAGAAATGCTCACAGTGAAGTCGGACGATGTGAACGGCCGGACCAAGATGTACAAAAACATCGTGGACGGCGATCACCGTATGGAGCCGGGCATGCCCGAGTCCTTCAACGTGTTGATCAAGGAAATTCGTTCCCTCGGCATCGATATCGATCTGGAAACCGAATAACACGTGACGCGAATCGAGAGCGGGGCTGGATTGCCCGCTCTCTGCTCCGCCAGGAGGAAAGGCCTTGAAAGACCTACTGAATTTGCTGAAAAACCAGGGTCAAGTCGAAGAGTTCGACGCCATCCGTATCGGATTGGCATCACCTGAGATGATCCGTTCGTGGTCGTTCGGTGAAGTTAAAAAACCGGAAACCATCAACTACCGTACGTTCAAACCTGAGCGTGACGGCCTGTTCTGCGCCAAGATCTTTGGCCCGGTAAAGGATTACGAGTGCCTGTGCGGTAAGTACAAGCGCTTGAAGCACCGCGGTGTGATCTGCGAGAAGTGCGGCGTTGAAGTCGCGCTGGCAAAAGTTCGTCGTGAGCGCATGGCGCACATCGAACTGGCTTCGCCGGTCGCCCACATCTGGTTCCTGAAGTCGCTGCCGTCCCGTATCGGCTTGCTGATGGACATGACCCTGCGTGATATCGAGCGCGTTCTCTACTTCGAGAGCTACGTCGTTATCGATCCAGGCATGACCACCCTTGAAAAAGGTCAACTGCTCAACGACGAGCAGTACTTCGAAGCGCTGGAAGAGTTCGGCGACGATTTCGATGCCCGCATGGGTGCCGAAGCTGTCCGTGAACTGCTGCACGCTATCGACCTGGAGCACGAGATTGGTCGCCTGCGTGAAGAGATTCCGCAAACCAACTCCGAAACCAAGATCAAGAAGCTGTCCAAGCGTCTGAAGTTGATGGAAGCCTTCCAGGGTTCCGGCAACCTGCCAGAGTGGATGGTGCTGACCGTTCTGCCGGTTCTGCCGCCAGATCTGCGTCCACTGGTCCCGCTGGATGGCGGTCGTTTCGCGACTTCCGACCTCAACGATCTGTATCGTCGGGTGATCAACCGTAACAACCGTTTGAAGCGCCTGCTGGATCTGTCCGCTCCGGACATCATCGTGCGCAACGAAAAGCGTATGTTGCAGGAAGCCGTCGACGCATTGCTCGACAACGGTCGTCGTGGCCGCGCCATTACTGGTTCCAACAAGCGTCCTCTGAAATCCCTGGCTGACATGATCAAGGGTAAGCAGGGTCGTTTCCGTCAGAACTTGCTCGGTAAGCGTGTTGACTACTCGGGTCGTTCGGTAATTACCGTAGGTCCGACCCTGCGTCTGCACCAGTGCGGTCTGCCGAAGAAGATGGCTCTCGAGCTGTTCAAGCCGTTCATTTTCGGCAAGCTGGAAATGCGTGGTCTCGCGACCACCATCAAAGCTGCCAAGAAGATGGTCGAGCGCGAGCTGCCAGAGGTTTGGGACGTTCTCGCTGAAGTGATTCGCGAACACCCAGTGCTTCTCAACCGTGCACCGACCCTTCACCGTCTGGGTATCCAGGCGTTTGAACCGGTACTGATCGAAGGTAAGGCTATCCAGCTGCACCCTCTGGTCTGCGCCGCGTACAACGCCGACTTCGACGGCGACCAGATGGCCGTGCACGTACCGCTGACACTGGAAGCCCAGTTGGAAGCGCGTGCGTTGATGATGTCGACCAACAACATTCTGTCGCCAGCCAACGGTGAGCCAATCATCGTTCCATCGCAGGACGTTGTATTGGGTCTGTACTACATGACTCGTGAAGCGATCAACGCCAAGGGCGAAGGTCGTGTGTTCGCGGATCTGCAGGAAGTTGACCGTGTGTTCCGTGCCGGCGAAGCCGCTCTGCACGCCAAGGTCAAAGTGCGGATCAACGAAACCGTCAACGACCGTGATGGCGGCAGCGTGACCAACACCCGTATCGTCGACACCACTGTCGGCCGTGCGCTGTTGTTCCAGGTTGTGCCAAAAGGTCTGTCGTACGATGTCGTCAACCTGCCGATGAAGAAAAAGGCGATCTCCAAGCTGATCAACCAGTGCTACCGCGTGGTTGGTCTGAAAGAGACCGTGATCTTCGCTGACCAGTTGATGTACACCGGTTTTGCCTATTCGACCATTTCCGGCGTTTCCATCGGTGTTAACGACTTCGTTATCCCGGATGAAAAAGCCCGCATCATCGGTGCAGCCACCGACGAAGTGAAAGAGATCGAAAGTCAGTACGCCTCCGGTCTGGTAACCCAGGGCGAGAAGTACAACAAAGTGATCGACCTCTGGTCCAAGGCGAACGACGAAGTTTCCAAGGCGATGATGGCCAACCTCTCGAAAGAGAAAGTCATCGACCGTCATGGTGTCGAAGTCGACCAGGAATCCTTCAACTCGATGTACATGATGGCCGACTCGGGCGCACGGGGTTCTGCTGCGCAGATCCGTCAGCTCGCCGGTATGCGTGGCCTGATGGCCAAGCCGGATGGCTCCATCATCGAAACGCCGATTACTGCGAACTTCCGTGAAGGTTTGAGCGTACTCCAGTACTTCATCTCCACTCACGGTGCTCGTAAGGGTCTTGCGGATACCGCGTTGAAAACAGCTAACTCCGGTTACCTGACTCGTCGTCTGGTAGACGTAGCACAAGATCTGGTTGTAACCGAGATCGATTGCGGCACCGAACACGGCCTGGTAATGACTCCGCACATTGAAGGCGGTGACGTTGTAGAGCCGTTGGGTGAGCGCGTATTGGGTCGTGTTATCGCCCGTGACGTATTCAAGCCGGGTACCGAGGACGTGATCGTTCCTGCCGGCACTCTGGTAGACGAGAAGTGGGTCGAGTTCATCGAGCTGAACAGCATCGACGAAGTGATCGTGCGTTCGCCGATCAGCTGCGAAACCCGCTATGGCATTTGCGCCAAGTGCTACGGCCGTGACCTGGCTCGTGGTCACCAGGTGAACATCGGTGAAGCGGTCGGCGTTATCGCTGCCCAGTCCATCGGTGAGCCGGGTACCCAGCTGACGATGCGTACGTTCCACATCGGTGGTGCGGCAAGCCGGACCTCCGCAGCCGACAGCGTTCAGGTGAAGAATGGCGGTACCGTCCGTCTGCACAACCTGAAACACGTTGAGCGAGTGGATGGCCACCTGGTTGCCGTGTCCCGTTCTGGCGAGCTGGCTATCGCTGATGACTTCGGTCGTGAGCGCGAGCGTTACAAGCTGCCGTACGGTGCCGTGATTTCGGTTAAAGAAGGTGACAAGGTCGACGCTGGCGCAATCGTGGCCAAGTGGGATCCGCACACTCACCCAATCGTCACCGAGATGAAAGGTACCGTGACCTACGTGGGCATGGAAGAAGGCATCACGATCAAGCGTCAGACTGACGAATTGACCGGTATGACCAACATTGAAGTGCTCGACGCCAAAGACCGTCCAGCTGCCGGCAAGGACATCCGTCCCGCCGTGAAGATGGTCGACGACAACGGCAAGGATCTGTTGCTGCCAGGTACTGACGTTATTGCTCAGTACTTCCTGCCAGCCAACGCCCTGGTCGGTGTGGCGGATGGTGCGAAGATTGCGATCGGTGATGTTATCGCTCGTATTCCGCAAGAAACTTCGAAAACCCGTGACATCACCGGTGGTCTGCCGCGTGTTGCCGACTTGTTCGAAGCTCGTCGTCCGAAAGAAGCGTCGATTCTGGCTGAAGTCAGCGGCACCATCGCGTTCGGTAAAGAGACCAAAGGCAAGCGCCGTCTGGTTATCACCCCGAACGACGGTAGCGATCCGTATGAAGAGCTGATTCCGAAGTGGCGTCACCTGAACGTCTTCGAAGGCGAACAAGTGAACCGCGGCGAAGTTATCTCCGACGGCCCGAGCGATCCACACGACATCCTGCGTCTGTTGGGTGTAAGTGCGCTCGCCAAGTACATCGTTAACGAGATCCAGGACGTTTACCGTCTGCAAGGCGTGAAGATCAACGACAAGCACATCGAGACCATCCTGCGTCAGATGCTGCGTAAAGTTGAGATCGCTGAATCCGGCGATTCGAGTTTCATCAAGGGCGACCAGATGGAACTGACTCACGTACTGGTAGAGAACGAGCGCCTGAGCGCGGAAGACAAGTTTGTCTCCAAGTTCACTCGCGTTCTGCTGGGTATCACCAAGGCGTCGTTGTCCACCGAGTCGTTCATCTCGGCGGCTTCCTTCCAGGAAACCACTCGCGTACTGACCGAAGCGGCGGTAACCGGCAAGCGCGATTACCTGCGCGGCCTGAAAGAAAACGTGGTCGTGGGTCGTCTGATCCCGGCTGGTACCGGTCTGGCTTATCACAGCGAGCGCAAGCGTCGCCGTGATGCAGACAAACCGTTGCGCGTGAGCGCCAGTGAAGTGGAAGCTGCACTGACCGAAGCGCTGAACTCGAGCGGTAACTGAGTTCTGCGGTAAATGAGAGTAAGGCCCTGGTCACTCCGTTCATCGAATCAAGACAATTTGTCGAGGTTGGATGAGTGGGGAGGTCGGGGCCTTGCCTTGACTGGGGGCAAGATCCTCTTTAGACTCTTGTACCCCTAAATTTGGCGGGAACTCGTTCCTGCCATTTTGCTTTTCTTGCAAGACAATAGCGTCGCAAGACAACAGTGGAGCTAGTAGATGGCAACTATCAACCAGCTGGTACGTCAGCCGCGTAAGCGTATCGTCGAGAAATCCGACGTGCCTGCGCTGCAGAACTGCCCGCAACGTCGTGGCGTGTGCACCCGTGTGTACACCACTACGCCGAAAAAACCTAACTCGGCACTGCGTAAAGTATGCCGTGTGCGTCTGACCAACGGTTTCGAGGTTTCCTCGTACATCGGCGGTGAAGGCCACAACCTGCAAGAGCACAGCGTGGTACTGATCCGCGGCGGTCGTGTAAAAGACTTGCCAGGTGTTCGTTACCACACCGTACGCGGTTCTTTGGATACTTCCGGCGTTAAAGGTCGTAACCAGGGTCGTTCGAAGTACGGTACCAAGAAGCCTAAGTAGTAGCGGCTTTTTGTAAACTGAATCATCTATTTTTCTGAGTCGATAAGAGTAAGGTCGGAGGCGTCCCGCAAGGGCACCGATTCCGAGCGAACCTGAAGACCGTTTGAGGGCTTATCCATGCCAAGAAGACGCGTAGCAGCCAAGCGCGAAGTGCTTGACGATCCAAAATACGGAAGCCAGATCCTGGCCAAGTTCATGAACCACGTGATGGAAAGCGGCAAGAAAGCCGTTGCCGAGCGTATCGTTTATGGCGCGCTGGAAAAGGTTAAAGAACGCAAGAACAGCGACCCCCTGGAAATCTTCGAGAAAGCTCTCGACGCCATCGCTCCGCTGGTCGAAGTAAAGTCGCGCCGTGTAGGCGGTGCTACTTACCAGGTTCCGGTTGAAGTTCGTCCGTCCCGTCGTAACGCTCTGGCAATGCGCTGGTTGGTAGACTTCGCCCGTAAGCGCGGCGAGAAGTCTATGGCTCTGCGTTTGGCTGGCGAACTGTTGGACGCCGCCGAAGGTAAAGGTGCTGCAGTTAAGAAGCGTGAAGACGTGCACCGTATGGCTGAGGCTAACAAAGCTTTCTCGCACTACCGCTTCTAATTTTAGCGTCACTAATTTTGCGAGGGCTTTATGGCTCGTACTACACCGATTAATCGCTACCGTAACATTGGTATCGTTGCTCACGTGGATGCTGGTAAAACCACCACCACCGAGCGCGTCCTTTTTTACACTGGCAAAAGTCACAAGATGGGCGAGGTGCATGACGGCGCCGCGACCACAGACTGGATGGTTCAGGAGCAGGAGCGTGGTATTACCATTACTTCTGCTGCTATTACCGCCTTCTGGCAGGGTTCTGCTAAGCAGCACAAAGACCAATACCGCTTCAACGTCATTGACACCCCGGGTCACGTAGACTTCACCATTGAAGTTGAACGTTCCCTGCGTGTACTCGACGGCGCGGTCGTTGTGTTCTGCGGTACTTCCGGCGTTGAGCCTCAGTCCGAAACCGTATGGCGTCAAGCCAACAAGTACGGTGTTCCACGTATCGTTTACGTGAACAAGATGGACCGTGCTGGTGCGAACTTCCTGCGCGTGATCGCTCAGATCAAGCAGCGTCTGGGTCACACTCCGGTGCCGATCCAGTTGGCTATCGGTTCCGAAGACAACTTCCAGGGTCAGATCGATCTGATGACCATGGAAGCGGTTTACTGGAACGATGCTGACAAGGGCATGACTCCACGTCGCGAAGCTATCCCTGCTGAACTGCAGGAACTGGCTGAAGAGTGGCGCAGCAACATGGTTGAGGCTGCGGCCGAAGCCAGCGAAGAGCTGATGAACAAGTACCTCGAAGGCGAAGAGCTCTCCATCGAGGAAATCAAGGCCGCTCTGCGTCAGCGTACTATCGCTGGCGAAATCGTCCTGGCTGTTTGCGGTTCTTCCTTCAAGAACAAGGGTGTTCCCCTGGTTCTCGACGCCGTTATCGACTACCTGCCGGCTCCAACCGACATTCCTGCCATCAAGGGTACTGACCCGGATGACGAGGAAAAGCAAATGGAGCGTCATGCAGACGACAATGAGCCGTTCTCGGCTCTGGCGTTCAAGATCGCTACCGACCCATTCGTGGGTACCTTGACCTTCGTCCGCGTTTACTCGGGCGTGTTGGCCTCCGGCGACGGCGTGATCAACTCGGTTAAAGGCAAGAAAGAGCGCGTGGGTCGTATGGTGCAAATGCACGCAAACGCCCGCGAAGAGATCAAGGAAGTACGCGCTGGCGACATCGCGGCCCTGATCGGCATGAAGGACGTCACCACCGGTGAAACCCTCTGCAACGCTGACAAGCCAATCATCCTGGTTCGTATGGACTTCCCGGAGCCGGTTATTTCGGTTGCCGTTGAGCCTAAGACCAAGGATGACCAGGAAAAAATGGGTATCGCTCTGGGCAAACTTGCTCAGGAAGACCCGTCTTTCCGCGTCAAAACTGATGAAGAGACTGGTCAGACGATCATCTCTGGCATGGGCGAGCTGCACCTGGACATCCTGGTTGACCGGATGCGCCGTGAGTTCAACGTCGAAGCCAACATCGGTAAGCCTCAGGTTTCCTATCGTGAGCGCATCACGAAGAGCTGTGAAATCGAAGGCAAGTTCGTTCGTCAGTCCGGCGGTCGTGGCCAGTTCGGTCATTGCTGGATCCGTTTTGCACCTGCTGACGAAGGTCAGGAAGGTCTGCAATTCCTGAACGAAGTAGTGGGTGGTGTGGTTCCTAAGGAATACATCCCGGCTATCCAGAAGGGTATCGAAGAGCAGATGAAGAACGGTGTTGTTGCCGGCTATCCGCTGATCGGCCTGAAGGCTACCGTGTTTGATGGTTCTTACCACGACGTCGACTCGAACGAGATGGCGTTTAAGGTGGCTGCTTCCATGGCGACCAAGCAACTGGCCCAGAAGGGTGGTGGTGAGTTGCTCGAGCCGATCATGGCGGTAGAGGTTGTTACGCCTGAAGACTATATGGGTGACGTGATGGGCGACCTTAACCGTCGTCGCGGCATGATTCTGGGTATGGAAGATACGGTTTCCGGTAAGGTTATCCGTGCTGAAGTTCCGTTGGGCGAGATGTTCGGTTATGCGACCGACGTTCGTTCGATGTCCCAGGGTCGCGCAAGCTACTCTATGGAATTCAAAAAATACAATACGGCTCCGTCGCACATCGTCGAAACCGTTACCAAAAAACAAGGCTGATTCAGTCCTTTAGGCAAGGAGTTAATTGTCGTGGCTAAAGAAAAATTTGATCGTTCCCTACCGCACGTCAACGTTGGCACTATCGGTCACGTTGACCACGGTAAAACCACTCTGACCGCTGCTCTGACTCGCGTCTGCTCCGAAGTTTTCGGTTCGGCTCGTGTTGACTTCGACAAGATCGACAGCGCACCAGAAGAGAAAGCTCGCGGTATCACCATCAACACCGCGCACGTTGAGTACAACTCGAGCATTCGTCACTACGCTCACGTTGACTGCCCAGGTCACGCTGACTACGTGAAGAACATGATCACCGGTGCTGCCCAGATGGACGGCGCTATCCTGGTTTGCTCGGCCGCTGATGGTCCGATGCCGCAAACCCGTGAGCACATCCTGCTGTCCCGTCAGGTAGGCGTTCCGTACATCGTGGTTTTCCTGAACAAGGCAGACCTGGTAGACGACGCAGAGCTGCTGGAACTGGTTGAGATGGAAGTGCGCGATCTGCTGAGCACTTACGACTTCCCAGGTGACGACACTCCAATCATCATCGGTTCCGCGCGTATGGCGCTGGAAGGTAACGATGAAAACGAGATGGGCACCACTGCCGTTAAGCGCCTGGTAGAGACTCTGGACAGCTACATCCCAGAGCCAGAGCGTGCTATCGACAAGCCATTCCTGATGCCAATCGAAGACGTATTCTCGATCTCGGGTCGTGGTACTGTTGTGACTGGTCGTATCGAGCGCGGTATCGTTCGCGTTCAAGATGCACTGGAAATCGTTGGTCTGCGTGACACCACCACCACCACCTGCACCGGTGTTGAAATGTTCCGCAAACTGCTCGACGAAGGTCGTGCTGGCGAGAACTGCGGCGTTCTGCTGCGTGGTACCAAGCGTGACGACGTTGAGCGTGGCCAGGTTCTGGTTAAGCCAGGTTCGGTTAAGCCGCACACCAAGTTCACCGCAGAAGTTTACGTTCTGAGCAAGGAAGAAGGCGGTCGTCACACTCCGTTCTTCAAAGGCTACCGTCCACAGTTCTACTTCCGTACTACTGACGTGACCGGTAACTGCGAACTGCCAGAAGGCGTTGAAATGGTAATGCCAGGCGATAACATTCAAATGACTGTTACCCTGATCAAAACCATCGCAATGGAAGACGGTCTGCGCTTCGCTATCCGTGAAGGCGGCCGTACCGTTGGTGCTGGTGTTGTAGCTAAAATCATCGAGTAAGCTCTTTTTGAGTTAGCTTTGATGCTTTGAAAAGGCCCCCGCTCAGCGGGGGCTTTTTTTATTGGGTTGACACCTATCGGGGGCGTCTATAGAATTGCGCCTCCTTTTAACGGGCGTATTGCGCCCGGTGGGAATAGCAGCCGGAGTCTGAAATCCAATGCAAAATCAGCAAATCCGTATCAGGTTGAAGGCTTTCGACCATCGCCTGATCGACCAATCCACCCAGGAAATCGTGGAAACCGCGAAACGTACTGGTGCTCAAGTGCGTGGTCCAATTCCACTGCCTACCCGTAAAGAGCGGTTCACTGTTCTGGTCTCCCCGCACGTCAACAAAGACGCGCGTGACCAGTACGAGATCCGTACTCATAAGCGCGTTCTGGACATCGTCCAGCCAACGGATAAAACCGTTGATGCACTTATGAAGCTTGATCTTGCGGCCGGTGTGGAAGTGCAGATCAGCCTCGGCTAAGACTCGGTCTTAGTCGTGTAACGCTCTGAAATGGGCGGCCATAGCGGGTGAAAGCCCCGTACACTCATGAGGTTTACAACATGACTATTGGTGTAGTCGGTCGTAAATGCGGTATGACCCGTATTTTCACCGAAGAAGGTGTCTCCATTCCGGTCACGGTCATTGAGATCGAACCGAATCGCGTCACCCAGTTCAAAACTGAAGAGACCGATGGCTATCGTGCAGTGCAAGTCACTGTCGGCGAGCGTCGTGCTTCGCGTGTAACAGCAGCTCAGGCTGGCCACTTCGCTAAAGCGAACGTTGCCGCTGGTCGTACCGTAATGGAATTCCGTCTTGAAGAAGGCGAGTACCAGGCCGGCGATCTGATCAACGCTGAAATCTTCGCCGCTGGTCAGCTGGTTGATGTAACCGGTCAGTCCAAGGGTAAAGGCTTCCAGGGTACGATCAAGCGTTGGAACTTCCGCGGGCAAGATAACACCCACGGTAACTCCGTATCCCACCGCGTTCCAGGCTCTATCGGCCAGTGCCAGACTCCTGGTCGTGTATTCAAGGGCAAAAAAATGTCCGGTCATATGGGCGCTGAGCGCGTGACCGTGCAGTCCCTCGAAGTAGTGCGCGTGGACGCTGAACGCAATCTGTTGTTGGTCAAGGGCGCTGTTCCTGGCGCTACTGGCGGCAACTTGGTTGTACGTCCAGCAGCCAAGGCTCGCGGTTAAGGGGAAGCTGACATGCAATTAAATGTAAATGACGCTCAAGCGATCGAAGTTTCCGAACTGACATTTGGCGGCGAATTCAACGAGACGCTGGTTCACCAAGCAGTCGTGGCCTACATGGCTGGCGGCCGTCAAGGTAGCAAGCAGCAAAAGACCCGTTCCGACGTTTCTGGTGGCGGTAAGCGCCCATGGCGTCAGAAAGGTACTGGCCGTGCTCGTGCCGGTACTATCCGTAGCCCAATCTGGCGTGGCGGCGGTACCACTTTCGCAGCTCGTCCTCAGGATCACTCCCAGAAGCTGAACAAGAAGATGTATCGCGCAGCAATGCGTTCCATCCTTGCTGAGCTGGTGCGTACTGATCGTCTGGTCGTGGTTCAGGATTTCGCTGTTGAAACGCCGAAAACCAAAGACCTGCTGGGCAAGCTGAACAACATGAGCCTGACCGATGTTTTGATCGTGTCGGACGCTGTTGATCAGAACCTGTACCTGGCTGCTCGTAACCTGCCGCACGTAGATGTACGTGACGTGCAAGGTTCCGATCCAGTTAGTCTGATCGCATACGACAAGGTGTTGATCACCGTGTCGGCCGTGAAGAAATTCGAGGAGCTGCTGGGATGAACCAGGAACGCGTATTTAAAGTTCTGCTTGGCCCGCACGTTTCCGAGAAGGCTACGGTTCTGGCAGACAAGAAAGGCCAGTTCGTTTTCAAGGTTGCTACTGATGCAACCAAGCTGGAAATCAAGAAGGCCGTCGAAAGCCTGTTCAGCGTGAAAGTAGAGCGTGTTACTACCCTGAATGTTCTGGGTAAGAGCAAGCGCACTGCTCGCGGTCTGGGCAAGCGTAATGACTGGAAGAAGGCAGTTATCTCCCTTCAGCCAGGCCAAGATCTCGATTTCAGCAGCAGTGCTGAGTAAGGAAGGGGTGCATCATGGCAATCGTTAAATGCAAACCGACTTCCCCTGGCCGCCGTTTTGTGGTCAAGGTGGTCAACCAGGAGCTGCATAAAGGCGCTCCTCACGCACCGCTGCTCGAGAAGAAGTCGAAGTCTGGTGGTCGTAACAACAATGGCCGTATTACCACTCGTCACATCGGTGGTGGTCATAAGCAGCATTATCGTCTGGTCGACTTCCGTCGTAACGACAAAGATGGCATCGCTGCCACTGTCGAGCGTATCGAATACGATCCAAACCGTACTGCTCACATCGCTCTGCTGCTGTACGCAGATGGCGAGCGTCGCTACATCATCGCCCCTAAAGGCGTGAGCGCTGGCGACCAGCTGATCGCAGGTGCTTTGGCGCCGATCAAGCCGGGCAACGCTCTGCAACTGCGTAACATTCCAGTTGGTAGCACCGTACACGGCATCGAATTGAAGCCAGGTAAAGGCGCACAGATCGCTCGTTCCGCTGGTGCTTCGGCTCAGCTGATCGCTCGTGAAGGTGTCTACGTGACCCTGCGTCTGCGTTCTGGTGAGATGCGTAAAGTGCTGGCTGAGTGCCGCGCGACCCTGGGCGAAGTCTCGAACTCCGAGCACAGCCTGCGTTCGCTGGGTAAAGCTGGTGCCAAACGCTGGCGTGGCGTTCGCCCAACCGTTCGTGGTGTTGCCATGAACCCGGTTGACCACCCACATGGTGGTGGTGAAGGTCGTACCTCTGGTGGTCGTCATCCGGTATCGCCATGGGGCTTCCCGACTAAGGGCGCGAAGACTCGTGGTAATAAGCGTACCGACAAAATGATCGTCCGTCGTCGCAAGTAAATAGAGGGATACGACAGTGCCACGTTCTCTGAAAAAAGGTCCTTTTATCGATCTTCACCTACTGAAGAAGATCGAAGTGGCGGCGGAAAAGAACGATCGCAAACCAGTTAAAACCTGGTCGCGTCGCTCGATGATCCTGCCACAAATGGTCGGTCTGACCATCGCAGTACACAACGGTCGTCAACACGTCCCAGTTCTCGTTAACGAAGACATGGTCGGCCACAAACTGGGCGAGTTCGCCGGTACCCGCACTTATCGTGGGCACGTGGCAGACAAGAAAGCCAAGCGTTAAGGGGTTAGGAAATGGAAGTAGCCGCTAAGTTGTCGGGCGCTCGAATCTCCGCCCAGAAAGCCCGCTTGGTCGCCGACCAGATCCGCGGGAAGAAGGTGGGCGAAGCGCTCAACCTGTTGGCTTTCAGCAGTAAGAAAGCCGCCGAGATCATGAAGAAAGTGCTGGAGTCGGCCGTAGCCAACGCCGAGCATAACGAAGGCGCAGACGTTGATGACCTGAAAGTCAGCACCGTTTTCGTTAACGAAGGGCGTTCGCTGAAGCGCATCATGCCGCGTGCCAAAGGCCGTGCTGATCGCATCGTCAAGCGGTCTTGCCATATCACTGTCAAGGTTGCTGACAAGTAACGGAGTCGAAGAGATGGGTCAGAAAGTACATCCCATTGGCATTCGCCTGGGAATCGTCAAGGAGCACACCTCCGTCTGGTACGCAGACGGTCGGACTTATGCGGACTACTTGTTCGCTGATCTGAAGGTGCGTGAGTATCTCCAAGACAAACTAAAAAGCGCGTCCGTAAGCCGTATCGATATCCATCGTCCGGCCCAAACTGCACGTATCACCATCCACACCGCTCGTCCAGGTATCGTTATCGGGAAGAAAGGTGAAGATGTTGAGAAACTGCGTCAGGACCTGACCAAGCAAATGGGTGTGCCTGTGCACATCAATATCGAAGAGATCCGCAAGCCGGAGCTCGACGGTATGCTGGTTGCGCAGAGCGTAGCTCAGCAGCTGGAGCGTCGCGTTATGTTCCGTCGCGCTATGAAGCGCGCTGTACAGAACGCAATGCGCATTGGTGCCAAAGGCATCAAAATCCAAGTGAGCGGTCGTCTCGGCGGTGCTGAAATCGCACGTACTGAATGGTATCGCGAAGGTCGTGTGCCACTGCACACCCTGCGTGCCGACATCGACTATGCCAACTACGAAGCTCACACCACCTACGGTGTGATCGGTGTAAAGGTTTGGATCTTCAAAGGCGAAGTAATTGGTGGTCGCCAAGAAGAACTGAAACCACAAGCACCAGCGCCTCGTAAAAAAGCTGCTAAGTAAGGGGTACGCCAAATGTTGCAACCAAAGCGTACGAAGTTCCGCAAGCAAATGACTGGTCACAACCGTGGCCTGGCATTGCGCGGTAGCAAAGTCAGCTTCGGCGAGTTCGCGCTGAAGTCTGTTGCTCGTGGTCGTCTCACCGCTCGTCAGATCGAGTCAGCGCGTCGTGCTCTGACCCGTCACGTAAAGCGTGGTGGCAAGATCTGGATCCGTGTATTCCCGGACAAGCCGATCTCCAAAAAACCTCTCGAGGTTCGGATGGGTAAAGGTAAGGGTAACGTGGAATACTGGGTAGCCCAGATTCAGCCAGGCAAAGTCCTGTATGAAATCGAGGGTGTAACTGAAGAGCTGGCGCGTGAGGCTTTTGCCCTGGCTGCTGCAAAGCTGCCGCTCGCCACCGCCTTTGTTAAACGGACGGTGATGTGATGAAAGCGAATGAACTTCGTGAAAAATCCGCACAGCAGCTGAACGAGCAACTGCTCGGCTTGCTGCGCGACCAGTTCAATCTGCGTATGCAGAAAGCAACTGGCCAGTTGGGGCAGTCTCATCTGCTCTCGCAAGTTAAGCGTGACATCGCTCGCGTGAAGACTGTGCTCAACCAGCAGGCAGGTAAGTAATCATGGCTGAAGCCGAAAAAACTGTCCGTACGCTGACTGGCCGTGTTGTCAGCGACAAGATGGACAAAACCATCACCGTTCTGATCGAGCGTCGCGTAAAGCACCCGATCTACGGTAAATACGTTAAGCGTTCGACTAAGCTGCACGCGCACGACGAAACCAATCAGTGCCACATCGGCGACAAAGTCACTATTCGTGAAACTCGTCCTTTGGCCAAGACCAAGTCTTGGGCGCTGGTTGATGTTCTCGAACGCGCTGTGGAAGTCTAAGGACTAGGGGTCGGAGAAATTATATGATTCAGACTCAATCCATGCTCGATGTGGCCGATAACAGCGGCGCTCGCCGCGTTATGTGCATCAAGGTGCTGGGTGGCTCCCATCGTCGTTACGCTGGTATCGGTGACATCATCAAAGTTACCGTGAAGGAAGCAATTCCTCGCGGTAAGGTGAAAAAAGGCCAAGTGATGACTGCTGTTGTAGTCCGCACTCGTCACGGCGTACGTCGTGCTGATGGCTCCATTATCCGCTTTGATGGCAACGCTGCTGTTCTTCTGAACAACAAGCAAGAGCCGATCGGCACCCGTATCTTTGGGCCAGTGACCCGTGAACTTCGTACTGAGAAGTTCATGAAGATCGTCTCGCTCGCCCCAGAAGTGCTGTAAGGAGATCCGACATGCAAAAGATTCGTCGTGACGACGAGATCATCGTGATCGCCGGCAAAGACAAAGGTAAGCGCGGTAAGGTGCTGAAGGTTCTTGCTGACAACCGTCTGGTTGTTGGTGGTCTGAACCTGGTCAAGCGTCATACCAAGCCAAACCCGATGTCGGGCGTACAGGGCGGTATCGTCGAGAAAGAAGCGCCACTGCACGCTTCCAACGTCGCCATCTTCAACGGCGAAACCAACAAGGCTGACCGCGTTGGTTTCAAAGTAGAAGACGGTAAGAAAATTCGTGTCTTCAAGTCGACCCAAAAAGCGGTTGATGCTTGAACACTGCTAGGTAGAAGACCATGGCACGACTAAAAGAGATTTACCGGAAGGAAATCGCTCCGAAACTTAAGGAAGAACTTAAGCTTTCGAACGTGATGGAAGTTCCGCGCGTTACCAAAATCACCCTGAACATGGGTCTGGGCGAAGCGATCGGCGACAAAAAAGTCATCGAGCACGCTGTTGCTGACCTGGAAAAGATCACCGGCCAGAAAGTCGTTGTGACCTACGCTCGCAAATCCATCGCTGGCTTTAAAGTCCGTGAAGGTTGGCCGATCGGCGTCAAAGTGACCCTGCGCCGTGAGCGTATGTACGAGTTCCTGGATCGTCTGCTGTCGATCTCCCTGCCTCGGGTTCGCGACTTCCGCGGCCTGAATGCCAAGTCCTTCGATGGTCGTGGCAACTACAGCATGGGCGTGAAAGAGCAGATCATCTTCCCGGAAATCGACTACGATAAGATCGATGCTCTCCGCGGTCTGGACATCACCCTGACCACCACTGCCAAGAACGATGATGAAGGCCGCGCTCTGCTGCGTGCGTTCAAATTCCCGTTCCGCAACTGATTGGAGTAGGACCATGGCCAAGATGAGCATGAAAAACCGCGAGCTGAAGCGTCAGCTCACGGTTGCCAAGTACGCCAAGAAGCGTGCAGCACTGAAAGCTATCATCGTTGATCTGAACGCAAGTCCAGAAGCGCGTTGGGAAGCTACAGTAGCCCTGCAGAAGCAGCCACGTGACGCAAGCGCTTCGCGCATGCGTAACCGCTGCCGCCTGACCGGTCGTCCACACGGCGTTTACCGCAAGTTCGGCCTCGGCCGTAACAAACTGCGTGAAGCGGCAATGCGTGGTGACGTACCAGGTCTGGTTAAAGCTAGCTGGTAAGTACTGTCAAAGTCTCGGTGGTCGGAATCGCAAGATCCTGACCACCGGTGGCCTTGAATCTGAATCAAGCCCCTTTTGGGGCTTGATTCATTTCTGGGGTGTGTCTAGAATACCCGGCTCGCCTGAGCCCGTGTTTTCTATGCTCGGAGATTCTCGGCGACACGTAATAGCCGCAAGGCTAATTTTTTTGTATTAGGAGCGTCTAGCCCATGAGTATGCAGGACCCGTTAGCGGACATGCTAACTCGTATCCGTAATGCCCAGATGGCTGAAAAGTCCGTCGTAAGCATGCCATCTTCCACGTTGAAGGTAGCTGTTGCCAAAGTCCTGAAGGACGAAGGTTACATTGCGGGTTATCAGATCAGCAGCGAAACAAAGCCACTGCTGTCCATCGAGCTGAAATACTTCGAAGGCCGTCCGGTTATCGAAGAAGTGAAGCGCGTTAGCCGTCCAGGCCTGCGTCAGTACAAGTCCGTCGATGATCTGCCAAAAGTTCGTGGCGGTCTCGGTGTGTCTATCGTCTCCACCAACAAGGGTGTGATGACTGATCGTGCTGCGCGCGCTGCCGGTGTCGGCGGCGAAGTTCTTTGCACTGTGTTCTAAGGGGGGATAAGCATGTCTCGCGTCGCTAAGAACCCCGTTAAGCTGCCAGCCGGTGTCGAAGTAAAATTCGCAGGCCAACAGCTTTCGGTGAAGGGTGCCAAGGGCACTCTCGAACTGAACATCCATTCGTCCGTTGAGATTGTTGAAGAAGCTGGTGAGCTGCGTTTCGCTGCTCGCAATGGCGATCAACAAACTCGCGCAATGGCTGGTACCACTCGTGCGTTGGTAAACAACATGGTCCAAGGCGTAAGCCAAGGCTTCGAGCGCAAGCTCCAGCTGGTCGGTGTTGGTTACAAAGCGCAAGCAAAAGGCACAGTGCTGAACCTGGCTCTTGGCTTCTCGCATCCAGTGGATTACGAACTGCCGGAAGGCATCACCGCTGAGACTCCTAGCCAGACCGATATCCTGATCAAGGGCATCGACAAGCAGCTGGTAGGTCAAGTGGCCGCCGAGATCCGCGACTTCCGTCCACCAGAGCCGTACAAAGGCAAAGGTGTGCGCTACGCGGACGAAGTCGTCCGTCGTAAAGAAGCCAAGAAGAAGTAGGGCATAGCAAATGACCGACAAAAAAGTTACTCGACTGCGTCGCGCTCGCAAAGCACGCCTGAAAATGCACGAACTCGAAGTCGTGCGTCTCTGCGTGTTCCGCTCTTCGCAGCACATTTACGCCCAGGTCATTTCGGCCGACGGCAACAAAGTCCTGGCAAGCGCCTCGACTTTGGATAAAGAACTGCGTGATGGCGCCACTGGCAACATCGACGCGGCCACTAAGGTTGGCCAGCTGGTCGCTACGCGTGCTAAGGCCGCTGGCGTCTCGCAGGTGGCTTTCGACCGCTCTGGCTTCAAGTACCATGGCCGCGTTAAAGCGTTGGCTGATGCTGCTCGTGAAGCTGGGCTGGAGTTCTAAGTTATGTCAAATAACGACCAAAAGCGCGACGAAGGCTACATTGAGAAGCTGGTTCAAGTTAACCGCGTAGCCAAAACCGTTAAAGGCGGCCGTATCTTCACTTTCACCGCGTTGACCGTGGTTGGTGATGGTAAAGGGCGCGTTGGCTTCGGCCGTGGCAAGTCGCGTGAAGTGCCTGCTGCGATCCAGAAGGCAATGGAAGCTGCTCGCCGCAACATGATCCAGGTTGATCTGAACGGCACCACTCTGCAGTACGCAATGAAGTCCGCTCACGGCGCTTCGAAGGTGTACATGCAGCCTGCTTCTGAAGGTACCGGTATCATCGCTGGCGGCGCTATGCGTGCCGTTCTCGAAGTTGCTGGCGTTCAGAACGTTCTGGCCAAGTGCTACGGCTCGACTAACCCGGTAAACGTGGTTCACGCCACTTTCAAAGGTTTGAAGGCTATGCAGTCTCCTGAATCCATTGCCGCCAAGCGTGGCAAAAGCGTCAAGGAGATCTTCTGATCATGGCTACCGTTAAAGTTACGCTGATCAAAAGCATGACCGGCCGCATCCCTAACCACAAACTGTGCGTTAAGGGTCTGGGTCTGCGTCGCATCGGTCATACTGTAGAAGTCCAGGATACTCCCGAGAATCGCGGGATGATCAACAAGGCTTACTACATGCTGCGTGTCGAGGGTTAATCGATGAAACTCAATGATCTGAGTCCAGCGCCGGGTTCCCGTCGCGAAAAGCATCGTCCGGGCCGTGGTATCGGTAGTGGTTTGGGTAAGACTGGTGGCCGTGGCCACAAAGGTCAGACTTCCCGCTCCGGTGGCACCATTGCTCCAGGCTTTGAAGGCGGTCAACAGCCGCTGCATCGTCGCCTGCCGAAGTTCGGTTTCGTTTCCCTGAAAGCCATGGATCGCGCAGAAGTGCGTCTGTCCGAGCTGGCTAAAGTGGAAGGCGACATCGTCACCGTGCAGTCCCTGAAAGATGCCAACGTGATCAACGTCAACGTACAGCGTGTGAAAATCATGCTGTCCGGTGAAGTTACTCGCGCTGTCACTATCGGCAAGGGAATCGGCGCCACCAAAGGTGCGCGTGCGGCTATCGAAGCAGCTGGCGGCAAGTTCGAGGAATAAATGGCTAAGCAAGGTGCTCTCTCTGCGCTCGGCAAAGGCGGTATGTCTGAACTCTGGGCTCGTCTGCGTTTTCTGTTCTTGGCGATTATCGTCTACCGAATAGGCGCACACATCCCGGTTCCAGGTATCAACCCGGACCGACTCGCGGACCTGTTTCGACAGAATGAGGGGACCATTCTTAGCTTGTTCAACATGTTTTCCGGCGGCGCGCTGGAGCGGATGAGCATCTTTGCACTGGGGATCATGCCGTACATTTCGGCATCGATCATCATGCAGCTGATGACCGCCGTCAGCCCGCAGCTGGAGCAGTTGAAGAAGGAAGGTGAAGCTGGCCGTCGCAAGATCAGCCAGTACACCCGCTACGGCACTGTCGTCCTCGCTCTCGTTCAAGCCATTGGCATGTCCATTGGTCTGGCGGGGCAGGGCGTAGCGTTCACTGGTGACTTTGGCTTCCATTTCGTCGCAGTATCCACTTTTGTGGCTGGTGCGATGTTCATGATGTGGCTGGGTGAGCAGATTACTGAGCGTGGTGTTGGCAACGGTATCTCGATGTTGATTTTTTCGGGTATCGTCGCCGGTCTTCCGAGAGCGATCGGGCAGTCTTTCGAGTCTGCACGTCAGGGTGATATCAACATCTTCGCCCTGGTTGCCATCGGTTTGCTGGCAGTAGCGATTATCGGTTTCGTGGTGTTCATTGAGCGTGGCCAGCGTCGTATTGCTGTTCACTACGCCAAGCGTCAGCAGGGTCGCAAGGTCTTTGCTGCGCAGACCAGCCACTTGCCGCTGAAGGTGAACATGGCCGGTGTTATTCCGGCTATTTTCGCGAGCAGCATATTGCTGTTCCCGGCTTCGTTGGGTGCCTGGTTCGGTCAGTCTGAAGGTATGGGCTGGTTGCAGGACATCTCGCAGTCGATCGCTCCTGGTCAGCCGTTGAATATTCTGCTGTTTAGTGCAGGGATTATTTTCTTCTGCTTCTTCTATACGGCGTTGATGTTCAATCCGAAAGACGTAGCGGAAAACCTGAAGAAGTCCGGTGCCTTTATTCCGGGCATCCGTCCAGGTGAGCAGTCTGCGCGCTACATTGATGGCGTTCTGACTCGCTTGACCATGTTCGGTGCTCTTTACATGACGGCCGTCTGCCTGTTGCCCCAGTTCCTGGTGGTTGCAGCCAACGTTCCGTTCTACCTTGGCGGGACCTCGTTGCTGATCGTGGTCGTGGTTGTGATGGACTTCATGTCCCAAGTACAATCGCACCTCGTTTCGCACCAGTACGAATCCCTGATGAAGAAAGCCAACCTGAAGGGTTACGGCAGCGGCATGTTGCGCTGAGTACCCATAAGGTTCGAGGAGTTGGTGATGAAAGTTCGTGCATCGGTGAAAAAGCTGTGCCGTAACTGCAAGATTATTCGCCGCGAAGGTGTTGTTCGAGTAATTTGCAGCGCGGAACCGCGTCACAAACAGCGCCAAGGCTGAGTGTGATTGTGCTTCAAGCCCGGCAGCTAGTGCGCTGCCGGGTTGATTATTTGTTATTACAGCGATATTATCTCGCGCCCTATTTCTTGGCTTCCGGGGCGTAGGTAGCTGTCAATTGGAGTCCCACTGAATGGCCCGTATTGCAGGCGTTAACATTCCAGATAACAAGCATACTGTTATCTCGCTGACCTACATCTATGGTGTTGGTCGCACTACTGCACAGAAAATTTGTGCAGATACTGGGGTAAACCCAGCAGCAAAGATCAAGGATCTGAGCGACGAGCAAATTGAACAGCTGCGTGGCGAAGTGGCGAAGTTCACCACTGAAGGTGACCTGCGTCGCGAAATCAACATGAAAATCAAGCGCTTGATGGACCTCGGTTGCTATCGCGGTCTGCGTCATCGTCGTGGTCTTCCAGTACGCGGTCAGCGTACCAAGACCAACGCGCGTACCCGTAAAGGTCCGCGTAAGCCGATCCGCAAGTAATCGCCCCAGCGAATCGACAGGAAATTAATCATGGCAAAACCTGCTGCTCGTCCTCGTAAAAAAGTTAAAAAGACAGTGGTTGATGGCATCGCCCACATCCATGCATCTTTTAACAACACCATCGTGACCATTACCGACCGTCAAGGTAACGCTCTTTCCTGGGCTACCTCCGGTGGTTCGGGTTTCCGCGGTTCCCGCAAGTCCACCCCGTTTGCTGCTCAAGTAGCTGCTGAACGTGCTGGTCAAGCTGCGCTGGAATACGGCCTGAAAAACCTCGACGTAAACGTCAAAGGTCCAGGCCCAGGTCGTGAATCCGCAGTCCGCGCTTTGAACGGCTGTGGCTACAAGATCGCCAGCATCACCGACGTGACGCCAATCCCGCACAACGGGTGCCGTCCGCCGAAGAAGCGCCGCGTGTAATCCAGGAGATTGTAAAGAATGGCTCGTTACATTGGTCCAAAATGCAAACTCGCTCGTCGCGAAGGCACCGATCTCTTCCTGAAGAGCGGCGTGCGCGCGATCGAATCGAAGTGCAACATTGAAGCAGCACCTGGTATCCACGGTCAGCGCCGCGGTCGCCAGTCCGATTACGGCACCCAACTGCGTGAAAAGCAGAAGGTCCGTCGTATCTACGGCGTTCTCGAGCGTCAATTCAGCGGCTACTACAAAGAAGCTGCTGGCAAGAAAGGCGCAACTGGCGAAAACCTGTTGCAACTGCTCGAATGCCGTCTGGACAACGTTGTATACCGTATGGGCTTTGGTTCGACTCGTGCCGAATCCCGCCAACTGGTATCGCACAAGTCGATCAGCGTAAACGGTCAGACCGTTAACGTACCGTCCTACCAGGTTCGTGCTGGTGACGTGGTCGCTGTTCGCGAGAAAGCAAAAAATCAACTTCGCATTGTCCAAGCTCTCGATCTGTGTGCCCAACGTGGCCGCGTAGAATGGGTAGAAGTAGACACTGAGAAGAAGTCGGGCGTTTTCAAGAACGTTCCAGCTCGCAGTGATCTGTCCGCCGACATCAACGAAAGCCTGATTGTCGAGCTCTACTCCAAGTAAGGGCTAGAAAATAGGTGCATCCATGCAGATTTCGGTAAATGAGTTCCTGACACCCCGCCACATTGATGTGCAGGTTGTCAGTCCAACCCGCGCCAAGATCACTCTCGAGCCTCTCGAGCGTGGCTTTGGCCACACCCTGGGCAACGCGCTGCGCCGCATCCTGTTGTCCTCAATGCCCGGCTGTGCAGTAGTCGAGGCCGAGATTGACGGTGTGCTCCACGAGTACAGCGCCATCGAAGGTGTACAGGAAGACGTAATTGAAATCCTGTTGAACCTTAAAGGTCTGGCTATCAAGCTGCACGGCCGTGACGAAGTTACGCTGACCTTGTCGAAGAAGGGTTCGGGGGTGGTTACCGCTGCCGATATTCAGCTGGATCATGATGTCGAGATCGTTAACCCCGATCACGTAATCGCTAACCTGGCGTCTAACGGCGCCCTGAACATGAAGCTCGTCGTAGCTCGTGGTCGTGGTTATGAACCGGCAGACTCGCGTCAGAGCGATGAAGACGAAAGCCGCAGCATTGGTCGCTTGCAGCTTGACTCTTCGTTCAGCCCGGTTCGCCGTATCGCATACGTGGTGGAAAACGCCCGTGTCGAACAGCGTACTAACCTGGACAAGCTGGTTATTGATCTGGAAACCAACGGTACTCTGGATCCTGAAGAGGCTATCCGCCGCGCTGCAACCATCCTGCAACAGCAGTTGGCTGCGTTCGTCGACCTCAAAGGTGACAGCGAACCAGTGGTAATCGAGCAAGAAGACGAGATCGATCCGATCCTGCTTCGCCCGGTTGACGATCTGGAACTGACTGTACGTTCGGCTAACTGCCTTAAGGCGGAAAACATCTACTACATCGGTGACCTGATTCAGCGTACCGAAGTAGAGCTGTTGAAGACTCCGAACCTGGGCAAGAAATCCTTGACTGAAATCAAGGACGTTCTGGCCTCCCGCGGTCTGTCCCTCGGCATGCGCCTCGACAACTGGCCGCCTGCAAGTCTTAAGAAGGACGACAAGGCGACTGCCTGATCGTCGTAATCACCGAACGTAGTGTTTGGTAAGGAATGAACCATGCGTCATCGTAAAAGTGGTCGTCACCTCAGCCGCACCAGCTCGCACCGCAAGGCCATGTTCCAGAACATGGCGGTGTCGCTGTTCGAGCACGAGCTGATCAAAACTACTCTGCCAAAAGCCAAAGAACTGCGTCGCGTTGCTGAGCCGCTGATCACTCTGGCCAAGACAGACAGCCTGGCTAACCGCCGTCTGGCTTTCGACCGTACTCGTTCGAAAGCTATCGTTGGTAAGCTCTTCAACGACCTGGGCAAGCGTTACGCTACCCGTGAGGGTGGCTACCTGCGCATCCTCAAGTGCGGTTTCCGCGCTGGCGACAACGCGCCTATGGCGTACGTCGAGTTGGTTGATCGTGCTGTCGGCGGTGAAGCTGTATCCGCTGAGTAAGACGTCAGTCTGAAACAAGGAACCGGGCCCAGTGCCCGGTTTTTTGTGCCTGTAAGAAATGCGCTCTGCGTACAAGCTTCAATCCTTTCCGGTCGGCACTATAAGCGTGGGTTGATTATTAGTAATTTTCTATCGATGTCCGCAAGTTAATGAATTTGTGGCTGTCATGATGATGATCAATACTTCCCGCCAAGCCGATTCCCCGGCAGTTCAAGACTGACAAAGGAAGAGTTCGCATGAGCCAAAATAAAACACTGACCACCGCCAGTGGCGCTCCTGTCGCCGATAATCAGAATTCCCGTTCCGCCGGCCCTCGGGGTCCGCTGCTGCTCGACGATTTCCACCTGATCGAGAAACTCGCCCACTTCAACCGAGAAAACATCCCCGAACGACGTGTTCACGCCAAAGGTTCGGGTGCGTACGGTACGTTTACCGTGACTCGCGACATTACTCAGTTCACCAGCGCCAAGCTGTTTGAAGCAGTGGGCAAACAAACGCCGACCTTTTTGCGGTTTTCCACCGTTGGCGGTGAGCGCGGTTCGGCGGATACCGAGCGCGATCCACGCGGTTTCGCGTTGAAGTTCTACACCGAGGAAGGAAACTGGGACATTGTTGGCAACAACACACCAGTGTTCTTCATCCGCGATCCGCTCAAATTTCCGGACTTTATCCATACGCAAAAGCGGCTGCCGCAAAGCAATCTCAAAAGCGCGCAGGCGATGTGGGACTTCTGGTCCCACTCTCCTGAAGCGCTGCACCAGGTCACGATCCTGTTTTCCGATCGAGGCATTCCTGACGGCTATCGTCACATGCACGGCTTCGGCAGTCACACGTATAGCTTGATCAATGCCAATGGCGAGCGCCACTGGGTCAAGTGGCACTACAAGACCCGACAAGGGATCAAGAACCTGGCGCCGGCAGAAGCTGCGCGCCTCGCGGGTACTGATCCGGATTACGCTCAGCGTGATCTGTTCAGCGCCATCGAGCGTGGCGACTTCCCGAAATGGCGTGTGTGCATCCAGATCATGACCGAAGCACAAGCTGCCGCGCATTATGAGAATCCGTTCGACGTGACCAAGACCTGGTCGCAGAAAGAGTTTCCGCTGATTGAAGTCGGCGAGTTGGAGCTCAATCGCAACCCGCTCAACTATTTCGCAGAAGTCGAGCAAGCGGCATTCGGCCCAAGCAATATGGTGCCTGGGGTCGGGCTGTCGCCAGACCGGATGCTACAGGGGCGCGTTTTCGCTTATGCCGATGCTCACCGCTACCGTGTCGGCACCAATCACCAACAATTGCCGGTTAACGCTCCGCGTAGCCCGGTTAACAGCTATCAGCGCGATGGATCGATGGCGTTTGGCACCAATGGCGGTGCAGCACCCAACTACGAACCGAACAGTTATGTCGAATCGCCTAAACAAGCACCTCGTTACGCGGAGCCAGCGCTCGCGTTAAGCGGTTCGGCCGATCGCTACGATCACCGCAAAGATACCGATTACTACAGTCATGCCGGTGCGCTGTTTCGCTTGATGAGCGATCAGCAGAAAGCATTGTTGGTCGGTAACATCGCCGGTGCGATGGGAGGTGTATCCAGTGATGTGGTTGACCGCCAATTGCAGCATTTCTACAAGGCTGATCCGGCGTATGGAGAAGCAATCGCGAAGCTGCTCGACGTACAGCTTAACGAAGTCTAAATGAGAAGCAGAACCGCCCTTGATTGGGCGGTTTTTGCGTTAATTAAGCTGATTTTCTCAGAATATCTTCGCTTTTATTGCTTGAATCGAGTGACCTGCCAAGCAGCTTGGTTCAAACTACAGACTTTCAAGCAGGGAGATGTAGGGCGATGCAAGGCCACCCAGACGTTATCGATTACCTCAACACGTTGCTGACCGGCGAATTGGCCGCGCGTGATCAATATTTCGTCCATTCGCGGATGTATGAGGACTGGGGATTCACCAAGCTCTACGAACGAATCAATCACGAGATGGAAGAAGAAGCCGGTCACGCCGATGCGTTGATGCGGCGGATCCTGATGCTGGAAGGCACGCCACGCATGCGTCCGGACGATCTCGATGTGGGCACTACAGTGCCTGAGATGCTCGAGGCTGATCTGCGTCTTGAGTACAAGGTCCGCGCAGCACTGTGCAAAGGTATCGAGCTTTGCGAGCAGCACAAGGATTACGTCAGTCGCGAAATCTTGCGTATTCAGCTCAATGACACCGAAGAAGATCACACGTACTGGCTGGAAAAGCAGTTGGGTCTGATCAAGTTGATCGGTCTCGAGAACTACCTGCAATCGCACACCTGATTGCTGCGGATTTAAAAAAGCCCCTGTCACTGATGAAGTGACAGGGGCTTTTTCTTTTTGCGGGCTCAGGCCCGATCGCGTTCCAGCAGCGGTTTCAGGTAGAAGCCGGTGTGAGACTGTTTCATCTCTGCAACTTCCTCCGGTGTACCGACGGCAATGATTTGGCCGCCCTTGGACCCGCCTTCAGGCCCCAGGTCCACCAACCAGTCAGCGGTCTTGATCACGTCCAGGTTGTGCTCGATCACTACGACCGTGTTGCCGTGGTCGCGCAGTCTATGCAACACGTCGAGCAGTTGCTGGATATCTGCGAAGTGCAGGCCCGTGGTCGGCTCGTCGAGGATGTACAGGGTCTTGCCCGTGTCGCGCTTGGACAGTTCGCGGGACAGTTTCACCCGCTGTGCTTCGCCACCGGACAGCGTGGTAGCCGATTGCCCCAGCTTGATGTAAGACAGGCCGACATCCATAAGCGTCTGCAGCTTGCGCGCCAGTGCCGGCACAGCGTCGAAGAACTCCCGCGCTTCCTCGATGGTCATCTCGAGGGTTTCGTGGATGCTCTTGCCCTTGTACTTGATCTCCAGGGTTTCGCGGTTGTAGCGCTTGCTCTTGCACACGTCACAAGGAACGTAGATGTCCGGCAGGAAGTGCATTTCCACCTTGATCAGGCCATCGCCCTGGCAGGCCTCGCAGCGTCCGCCCTTCACGTTGAAGGAGAAGCGCCCTGGCCCGTAACCACGGGAGCGGGACTCCGGCACGCCGGCGAACAGCTCGCGAATCGGCGTGAACAACCCGGTGTAGGTCGCCGGGTTGGAACGCGGCGTACGACCAATCGGGCTCTGGTCGATATCGACGACCTTGTCCAGGTGCTCCAGACCCTTGATGCTGTCGTGTGCGGCGGCTTCCAGTGTGGTCGCGCCATTGAGTGCCGTGGCGCTCAGGGGAAACAGCGTGTTGTTGATCAGGGTCGATTTGCCTGAGCCGGATACACCGGTCACACAGGTCAGCAGCCCGATCGGAATCTCGAGGTCGACGTTGCGCAAATTGTTGCCGCGAGCGCCCTTGAGCGATAGCGACAGCTTCTTGTTGCGCGGCGTGCGTTTGGCCGGCACCTCGATCTTCACCCGACCCGACAGGTACTTGCCCGTCAGCGAGTCTGGGTGAGCCATGACTTCGGCCGGCGTGCCTTCGGCAACGATATGCCCACCATGAACCCCGGCGCCCGGGCCGATATCCACCACATAGTCAGCCAGGCGAATCGCATCTTCGTCGTGCTCGACCACGATCACCGTATTACCGATGTCCCGCAGGTGCTTGAGGGTGCCGAGTAACCGGTCGTTGTCGCGTTGGTGCAAGCCAATCGACGGCTCGTCGAGGATGTACAGGACACCCACCAGGCCGGCACCGATCTGGCTGGCCAGGCGAATACGCTGGGCCTCACCACCGGACAAGGTGTCGGCGCTGCGATCCAGCGACAGGTAATCAAGACCGACGTTGACGAGGAACTGCAGACGCTCGCGGATTTCCTTGAGGATCTTGTCGGCGATTTCCCCACGACGTCCGGTGAGCTTGAGCTCGCCGAAGTAGTCGCAGGCATCGCCGATGGGCAGGTTGGTCACCGCCGGCAGGGTTTTCTCGCCGACCCATACATGCCGCGCCTCACGCCGCAGGCGGGTGCCGCGGCAGTCCGGGCAAGCCTGGGTGCTTAAGAACTTGGCCAGCTCTTCGCGCACTGAAGCCGATTCGGTTTCGCGGTACCGGCGTTCCAGGTTCGGCACGATGCCTTCGAACGGGTGCGAACGCTTGACGATGTCGCCACGGTCGTTCAGGTATTTGAAGTCGACGTTTTGCGAGCCGCTACCGTGCAGGATGAACTTCTGCTGGTCGCCAGGCAGTTCGTTGAACGGCACTTCGAGGCTGAACTTGTAGTGCGAGGCCAGAGAGCCGAGCATCTGGAAGTAATAGACGTTGCGTCGATCCCAGCCGCGAATCGCGCCTTCGGCCAGGGTCAACTCGCCATTGACCAGTCGCTTGATGTCGAAAAATTGCTTCACACCCAGGCCATCACACGTCGGGCAGGCGCCGGCCGGGTTGTTGAAGGAGAACAGCTTGGGTTCGAGCTCGCTGATGGCGTGGCCGCAAATCGGGCAGGCGAAGCGCGCGGAGAAGATCATCTCTTCACCCGGCTCATCGTCCATCGGTGCGACCAGAGCGATGCCGTCCGCCAGCTTCAGCGCAGTCTCGAAGGATTCGGCCAGGCGTTGCTGCAGGTCGGCGCGGACCTTGAAGCGGTCGACCACCACATCGATGGAATGTTTCTTTTGTTTGTCGAGCTTGGGCGCTTCGTCCAGCTCATACAGCTTGCCGTTGATCCGGGCACGCACGAAGCCCTGGGCGCGCAGCTCTTCGAACACCGAAAGGTGCTCGCCTTTGCGCTCGCGAATGACCGGGGCCAGCAGCATGAGCTTGCTACCCTCCGGTTGCGCCAGAACCAGGTCGACCATCTGGCTGACGGTCTGTGCCTCAAGCGGGATGTCGTGATCCGGACAGCGCGGAATGCCCACGCGCGCATAAAGCAGGCGCAGGTAGTCGTAGATTTCGGTGATGGTGCCGACCGTCGAGCGCGGGTTGTGCGAGGTCGACTTCTGTTCGATGGAGATGGCCGGCGAAAGGCCTTCGATGGTGTCGACATCGGGCTTTTCCATCATCGACAGGAACTGGCGGGCGTAGGCCGACAAAGATTCGACGTAGCGGCGCTGGCCTTCGGCGTAGAGCGTATCGAAAGCCAGGGATGACTTGCCGGAGCCGGACAGGCCGGTGATGACGATCAGCTTGTCCCTTGGCAGGGTCAGGTCGATGTTCTTCAGGTTGTGGGTTCGAGCCCCACGAATCAGGATCTTGTCCAAAGTGGCCTCGCTTGGCGGGCGTCGAAAACGTAAGAGTATACGGCCAAATACTGGATGGATGCACACTATCAAATGACGGGAGTATTGGCTTACATGAAGAGTCTGTCAGATGAGCGCGTCAAAGCGTCGCGATATACCCCGCCAATCGATGGGACTGGTAGAATCGCCGCCGGTTCACATGAGGTTTTTCCATGCACGATCCCCACAGCGAACGCATGAGTGGCAGCGAGACCCGCGCGGCGAGTGGTCTGGCCCTGGTGTTCGCCTTCCGTATGCTTGGCATGTTCATGGTGTTGCCGGTATTGGCGACCTATGGGATGGACCTGGCGGGAGCGACCCCGGCCCTTATCGGGCTGGCGATTGGCGCTTACGGCCTGACCCAGGCGATTTTCCAGATTCCTTTCGGTTTCATTTCCGACCGCATCGGCCGCCGCCCGGTCATTTATCTCGGTTTGATTATCTTTGCGCTGGGCAGTCTGCTGGCCGCCAACGCCGATTCGATCTGGGGCGTGATCGCCGGACGTATCCTCCAGGGGGCCGGAGCGATTTCCGCCGCAGTCATGGCATTGTTGTCAGATCTGACCCGCGAGCAGCATCGGACCAAGGCCATGGCCATGATCGGCATGACGATTGGCCTGTCGTTTGCCGTCGCCATGGTGGTCGGACCTTTGCTGACGCGCGCTTTCGGCCTGAGCGGATTGTTCCTCGCCACCGGTGGCATGGCACTGTTCGGCATTGTGATCGTGATGTTCATGGTGCCGCGTGCCACCGGGCCGTTGCAGCATCGTGAGTCCGGTGTCGCACGCCAGGCGCTGATTCCGACGCTCAAGCACCCGGACCTGCTGCGACTGGACCTGGGCATCTTTGTGTTGCACGCGATGTTGATGTCGAGTTTCGTTGCGTTGCCCTTGGCCCTGGTCGAAAAAGCCGGGCTGCCTAAAGAGCAGCACTGGTGGGTCTATCTGACCGCGCTGCTGATTTCCTTCTTCGCCATGATTCCGTTCATTATCTACGGCGAGAAAAAACGCAAAATGAAACGAGTTTTGTTGGGCGCGGTACTGACGCTGATGTTCACTGAGCTATTCTTCTGGCAGTTCGGCGACAGCTTGCGGGCTCTGGTGATCGGGACGGTGGTGTTCTTCACTGCGTTCAATCTGCTGGAAGCTTCGTTGCCGTCGCTGATCAGCAAGGTTTCACCGGCTGGCGGCAAGGGCACGGCCATGGGGGTGTATTCCACCAGCCAGTTCCTCGGTTCGGCACTGGGCGGCATTCTCGGCGGCTGGTTGTTCCAGCATGGCGGTTTGTCGGTTGTGTTCCTGGGATGCGCCGGTCTGGCTGCCCTCTGGCTGGCCTTTGCTGTTACCATGCGCGAACCTCCCTACGTCACGAGCCTGCGCTTGCCGTTGTCGCCCGAGGCGATCCGCGAAGCGGGTCTGGTTGAGCGCCTGAAGGCGGTCGTAGGGGTAACAGATGCAGTGATCGTCGCTGATGAAGCGGCCATTTACATCAAATTGGACACCGAACTATTGGATCGCACCACCCTTGAGCGCCTGGTGAACAGCCCGGCCGAGGCAGCGTGCGTAGCCTAGGAGAACGTAATGGCCCGTGGGGTTAACAAAGTCATATTGGTCGGCACTTGCGGCCAGGATCCTGAAGTTCGCTACTTGCCAAACGGTAACGCCGTGACCAACCTGAGTCTGGCGACCAGCGAGCAGTGGACTGACAAGCAAACCGGTCAGAAAGTCGAAAAGACCGAATGGCACCGTGTGTCGATGTTCGGCAAAGTTGCAGAGATCGCTGGCGAGTACCTGCGTAAAGGTTCGCAGGTGTACATCGAAGGCAAGCTGCAGACCCGCGAGTGGGAAAAAGACGGCATCAAGCGTTACACCACCGAAATCGTCGTCGACATGCAAGGCACCATGCAACTGCTGGGCGGCCGTCCACAGGGCGACCAGCAAGGCCAGGGCGGCGGTAACAACTACCAGCAATCCGCTCCGCGCCAGCAGGCTCCACGTCCTGCCCCGCAACAGCAGCCACAGCGTCCGGCACCGCAACAAGCCGCGCCGCAACCGGCACCGGATTTCGACAGCTTTGATGACGATATTCCGTTCTGACAAGCCGCTTCCCCCGCTCTAAATACAAAGGCCCGGCGCTTACAGCGTCGGGCCTTTTTTGTGGGCGTCGGATTGATCAATCCGTCACCAGGCGTGGCAAGCTCCGGTCCTAGCCCTGGCTGGCAGACAGGAACTCGTCAGTGGAAATCACCTTGGCGTAGGCAAAACCCAAGGCTGACATAAAGGCCGCATGCACCTGGGCCGCCGGAACGGTCAGGCCGTTGAACTCCAGATCACGGGAAGCACAGGCGTCGTGAATCACCGTGACGCTATAGCCGAGGTCGTTGGCGGCACGGGTGATACCGTCGATGCACATGTGGCTCATGCTGCCGACGACCACCAGTTCCTTGACGCCTTTTTCGTCGAGGATCGACTGCAGTTCAGTTTCGCGGAACGAGTTGACGAAGTGCTTGAGTACCACCGGCTCATCGGCACGGTTGAGAACGTTGGGGTGCAACTTCGCGCCTTCGGAGCCAGGGGTGAAAAACGGTGCTTCTTCGGACGTGAATTCGTGGCGGATATGCACCACTGAATCACCAGCGTCGCGGAAGGCTTTGAGCAGGCGGACCGCGTTGTCTGCCGCGGCATCGGCGCCGGCCAGCGGCCACTTGCCTTGGGGGAAGTAGTCGTTTTGGATATCGACTAGGATGAGCGCTTGCTTGGCCATGACTGTTTCCTTGAAGTGCGGGTTGGATGTGGAATCAAGTATTGGCCCAGGCACGCCATCCGGGGATTGGCCGCACCGACAATAGAAGGGGGAAAACTGACAATGGATGCACAAAGGGCAATCGCCGAACTGGGCGTGTTGATCTATCCCGGCGCGCAAATGGCGGCGGTGCATGGGTTGACGGACCTGTTCGGGGTGGCCAACCGGATCGCCGCCGAACATCAGGCGGCGCAGCTACCGTTGCTTCGGGTCAGTCATTGGCAAGTGGACGGCGAGCAGGCGCCAGCACGGGTGTACGACAGCCATCCCGGGGCGGACGGCGCCTTGGTGGCGGTATTGATTCCGCCGTCGATTGCCGGGTTCCGCGAAGGCCAGGCATCGCAGGCGTTGATTCGCTGGATGCGTCAGCAACATGCCAGCGGCGCAACCCTCGGTGGTATTTGCGTGGGCTCGATTCTGCTGGCCGAAAGCGGCCTGCTCGACGGCCGGAGTGCCACCACTCACTGGACCTCGGCCAAGGCATTCGCCGAACGTTACCCGGCAATCAAGCTCAAGGCCGATAGCCCCATCGTCGATGACGGCGACCTGATCACCACTGCCGGCTTGATGGCCTGGTCGGAGCTGGGTCTGCGCCTGGTGGATCGCTTGCTGGGGCCGAGCATCGCCACCGGTACCGCACGCTTTCTGGTGGTTGAACACAGTGACAGCGCCAGCGAGTGCGGCAGCAATTTCGCGCCGATTCTCAGTCATGGCGATGCATCGATTCTCAAGGTTCAACATTGGCTGCAAAGCACCGGGGCCACCGACGTGTCGTTGACGTCCATGGCCGAGCGGGCAGGATTGGAGGAGCGCACGTTCCTGCGCCGGTTCCGTGCCGCCACCGGGCTCAAGCCCACCGAGTACTGCCAGCACTTGCGGGTCGGCAAGGCGCGGGAAATGCTCGAATTCACCAACAGCACCATCGACCACATTGCCTGGACCGTGGGGTATCAGGACCCAGGCGCCTTTCGTTCGACCTTCAAGAAAATCACCGGGCTGGCGCCAAGTGATTACCGGACCCGGTTTGGCGTGATGCCGAGTGTTGTTACCCGCTAAAAGCCGTGGGAAGAGGAAGGTTTGAGTCGTGCAAAATGCCGGAATGTTAAAGGTCGTCGTGCAGAATAAAGCAGGCCAGATGCCACTAATCTCCGTGTAACCGGCTGATTTTAAACGTATTTATTTTCAGTCGCGATTGGCCTGATCTCTGCACCCCCATAGCTACATTCATCAAGTGCCGATTGAAGGGGGACGCATGACCCCAACAAGCCGCAAGAAAACAGTGGTCGCCCATTCGGTGCGTTCCGACGCGCCATTGCACGAAGTCGAAACCAATCGCGCGCTGGCCCGCTGGCTGGCGCACATCCTCGGGCTCAAGTACGGCGGCAATTACGACCCTGCGCAGCATCACGGCCTTGAACATTACCTGCTCCCGACCCAGACGCTGGTGGGTGCTGCCACCGCCCGGCAACTGGGCGTCAAGGGGGCGGAGGATTTGTGGGGCGGTTACGTCGAGCATGACTTCATCTGCACCAAGGCCATCAGTCACGGTTTGTGCAACCAACTAGCCCGAGCTCCCCATGGCTGGTCGCCGTTGTTTTCCCAACGGGTACGCCCTGTGGTGCTGGATGGCCTCAGCGTATTTTCCTTCGACGATGCGCGGCCGGCGGCGGAGCACCTGCTTTGCACCGGCCCGATCCGCCTCAAGCCGATTCATGCGTGCGCCGGGCGGGGCCAGGAAGTCATCAAGAGCCTCGACCAGTTCGATGAAATCCTTGCCCGGCCCGAGGCCAAAACGCTGTTCACTGAAGGCGTGGTGCTGGAGCAGGACCTGGACCAGGTGATTACCCACAGCGTGGGTCAGAGTTTCATCGGCGACAAGGTACTGAGTTACTGCGGTGATCAATATTTGACCAAGGACGCCCACGGCGAAGAGGTCTATGGTGGTTCCAACCTGTTGGTGGTGCAGGGGGGCTACGACGAATTGCTGAAGCTGGACCTGCCCGATGATGTGCGGCTGGCCATCCAGCAGGCTCAAGTGTTCGACAGCGCCGCGGACGAAGCCTACCCCGGTTTCTATGCATCACGGCGCAACTACGACATCGCTCAAGGCAGGGCCAGCGACGGCAAGCCACGCAGCGGCGTGCTCGAACAATCCTGGCGCATGGGCGGTGCCAGCAGTGCCGAAATGGCGGCCTTGCAGAGCTTCGTCAACGACCCAGGGATGCGTGCGATCCGTGTGTCTTCGGTGGAAACCTACATCGAACAGCCATTACCGGCGCACGCCATCGAGGTGTATCGCGGACCGGCGCAAGACAGTGATTTTCTCCTCAAGTACGTAACGGTCAAATCCTATGACGGCTAGAAGCGAAAGCATTCAAATCGACATCGACGACGAACAGATGAGCGGGACGTTTCTCAGTCCCAAATCGAAAGTCCCCGGCGTGTTATTCGTGCACGGTTGGGGCGGTAGTCAGGAGCGCGACCTGGAACGGGCGAAAGGCATCGCCGGCCTGGGTTGTGTGTGCCTGACTTTCGACCTGCGCGGGCATACCGGCGGCACCGGTATTCCGTTGTCCCGGGTGACCCGTGAAGACAACCTGCGCGACCTGCTGGCGGCCTACGATCGCCTGCTCGCGCACCCGGCGCTCGATACCTCGGCGATTGCCGTGGTGGGCACCAGTTATGGCGGTTACCTGGCTGCGATCCTGACGTCGTTGCGCCCCGTGCGCTGGCTGGCGCTGCGGGTGCCGGCGCTGTACCGCGACGATCAATGGCACACGCCCAAGCGCGATCTGGACAAACTCGATCTGCGCGATTATCGCAGCACCCTGGTGCGCGCCGAGGGCAACCGGGCGCTGCATGCCTGTTCGCAATTTACCGGGGATGTGCTGCTGGTGCAGTCCGAGACCGATGACTACGTGCCCCACGCAACCATCATGAGTTATCGCGCGGCCTGTCAGCAGACCCACTCGCTGACGCACCGCATCATCGACGGTGCCGACCATGCCCTGAGTGATCCGGTTTCACAGCAGGCCTACACCTCGATCCTCGTGGACTGGATCACGGAAATGGTGGTGGGCGAGCGGCTGAGCATCATTCAGTCCAGGTGATAGTGGGCGTCTGGTCAAATAGCTCGGATCACTCGGGCTTTTTCGAGATTCGCAGCGCCTTGGCCTTGGCCTCGACCACCAGATACATGACCAATGTGATCAACAACGGCAGCAGGAAGTAGATCGCCCGATAAGCCAGCAGCCCCGCCACCAGGCTACCCCGTGACACCTCATGTTGCAGCAGCGCCACGAACACGGCCTCCAGTACACCGAGGCCGGCCGGGATGTGGGTGATTACCCCGGCGATGGCGCTGATCAGTAGCACGCCAAGCACCAGCGGATAGTCCAGTTTGCTCGGCAGCAGGGTGAAAATCACCGCCGCCATCAACGACCAGTTCAAGGCCCCGAGGGCCAGTTGCAGGATGGCCATGCGCAGTGACGGCAAGTTGATTTCCACACCGCGAATGACCCATTCCCGGCGGGTGGAGTACCGGCACGCGGCCAGATAGCCCGCACTTGCCAGCAGCAGCAACACGCCCACCCCTTGCACCGCGCCGCTGCTGAGTGTCCAGCCGGTCGGCATGCGTACCAGACCGCTGCTGAACACCGCGCCTGCAATCACCATGTAGCCAAACCAATTGGTGGCCAGGCTCAGGCCGAGGATTTTCGCAATGTTGGCTTTGCTGACACCGAGTCGTGAGTACAGCCGATAACGCATGGCAATACCGCCGACCCAGGCACTCAGGTTGAGGTTGAAGGCGTAACTGATGATCCCGACGGGTAGGATCTGTTTCCACGTGAGGTCCTGGCGGATGTAAGTGCGGCCGATCAGGTCGAAGCAGGCATACACAAGGAAACTCGTGAGGGTCAGCCCGGACGCGATGATCAGCGTGCGCACCTTGAAGTCGGCCAGGGTATCGAACACCTCGTTCCATTCGATGCGCTGGGCGAACATCGTCAACAGCACGATCAGCGCCAGAAAAAACAGCAGCGTCAGCGGTCGCTTCCAGTGGCTCCAGCGCGACTTGGCCGGGTGCTCGGCGTTACGCATCGCGGGTGCTTCAGTGCGGCTCATGATGGCTCGCTCCCGGTTGGTGCGCGGAAGGTCTTGAGACGGGGTTTATGCGCCGGCAACCAACCGGCCCAGGCCGGGAAATGCCGCAGGAAGTGGAAGACCAGAAAACCCACGGTCATGTGCCAGATGCGGCCGCGCGGGGCATTGTCGACCGACATGACCTGGCAATGGTTGTCGCTGAGATCTTCGAGGCGCTCGAACAGTTGCCGGTTGAACCCTCGGTCGCGGATCAACACATTGGCCTCCAGGTTCATCGACAGGCTCAACGGGTCGAGGTTGCTGGAGCCGACCGTGCTCCAGTCTTCGTCCACCAGCGCGACTTTGCCGTGCAGCGGGCGGTCGCAATATTCGTAAATCCTCACACCGGACTTGAGCAGGTAGTCGTAGGTCATGCGCGCCGCGAGCTTGGCCACCAGCATGTCCGGTTGCCCCTGCAGAATCAGCCGCACCTCGACACCCCGGCGGGCTGCATTGCGAATATCGCGCAGCAGTCGATAGCCGGGAAAGAAGTAAGCATTGGCGATCACCACGCGCCGTTGTGCGGTACGCAGTACCTGGCGGTAAACCTCCTCGATGTCGGTCCGATGCTCGCCGTTGTCGCGATACACCAGGCGCACTTGTCCATCGTGCTCGCTGAACGCCAACTCCGAACGGCGTTGTCGACGTCGCTGCCACCAGTACCTGGCGCGCACCGGGCGACCGCATTGCAGCAGGGCAAAGTGATGGATGTCGGTCACCGCCGGACCTTGTACTTCCACCGAGTAATCCTGCTTGGCCTCCGGGCCGAAGTCGGCCAAATGGTCGGCGGAAAAATTGATCCCGCCGAGGAACGCGAAGGTCCCGTCGACGACCACGATCTTGCGGTGCAGGCGCCGAAACCAGTTGGTGCGGATGCCCAGGTATTTGGGTGCCGGGTCGAACATTTGCAGATGCACACCGGCGTCACTGAGGGCGGCGAGGTAACCGCTGCTCAGTTCTCCGCAACCAAAACCATCGAAGCTGGCGGTGACGCGCACGCCGCGCCGGGCCGCGTCGATCAGTACCGCCTGCAGTTCTGCGCCGACCTTGTCCTCGAAGACGATGAAGGTTTCCAGGAGGATTTCACTTTTGGCCTGACGCATGGCCTCGAACACCCGGGGGAAATAGGCTTCGCCGTTTTCCAGCAACTCGACCCGGTTGTTGCCGTGCCAACGGTAATCGACGTCGACCGGCGCCGGTTCGCTGACCGGGGGCGTGGGAATGTGGTCCATGGCGGTTTTTTCCATCGGCGAAGGGCTCATAGCTCGATCTCCACCGATAGCGGTGCGTGGTCGGAAAGGTGTGACCAGGGGCGGTTTGTCAGCACCTGCGGGCGACTGGCCTTCAGATTGCGTACGTAGATGCGGTCCAGGCGCAGCGCCGGCCATCGCGCGGGAAAGCTGCGCGCCGGTTGGCCCTGGTGTTCGGCGAAGACTTCGCGCAAGCCGCAAGGCTTGAGCAGGGCATCGGCGCGCTGGCGCCAGTCGTTGAAATCACCGGCGATGATTACTGGTGCGTCACCGGGCAGTTCTTCCAGGCGACGGGCCAACAGCTTGAGTTGTTCAGTGCGGTGGCTTTCACGCAGGCCCAGGTGAACGCATATGGCATGCACCTCCGGGCCTTCGCCGGGCAAGCGCAACACGCAATGCAGGACGCCGCGATTCTCGTGGCCACTGATCGATACGTCGAGATTGTCATGGCGCACGATCTGGAATTTCGACAGCAGCGCATTACCGTGATCGCCCGCCGGGTAGACCGCGTTGCGCCCATAGGCGAACTGCGGCCAAAGGCTGTCGGCGAGGAATTCGTATTGCGGCATCGCCGGCCAATTGTCATAGCGCTTGGGGTGGTGTTCGTGGGTGCCGTGGACTTCCTGCAAAAACACCACATCGGCAGACACACTGCGCACCGCTTCGCGCAATTGCGGCAAGATGAAACGCCGGTTCAACGCGGTGAAGCCTTTATGGGTATTGACCGTCAGTACCGTGAAGCGATGCACCAGGGGCTCGATGGTTGCTTGCTCGTCGGTGACGCCAACCGGCTTGGGAATGCTCATGGCAGCACTCCTTCGGCAGGCGGCGTGTCGACGTACCACTCGGCGTAGCGCTCTGGCCGTTGCAGGGCGTAAAAAGATTCATTGAGTTCGATGCTATTGACGGCCCGCGAGGCGAATTGCAATTCGCGCTTGCGGGCCAGGCCCTTCGGGTAGAAATCCCCTCGCCAAGGTGTGTAGCGCCAACCTGAAATACCGATATGAATCGCCGCCATGTCGCCTCCGGTCCGTGTGCCCCTGTTTTTTGATGACTGCGGGGCAGTGGCGAAAGTTTCGACGGGACTACGGGTGGCAGGTATTGCGTGACCTATGCCAGGGCACTGCCCCTTGTGGGAGCCAGCAGGCTGGCTCCTACAGGGGGATCAGTGGCCGACGACGATACGGGTTGAACCTTCGGCGTACGCAGGGCCGAGGCGATCGAGACGGCCGCTCCACGCGGTCAGCGCCAGTGCCACCAACACCACCAGGCCGCCAATCCACGCTGTATGAATCAGCCCCATATGCGCGACGATCAGGCCACCACCCCAGGCGCCACCGGCGATGCCAAGGTTGAACGCGGCAATGTTCAGGCCCGAAGCCACGTCCACCGCATGTGGCGTGTGATGTTCGGCCTGGCGCACCACGTACACCTGCAACCCCGGCACATTACCAAACGCCACGGCCCCCCAGACCAGCACGGTAGCCAGCGCCAGCCATGGATTGCCGGCCGTGAAGGTCAGCACGAACAGCACGGCGGCGAGCAGGCTGAAGATGATTTTCAGGGCGCTGATCGGGCCGCGTTTGTCCGCCAGTTTGCCGCCCCAGATGTTGCCCACGGCCACCGAGATGCCGTAGACCAGCAGCACCAGGCTGACGGTACTGGCGCTGAAGCCGGAAATGTCCTGGAGGATTGGTGCCAGGAAGGTGAACGCAATGAACGAACCGCCGTAACCAACCGCCGTCATGGCGTACACCAGCAGCAACCGTGGCTGCTTGAGCACCTGCAATTGCTGCAGCAGCGACGCGGGTTTGCTGTGGGCGATGTTTTTCGGCACGTACAGCAGGCTGCCGATGAACGCGATGACACCCAGTGCGGACACGGCCAGAAAGGTTTCACGCCAGCCGAAATGCTGGCCGATGAAGGTGCCCAACGGCACGCCAGTGACCAGCGCCACAGTCAGTCCGGTGAACATGATGGCGATCGCGCTGGCGGCTTTGTCCTTGGACACAAGGCTGGTCGCGATGGTCGAACCAATCGAAAAGAACACCCCGTGGGCCAGGCCGGTGACGATCCGCGCAATGATCAGCGATTCGTAGCTCGGGGCCTTCCAGGCCAGCAGGTTGCCGAGGGTGAACAGCACCATCAGCGACAACAGCAGCATCTTGCGTGGGACTTTGCCGGTGAGGGCAGTCAACACGGGGGCGCCGACCGCGACGCCCAGCGCATACAGGCTGACCAGAAGGCCGGCGGACGGCAGGCTGACACCCAGGTCGGCGCCGATGGTGGGTAACAGGCCAACGATGACGAATTCGGTCGTCCCGATGGCGAATGCGCTGAGGGTCAGCGCGAGCAAGGCAATGGGCATGGCTGCAACTCCGGTGGGTTGATTCGATGGAGCGCAGTGTCGAGGTTTGGGGTGTGCGGAAAAATACAGGAATGAGCATTTGATATTTGCGTGCAGATCAAATATTGCCGCGACAATCGAAAACCTGCGGCGAGGGCGCTTGCACCGGGCGGCATTCCGACGATGAGGCCAGCCCAGGCGGCGCTAATGCCGGATCAGCTTGCCGTGCACTTCAGCCATGGCCTGTTGATCCAGCTCAAGCCAGAAATGCGGTTGGCCGGCGATCTCGGCAGCGGCCGGCAAACCGTCGCGGTACACCAGCCGATTGCTTGCCAGCGCGGGTACTTTGGCGCCAGGCAGCAGGGTGCCGGCGAGGTTCAAGGGATCAACGCCGCACACGGCGATCAAGCTGCCGTCATGGGGGCGGCGTCGGACTTCACGCATAAGCGCAATCGCCTCGGGCAGGGCGAATTGCTCGCCCGCCAGGCCACTGACAAAGCGACCACCGCGAATCTCTCCCCGCGCCTCCAGTCGATGGAAGGTGCGCAGCAATTCGCGCCAGCTCGGCAACCAATCGGCCTCGCGCTCCAGCAGGCGCCAGAACACCACGCCATAGCGACGCAGCAGGGTCATGGCGATGTGTTCCAGGGTCTCGCCGGGTGTGGCGGACGGCCGCCTGTTATCCACGACCGGCGCAACAGGTCCGCGCCGCAACAGCGCCCAACGTCCGGCATCGTCCATACCCCCGACAAACGCGCCGCGTCCGCGACGGCTGCTGCGATTCAGGCGTTTGCTGGCCGGAGTGATCAGTGCCCGCAATCCGGCGAAGCTGTCGGCGTTCACCAGACCGGCGCCCACCAGTTCCTGCAAGGCGATTTCCAGCTCCGAACGCAGCAGGTGGGCCTCGTGAATCAACTCATCGAAAAACAGCGCGCCGTGCTGGCTGAGTGCGGCATGGACCTTTTGCGTTTTTGGCGACAGTTCGCTGATCGGCGTTTGCTCGGTCAAGTCGCTCCAGAGACCGACCCGATTGCGCGGCAACAACAGAATCGGCGTACTGCGCAGCGCAGTGCTGGCGCTTTTGTTGCGCGCGGTGAGGCGGGTCCAGACCAGTTTTCCGCTGCGGCACAGGTCATCCAGCCAGCTCGGCGCATAGTCCTTGAGGCGTGCTGGCAGCAGGTCACAGTCCCAGGCCGATGCGGCGCCGGGGTAGCCCTCGAACTGCGCGATGATCGTCGGCAACATCCCGCTGCCCTGGCCCTGAGTGGCGCTGGACACGTGCTGCCAGTCGAACAGAAACCGCATGAAATCCTGCAACGCCACCGGCTCGATTTCCCGGCGCAGGCGCTTGACCGTGTAGCGATGAATCCGTGCCAGCAAATGACGCTCGCACCATTGTTCTTCGGTCGCACCCGGCGTGAAGCGGCCGCGCAGCACATAACCTTCGCGTTCCAGTTGCGCCAGTGCCTGGGCAACCTGTGTCCCGGGCAAGCCGAGCGGATCGGCAATCGCCTTCAACGGTAACGGGCCAAAAGCACTGAGCCGGGCGCGGATGACTTCAAGCACCGCATCGTCCGCGTTCCAGGCTTCATCGAATCCCGGCAGCGCCTCCCGTGCCGGCAGTACATCAGCCTGTGGGTAAATTGCCCGCAGGCAGGTCAGCCGTTCCCGTGCCAGCCACAGCGACGAGTCGAGGCGGCAGGCGCGGCCGCTGTCGCCCAGGGTGTTGAGCCAGTCGAGCCAGTTCGGGTTGGCCTGGGCTTCGGCTTCGGTGATGCAGGCCAGGCTCATCAATGCCTCGTGCATTTCATCGATGCCGTTGGGGGCAGGCCAGGCTTCTTCGCGGACGGCGGCAATCGCTTCGGCGTCCAGCGCGCCGAGGTCGTCGGTCGATTCCGGGTCGCTCCAGCGGCGGTTGAGCACCGCTTGCGTGCGGCGTTCTTCCAGCGGCGCATCGTCGAGAAAGGTGTAGGGCCGCGCGCTGAGAATCTCCGCCGCCAATGGCGAGGGCGCCGGCAGGTCGCGACTGATGAGCCGGACCTCGCCGCGCTCCATGCGCCGCAACAGCGCGAGCCAGCCTTCGCTGTCCATGGCTTCGTGCAGGCAATCGTCGAGGGTTTGTTCCACCAGCGGATGGTCGGGAATGTCCCGCTCCCCGACGAGGTTTTCCACGCAGGCGATCTGATCGGGAAACACACTGGCGATCAGGTCTTCGCTCTTCATCCGCTGGATTTGCGGCGGGACTTTTCGCCCGCCGGAGTAGCGTGGCAACGCCAGCGCCACCCCGGCATTCCAGCGCCAGCGCACGCCGAACAGCGGCGCATCGAGGACGGCTTGAATCAGCGTGTGCTCGGCGCTGTTGCTGTGCAGGTAACGCCACACGTCATCCAGCTCAAAACTGTGGCTGGTAGACAGCGACAGCACGATGGCGTCTTCACTGGCGGCAGCCTGCAATTCGAAGTTGAAGGTGCGGCAGAAACGCTTGCGCAGGGCCAGGCCCCAGGCGCGGTTGATGCGGCTGCCGAACGGCGTGTGGATGATCAGTTGCGTGCCACCGGACTCGTCGAAAAACCGTTCCATCAACAGTGTGTCTTGCGAGGGCAGGGCGCCGAAGGCCTGGCGCGCGCGGGCCAGGTATTCCACCAGTTGTTCGGCGCTGGCCAGGTTCAGGCCGAGGGTTTGCGTCAGCCAGTCGAGGCCGGGCTGCAAGTTGCCCGGCGTGGCACCCAGCAGTTCATCGAGTTGCGCTTGCAGGCGCGCGACGGCGAACGACAGTTCCGCGCTGCGCCCCGGTGCTTCGCCGAGCCAGAACGGTATGGTCGGCGGCTGACCCTGGGCATCCTCGACCCGGACCTTGCCGGTCTCGACCCGCAGGATCCGGTACGACGTGTTGCCCAGTTGAAAAACGTCGCCGGCGATGCTTTCCACCGCGAAGTCTTCGTTGACGCTGCCGATGTTCAACCCTTGTGGCTCCAGCAACACGCTGTAGTCGGCGTTGTCCGGAATGGTCCCGCCGCTGGTCACGGCCGTCAGCTTGGCGCCCCGGCGGCCGCGCAGGCTGCGGGTCACCGCATCGCGGTGCAGGTAAGCGCTGCGGATGCCCTGGCGACCGTTGTAGCCCTCGGCGAGCATGCGCAGCAGCGCCTGGTAATGTTTTTCGTCGAGCGTGGCGTAGGGAGAGGCCTGGCGGAACAGCGCCAGCAACGCGTCCTCCGGCCATTCCTGACAACTGACTTCGGCGATGATCTGCTGGGCCAGCACGTCTAGCGGGGCCTCGGGGATTTGCAGGGTGTCGAGTTCGCCCCGGCGCACGCAGTCGAGCAGGGCGGCGCATTCGATCAGGTCGTCGCGGGTGGTGGCGAACAAACGGCCCTTGGGGGTGCCGCCGACCCGGTGCCCGGAGCGACCGACCCGTTGCAAAAAAGCCGAAATCGAGCGCGGCGAGGCGATCTGGCAGACCAGGTCGACGTCGCCAATGTCGATCCCCAGCTCCAGCGACGCCGTGGCGATCAGCACTTGCAGCTCGCCGCGCTTGAGCCGTTGCTCGGCATCCAGGCGAAACTCCTTGGCCAGGCTGCCATGGTGGGCGGCCACGGCGTCCTTGCCGAGACGTTCGCTCAAGTGGCGGCTCAGGCGTTCGGCCAGGCGCCGGGTGTTGACGAAAATCAGCGTGGTCCGGTGTTCGCGGGCGAGGGCGGCGAGGCGGTCGTACACCAATTCCCAGACATCGTTGGCCATTACCGCTGACAGCGGAACTGGCGGCACTTCAATGTCCAGGTCCCGTGGGCGGGCGTGGCCGATGTCGATGATTTCACACGGCCGGTCGCGGCCCACCAGGAAGCGCGACACCGCGTCGATGGGTTTCTGCGTGGCGGACAGACCGATGCGCACCAGTGGCTCGGCGCAGAGCGCTTGCAGGCGCTCGAGGCTCAGGGCGAGATGGCTGCCGCGTTTGCTGGCGGCGATGGCGTGGATTTCATCGACGATCACGGTGCGCGTGGTACCGAGCATCTGCCGGCCCGAATCGGAGCCGAGCAGCACGTAGAGCGATTCCGGAGTGGTGACCAGAATGTGCGGCGCCGTCTTGCGCATCGCCGAGCGCTCTTTTTGCGGCGTGTCCCCGGTGCGCACGGCCGTCGTGATCTGCCATTCGGGCAAGCCCAGCAGGCGCAATTGTTCGGTGATCCCGGCCAGTGGGTCTTGCAGGTTGATGCGGATGTCGTTGGACAGCGCCTTGAGTGGCGAGACGTAGACCACCAGGGTTTCGTCCGGCAGGCCTTCGGGCTGCTCCAGGCCACGGTGCACCAGGTCGTCGATCACGGCGAGAAACGCGGTGAGGGTCTTGCCGGAGCCCGTGGGGGCGGCGATCAGGGTCGAGCGACGCTGGCGAATCAACGGCCACGCCCGGGCCTGGGCGGCGGTCACCGTCGCGAAGGTCTTGCTGAACCAGGCGCTGACGGCGGGGTGGAAGCCGTTCAGGGCACTGTCTGCGGGGATGGGCAGGTTCATGCAACAATTTATGCGGGTGGGGGGCGCAAGATGCAAGTACCGCTGGGGCGGCGCAGGCAGCCCAAATCCCGCACATCGACACTTTACGGATGACGGTTGCGCACTAAACCCGCAAAATGCAAGGATTCTGGCTACTTTCAACGACAGCGCTCGCGAGCGCTGTCGACAAACCCTCGTTCCAATCAGACTGGGCCTGCTGACTCTATGCGAATGCGCCTTATGTTACTGGGCGGCGGAAATGCCCTTGGGCAGGCGCTGATTCGCCTCGGTGCGGAAGAAGACATCGGTTTTCTCGCCCCCCGCCCACCGCAAGACGGCTGGGATGCCGCGAGCCTGACGCAACTGCTCGACGACACCCGCCCGGACGCGTTGATCAACCTCGCCTACTACTTCGACTGGTTCCAGGCGGAGACGGTCAGCGAACAGCGGCTGGCCGGGCAGGAGCGGGCGATCGAGCGCCTGGCCGAACTGTGCCAGCATCACAACATCGTCCTGGTGCAACCTTCGAGCTATCGCGTATTCGATGGCTCCCGGGCGACTGCCTACAGCGAAAAAGACGAACCGGTGCCGTTGGGCCTGCGCGGCCAGGCGTTGTGGCGCATCGAGCAAAGTGTGCGCGCCACATGCCCACAACATGTGCTGTTGCGTTTCGGCTGGCTGCTCGACGACAGTCCAGAGGGCACGCTGGGGCGTTTTCTCAGTCGCGCCGAACTGCCGGAAGAGTTGCTGATGGCCGACGATCGCCGGGGCAATCCGACCCCGGTGGATGACGCTGCCCGAGTGATTATCTCCGTACTCAAGCAGCTGGACTGCGCAGCGCCGCTGTGGGGCACATACCACTACGCCGGGCATGAAGCGACCACGCCGCTGGCCCTGGGCCAGGCGATCCTCACCGAGGCACGCGCCCTGCATCCGCTGGCCATCGAAGCGCCGACCGCCCAGGCTCACGCCGCGCGCCCGGATGCCGCCGAAGAACCGCAACACGCGGTATTGGCCTGCAAAAAAATTCTGCACACGTTCGGGATCAAGCCACGCGCTTGGCGTGCGGCCCTTCCGGGCTTACTCGACAGGTTCTATCGCCATGGCTGACGGCCCCGTTTTAATCACCGGCGGTGCCGGTTTCATTGGTTCGCATCTCGCCGATGCCTTGCTCGCCAAGGGCCATTCGGTGCGGGTGCTCGATGACCTGTCGACCGGCAAGCGCAGCAACCTGCCGCTGGACAATCCCAAGGTCGAGTTGATCGTCGGTGATGTCGCCGATGCCGCACTGGTCGCGCGGGCGATGGTCAGTTGCAGCGCCGTGGCACACCTGGCGGCGGTGGCGTCGGTGCAAGCCTCGGTGGACGATCCGGTGAAAACGCACCAGAGCAATTTCATCGGCTCGCTCAATGTCTGCGAAGCCATGCGCCAGACGGGCGCCAAACGCGTGTTGTTCGCCTCCAGCGCGGCGGTGTATGGCAACAATGGCGAAGGTGAGCCGATCGATGAAGACACGCCCAAGGCGCCATTGACCCCTTACGCATCGGACAAATTGTCCAGCGAACATTACTTCGATTTCTATGGGCGCCAGCATGGGCTGGAACCGGTGATTTTCCGCTTCTTCAACATCTTCGGCCCGCGTCAGGACCCGTCCTCGCCGTATTCCGGGGTGATCAGCATTTTCAGCGAGCGTGCGCAGAACGGCCTGCCGATCACGGTGTTTGGCGACGGCGAGCAGACACGCGATTTTGTCTACGTCGAGGATCTGGTCAGTCTGCTGGTGCAAGCCATCGAGAAACCGCAGGTGGACGTCGGCGCGGTCAACGTTGGCTGGAACGAGGCGACGAGCCTCAAGCAGATGCTGACGGCGCTCAAGGAAGTGATCGGTGAGTTGCCACCGGTGAGCTACGGCCCGGCACGCTCCGGCGACATCCGTCATTCACGGGCGAACAACCGGCGTCTGCTGGAGCGCTTTACCCGCCCGCAACAGACGCCGTTGAGTGTCGGACTGGCGCGATTGTTGGGACGCTGAGATTCAGCGAGCACAAAAAAGGCGCCCCTGGAGGCGCCTTTTTTGTGGCCGGATTTCGCTTCTAAGGCGAGGTAATTCCTGTGGTGAGGGGGCAAGCCCCTTCACCACAAAAGCCAGGTTCACCACCACGTGAACATCCGTTAGAACTTGTAACCCAAACCGACCATGTAGATGAACGGGTCCACATCGACGTTGACGCGGGCACGGGTGCCCGGTGCCACGGCGTCGTTTTCCACGGTCGCGCGGGTATCGATGTCGATGTAGCGCATCTGGGCGTTGAGCATGATGTTGTCGGTGATCATGTAATCGGCACCGACCTGGAACGCCATGCCCCAGGAGTTGCTCGCCTTGAAGTTGCTGAAGCCTTTGGACTGGGCATCGCTGCTGACGTGTTCGTCGTAGATCCAGGTGTAGTTGATACCGGCGCCGACGTAAGGCTGGAATGCGGACTTCGCGTCCAGCGGGTAGTACACGACGCTCAGGGTCGGCGGCAGGTGTTTCAGCGAGCCGAGTTTGCCGTTCGCTGCACCCAGGGCGGTGCCCTTGAGTTTGACGTCATGCTCGAACGGCGTGGCCGCGAGCAGCTCGATCCCCCAGTTGTTGGTGATCATGTAGGCAAAGTTGAGACCCAACTGCGTGTCGCTGTTCAGGGTTGCCTTGCCCCCCAGATTGGCGCCCGCCAACGGACCCTGATCGACTTTGACGCTTGAGCTGTCGTCTTTCGGGTTGACGGTGATTGCACCGGCACGAAGGATGATGTCACCGGCTTCGTGAGCGTGTGCGAGCGGGGCGGCGAGCGCGAGGGAGACCAGCGCGACGCTGAGCAAGGACTTGTTCATGGGGGCTCCAAAGGACGTTAGAAATATTTGATGTCCAATGGTAAACAGCCGTTTGATTCGGTCTTTTGACTCAGCTCAATGAAAGTTGGGTGTGCGGGATTTTGTTGGCGATTTTGCGGGGCTGTTCGCGAGCAAGCTCTCTGCCACAGGGTTGCGCGTTTCCCTGTGGGAGCGAGTTTGCTCACGATGGCGGATGATCTGACAACGCAAAAAAACGGGTTCACTCTGGCAATTCATAGATGTAAATCTTGTCCGCCTCCATCTGATACCCGGCATCGGCCAGTTCGCTGGTGGAGGGTTTGACCTGCATCGCACCTTCGATCCAATACGGCTGATACAGCTCGTCGAGCTTTACGCCGACTTCGCTTTTGACATGCACGATCTGATTCGAGGGCGGCGGCGGAACGTGGATGCAGGCGCCGAAATATGGCACCAGCAGAAACTCCGTCGTACGTCCTTCTTCACTCACTTCCAGCGGCACGATGTAACCCGGCAGGCGAACGTTTTGCCCGTCAAGGGCCTTGACCACCGGCGCGTTGGGCATGTCCTGCCTGGCGGCGGGCGCGGATTCGGCGGACAGCGCGCTGCTCATCTGCGACATGTCGTGCAGTGGCGTCATGTTCGGCACTTCCGCCGGGGCGTCCGGCGGGATCATTTCCGACCAGGTCAGCTCTTTCGGCTCGGCCGCCCATAGGGGCAGGGCGACCAGCATCAACAGCGCAAGCAGAGCGCGGGGCATTTTCAACGTCCTCATAAACGGATCGACAGGCCATCGGCCAGGGATTGGCGATAGGCGCGCCAGGCCGGCACGCTGCCCATCAGCAGCGCGGCGATCAGAATGCCACCGAGCAGCGTCCATTCATAATCGCTTGGCCAGGTCAGCGGTAGAAACAGACCGTAATTGGCTTGCACGTAACCCTGGGCGGCGGCGATGCACACATACAGCAGCGCCACGCCGGCGACCACGCCGGACAATGCCAGGGCAAACGCCTCCAGCACCAGCAGCGTTGCGATGTGCCATGGCCGCGCGCCCACCGAACGCAGGATCGCCATCTCGCGGCGCCGCTCGTTGAGGCTGGTGAGAATGGCCGTGAGCATGCCGATCAGTCCGGTCAGCACGACGAACAGCGACACCACGAACAAGGCTTTTTCCGCCGTGCCCATCAAGCTCCACAATTCTTGCAGGGCCACTCCCGGCAGGATCGCCAGCATTGGTTCGCCGCGGAATTCATTGATTTCACGCTGCAGGGCAAAGGTCGAAATCTTGTTGTTGAGGCCAAGCATGAACGCGGTGATCGCTTGCGGCGTCAGGTCCATGTTGCGCGCCTGATCGGCGCTGACCCGACCTTCGCCCCTGGCCGGCACGCCGTTGTGCCAGTCGATGTGAATGGCTTCCATGCCACCAAGACTGATGTGCAGCGTGCGGTCCACCGGGGTACCCGTGCGCTTGAGAATGCCGACCACGGTGAAGGGCTTGTCGTCGTGCTTGACCAGGCTGATCGCCGCGACACCGTGGGCCAGGACCAGTTTGTCGCCCAGTTTGTAGTGCAGCGCATCGGCCACTTCGGCTCCAAGCACCACTTCGAACGGATCGGTGGCGAAGGCGCGACCTTCGGCCAGTTCCAGGTGTTGCTGGCGGCCGTACTGATAATGCTCGAAGTACGCTTCGGTGGTGCCCATCACCCGATAACCGCGGTGCGAGTCACCGAGGGACATCGGGATCGCCCACTTCACTTTCGGGTTGCTGGCGAAGTGTTCGAAGCTGTCCCAACGAATGTTGTTGGTGGCGTTGCCGATGCGGAACACCGAGTACAACAGCAAATTGACCGAGCCGGAGCGAGCGCCGACGATCAGGTCGGTGCCGCTGATGGTGCTGGCGAAACTGGCCTTGGCCTCGGTGCGCACCCGCTCAACCGCCAACAACAGGCAGACCGACAGGGCAATGGCGAACGCAGTGAGGATCGCGGTGAAGCGGCGGTTAGCCAGGCTGGCCATGGCTAGACGAAACAAATACATCTCAGACCTCGGACGGGGTGGCGGCGCGATTGAGATCGGCCAGCGACAGGTGGCGATCGAACAGCGGCGCGAGGCTTTGATCATGGCTGACGAATAGCAGGCTCGATCCGGCTTCGCGGCATTCGGCGAACAGCAGGCGAATGAAGTTTTCGCGGGCGTCGTAATCCAGGGCCGAGGTCGGTTCGTCGGCGATCACCAGTTCCGGTTGGCCGATCAACGCCCGTGCGGCCGCCACTCTTTGCTGTTGGCCGATGGACAGCGAGTCGGCGCGGCGACTGAGGATGCTTTCATCTTTCAACCCCAAATGTGCAAGCAACGTGGCCGCGGCCTGATCGATGCTGCCATGGCGCTGGATCGCCCGTCGGGCGCGCAACTTGGAGAAGCGGCAAGGCAGCTCGACGTTTTCGCGCACCGAGAGAAACGGCAGCAGGTTGAACTGCTGGAAGATGTAGCCGGTGTGATCGACGCGAAAGTGATCGCGGGCACCGGCCGAGAGTTCGGTCAGTTCCTGGCCGAGCAGGCGGATACTGCCACGATTCGGTTTCTGCACACCGCCGAGCAGGCCGAGCAGGGTGGTCTTGCCGCTGCCGCTCGGGCCTTTGAGGAACAGGGTTTCCCCCGGCTCCAGGCGAAACGCCGGGATATCCAGCAACGGTGGGTGACCGGGCCAACTGAAGCCCAGGTCGGACAGTTCGATGAGTGCTTGGGTCATGTGAAACCGGTCTGGTTGGTGGTAAACCCTGTAGGAGCGAGCAGGCTCGCTCCTACAGGTGATCTTCAGCTAATTCAGAATTTCAGGGCAGCGGCCTTCGCCGTCACCTCTACCCCTTGCTGTCCGCTCGGGCCGATCAGTTGTACCTGAATTTTCTGGGTGGCCGGGAACGTGTTGAAGATATTCGCCAGATCCAAAGTCTTCAGCGCACCGGGAGTGGCACAGGTGAAACTGTAATGGGCGTGAATTTCGCTGTGGTCGTGGTGATGTTCGTCCTTGGCGCCTTCGTCGTGATCGTCATCAGCCTCTGGTTTGTCGCCGAACAGCGGGCTTTCCAGTTTCTGACTCGCCACTTCGCAACCGGCGGCTTTCGCCAGGGAGAACAGCGCCAGGGGCTTCTCCAGTTGGGCGCGCACGGCAGCCACCTTGGCCTTGTCGGCATCGGTGGTGGCGGTGTGTTCGAAGCCCACCAGGTTCATCGCCGGGCTTTCCAGTTCCAGCTCCAGGGTCTGACCCTCCAGCACCGCGTTCAAGCGCCCGACACCGTGTTCGTGGGCGCCGAGGCTACCGTGCTCATGGTCGTGGTCATGTTCGTCAGCCGCGTGGGCGACAGCCAGCGGCAGCAGGGCAAACGGCAAAGCGAGCAGCAGACGACGCATGGGTGACACTCCGGAAAGTAAAATGAAAAATATGTTATGTAATCTTATAACGTAAGTGCGGAGAGTTTGACTGGCTGCTTGGCGTTGCACAAGTCCCATGGGAGCATGCCGCTTAGAAATAGGCGGGAGCAGACTCATGTTGCGAATTCGCGGGAGCATCGGCGATTGGCCGGTGGATTTGACGCTGGAGATGGATGACGCCGACTGGGCGCGGCTGGGGGCGCAGTTGACCGTGGAAAAAACCGGGGTCACTGCCGCGCCGGCCAAACCGCAGAATCAGGATGATGCGCTGTGGCAGATCGCCAGGGACTTATTGCGCAAGGCAGGGCAGTTGAGTGGGCCGGATCTGCTGGAGCAACTGGAAGGGCTGACCGGCAATGCGTCGGCGGGCAAACGCCTGTTGGTGCGTTTGCGCCATTGCCCGGATGTGAAGGTGGAGAGTGGCGGGGATACGCCGATCTATCGCTGGTTGTAGGAGCGAGCTGGCTCGCGAAGGATATACGGGAGCCCTGGTTATACAGTTAGCCCGCGTTATGGTTGACGTCCATCGCGAGCAGGCTCGCTCCTACAAGGTCTTGCTTAGTAAAGGGCTGCAAACAACTTGCGACGGTAGGTGGTCACCAGTGGGTGATCGTTGCCGAGCAGTTCGAACACCTGCAGCAAAGTCTTGTGTGGCAAGCCTTCGCTGTAGCTGCGGTTGCGAATGAACAGCTTGAGCAGGCCATCCAGCGCCGCGTCGTATTGCTGGCGAGCCAGTTGTTGCACCGCCAGTTGATAGACCGCCTCATCGTCCTGCGGATTTTTTGCCAGGCGTGCCTTCAGCTCGGCGGCATCCGGCAAGTCCTTGGCCTGGCCGAGAAACTTGATCTGTGCCTTGGCGCCGGCCAATGCAGCCTTGTGTTCATCACTCTTGACCGCGTCGAGCACGGCTTGCGCCTCGCCCAGCTCACCGCGTTCGGTGAGGCAGCGGGCATAGAGGATCAGCGCCTTGGCGTTGGTGTTGTCTTCGCCCAGCAGCACTTTGAGGATGGCTTCGGCGTCGGCGAAGCGGCTGTCGTCGAACAGCACCTGGGCCTGGTCGAACGGATCTGCGGCGGCCGGTGGCGGCATTTGCACGTGAGGCTCGAGCAGCGCGCGCACGGCTGATTCCGGTTGCGCCCCGGCAAACCCGTCGACGGGTTGACCATCCTTGAACAGCACCACGGTTGGCAGGCTGCGAATGCCGAAGCGAGCGACGATATCCTGTTCGATGTCGCAGTTGACCTTGGCCAGCAGCAACTCACCCTGGTAGCTCTCGGCAATGGTTTGCAGCATCGGCATCAGCACTTTGCACGGCGCACACCATTCGGCCCAGAAATCCACCAGCACCGGTTTGTGGAAAGAATTCTCGATCACCGACTGGTCGAAGTCGGCAGTCGTGGCGTCGAAGATGTACGGCGTTTCCTGGCTCATGGGGGATCTCGTAGAAGCGTGAATGGGGCAACTATACGGCCTGTCGCGACGCTTTCAAGCGCGCCGCGCATGGTAAAGGCTCACATGCCGAAACTCTTCCGGCTCGGCCAGATCCGGCAGGGTCATCGCTTCAAGCATTTCGATCCGGCGATACAACGGATGGCGAAAATCCCGGACTCGCGAATCGGCCACCAGCGCCTCCTGGCCACGACTCAGGAACTCATCGAGTAGCGGCAGGTTCGCCCGGTCGTACAGCACATCGGCGACCAGGATCAGATCAAAGCGATCGGCTTCGGCGAAAAAATCCGTCGAGTAGTGGAGCTGCACGTCATTGAGTTCGGCATTCGCCCGGCAGGCGGCAATCGCCAGCGGGTCGAGGTCGCAAGCCACCACTTCCAGCGCTCCGGCCTTCACCGCCGCAATCGCGGCCACGCCGGAGCCTGCGCCGAAATCCAGGATTCGTTTGCCTTTGACCCACTCAGGGAATTGCGCGAGATAGCGGGCTACCGCCAAGCCACTGGCCCAACAGAAACACCAGTAAGGCGGTTCATGCAGAATCCGTCGGGTTTCTTCCGGGGTGAAGGCGCGGTCCATGTTGTCGCCATCGATCAGCCACAGCTTCAGCTCGGTGCCCGGCAGCTGGCAGTCGACCAATTGCGCGTCGCCAAGCAATTCCCCCAAGGCCCGTTGCAGGTCGAACGGTGCACTCATGGGGCTTTGACGAATTGCAGTTGGCCCAGCACCTGGGTATTCGGTTGCGTGATCGGCTGCGCCGGCAGATGCAGGATCAACTGGCCGGACTGGCTGGCACGGCCGCGCAGTTCAACCCGGGCACCGGCAGGGAAGGACTCCGGATTGAAGCGCAAGTGAAACGGCAGCAGCTGGTTGTTGCCGATCAGGTTCGAACTGGCGAGTAATTGTTGTGGACGACCTTTTTCGTCGATCACCAGCAGCGCCAGTTCGACTTCGGCGCCTTCGGGCACGCCTTGCAGGGTCCCGCTCAGTTCGCGTTGATAGGCGGGCAACGGGCCGAGGTTGGCCGACTCCCTGGCTTTCTTCTGCGCCTGTGCCGGCGCGGGGCCTGGCGTCGGTGACTGGGGTTTGGGTGCATCGCTGCCGCAAGCCACCAGCAGGCTGAAAACACTGAGCAAAACGAGCGGTCGTAACGACATTGGCAGCTCCGTAAAGGTAAATTCCATGGATCGATAGATCATGGCGTCTGTATACCGCAAACCCTATGGCTTGTCTTGCCACGGGGATGCGCTACCATGGCCCTCCCTTTTTTTGTTGCCTGCCACCATGCACTGTCCCTTCTGCGGTGCCAACGACACCAAGGTCATCGACTCGCGTCTGGTCGCCGAGGGCGAACAGGTGCGCCGCCGGCGTGAATGCCTGGCCTGCGGCGAGCGATTCACGACGTTCGAGACCGCCGAACTGGTGTTGCCGCGCCTGATCAAAACCGACGGCAGTCGTCAGCCGTTCGACGAAGAAAAACTCCGTGCCGGCATGCAGCGCGCGCTGGAAAAGCGTCCTGTGAGTGTAGAACGCCTGGAATCGTCGCTGGTGCACATCAAACACAAACTGCGTGCCACCGGCGAGCGCGAGGTCAAATCCCTTGTCGTCGGCGAACTGGTGATGGCCGAGCTGCAGAAGCTCGACGAGGTCGCCTACATCCGTTTCGCCTCGGTGTATCGACGCTTCCAGGATCTCAACGAGTTCCGCGAAGAGATCGATCGCCTGGCCCGTGAGCCGGTGAAAGAATGAGCATGCCTGCCGAACAAGCCATCCTCGACGCCCATTTCATGGCCCGTGCCCTGGAACTGGCGCGCAAAGGTCATTACACGACGCACCCCAATCCCCGGGTCGGTTGTGTGATCGTGCGTGACGGGCAGATCGTCGGCGAAGGCTGGCACGAACGCGCCGGCGAACCCCACGCCGAGGTCCACGCCTTGCGCGCCGCCGGTGAACTCGCCCGTGGCGCCACCGCTTACGTAACCCTCGAACCCTGCAGCCATCATGGCCGGACACCGCCCTGTGCCGACGCACTGGTCAATGCCGGTGTGGCGCGGGTGGTCGCGGCGATGCAGGACCCGAACCCGGAAGTCGCCGGTCGCGGCCTGCAACGCCTGGAACAGGCCGGCATCGTTACCCAAAGCGGTGTGCTGGAAGGCGAGGCGCGCCAGCTCAATCAAGGCTTCTTGAAACGCATGGAACACGGCTTGCCGTTCGTGCGGGTCAAGTTGGCCATGAGCCTCGATGGCCGCACGGCGATGGAAAGCGGTGAAAGCCAATGGATCACTGGCCCGGCGGCGCGTTCGGCGGTGCAACGCCTGCGGGCCCAGGCCAGTGTGGTGTTGACCGGTGCCGACACGGTGCTGGCGGATAACGCCCGCCTGACCGTGCGCGCCGATGAGCTGGGGCTGGACGCCGAGCAGACCGCACTGGCCATGAGTCGCCCGCCGCTGCGCGTGCTGGTGGACGGTCGTCTGCGTGTGCCGCTGGATGCGCCATTCTTCAGGGCCGGCCCGGCGCTCGTCGCCACGTGCATGGCGGTGGAAGAGCAATACGCCAACGGACCTGAATGCCTGATCGTGCCGGGCTACGATGGCCAGGTCGATCTGCGCCAGTTGCTGGTCGAACTGGCCGCTCGCGGAGTCAACGAGGTGTTGGTCGAGGCGGGGCCGCGTCTTGCCGGGGCTTTTGCTCAGCAAGGTCTGGTCGATGAGTTTCAGATCTTCATGGCCGGCAAGTTCCTGGGCTCCTCGGCGCGCCCACTGCTGGACTGGCCGCTCGCGCAAATGAAAGACGCGCCAGTGCTCAAAATTATCGAAATTCGTGCGGTTGGCGATGACTGGCGAGTCACTGCCATTCCTTTGCCAGCAGCGAGCGTATAATTTCCGGCCATCGCTATTGCGCTGGCTCTGTTCTCGAGGAGAACCCCATGTTCACCGGCATTATCGAATCCATCGGCAGTATTCGCGCATTGACCCCAAAAGGCGGAGATGTGCGGGTCCATGTAGAAACCGGCAAGCTCGACCTGAGCGACGTCAAACTGGGCGACAGCATTGCGGTCAACGGCGTGTGCCTGACGGCGGTTGAATTGCCGGGCAACGGCTTTGCGGCCGACGTCAGCCGCGAAACCCTCGACTGCACCGCCATGAACGACCTGAAAAGCGGCAGTCCGGTCAATCTGGAAAAAGCCCTGACTCCGACGACTCGCCTTGGCGGGCATCTGGTCAGCGGGCACGTCGATGGCGTGGGTGAAGTGGTTGCCCGCACCGAGAATGCCCGTGCCGTGGAGTTCCGAATCCGCGCACCGAAAGAACTGGCCAAGTACATTGCCCATAAAGGCTCGATCACCGTCGACGGCACCAGCCTGACCGTGAACGCGGTCGATGGCGCTGAGTTCCTGCTGACGATCATTCCGCACACCCTGAGCGAAACCATCATGGCGTCGTACCAGCCGGGTCGCCGGGTGAATCTGGAAGTGGACTTGCTGGCGCGTTACCTGGAGCGCCTGTTGCTCGGCGACAAAGCCGCAGAGCCTACGGCTGGCAGCACCATTACTGAAAGCTTTCTGGCCGCCAACGGCTACCTCAAATCCTGACTCAAGGGGGTGCCTTGTGGCGCTCAATAGCATCGAAGAACTGGTTGAAGATATCCGCCAAGGCAAGATGGTCATCCTCATGGATGACGAAGACCGCGAGAACGAAGGCGACCTGATCATGGCCGCCGAGTGCTGCAAACCCGAGCACATCAACTTCATGGCCAAGCACGCCCGCGGCCTGATCTGCATGCCGATGAGCCGCGAGCGCTGCGAGCTGCTGAAGCTGCCACTGATGGCGCCGCGCAACGGTTCCGGTTTCGGCACCAAGTTCACCGTTTCGATCGAAGCGGCCACCGGCGTGACCACCGGCATCTCCGCCGCCGACCGTGCCCGCACCGTGCAGGCTGCGGCCGCGAAAGACGCCAAGGCTGAAGACATCGTCAGCCCTGGCCACATCTTCCCGCTGATGGCCCAGGCCGGCGGTACGCTGGCTCGCGCCGGCCACACCGAAGCCGCCTGCGACCTGGCGCGCATGGCCGGTTTCGAGCCGAGCGGCGTGATCTGCGAAGTGATGAACGACGACGGCACCATGTCCCGTCGCGCGGAACTCGAAGCTTTCGCTGCCGAACACAACATCAAGATCGGCACCATCGCCGACCTGATTCACTACCGGATGATCCACGAACGTACCGTTCAGCGGATTGCCGAGCAGCCGCTGGACAGCGAACTGGGCCAATTCAACCTGGTGACCTATCGTGACTCCGTGGAAGGCGACGTGCACATGGCGCTGACCCTGGGCAATGTCTGCGCTGATGAACCGACCCTGGTCCGCGTGCACAACATGGACCCGCTGCGCGACCTGCTGATGGTCAAGCAACCGGGCCGCTGGAGCCTGCGCGCCGCCATGGCCGCGGTTGCCGAGGCCGGCAGCGGCGTGGTGCTGTTGCTCGGCCACCCGCTGGATGGCGACGTGTTGCTGGCGCACATCCGCGAAACCGCAGACCACGCGGCCGTGAAAAAACCGACCACCTACAGCATTGTCGGTGCCGGTTCGCAGATCCTGCGCGACCTCGGTGTGCGCAAAATGCGCCTGATGTCCGCACCGATGAAATTTAATGCGATATCCGGTTTCGATCTGGAAGTTGTAGAATACGTGCCCTCCGAATAATGACCGGTTGTTTCCGGCCTTGAATTCGCGGTTCAAATATCACTGAGGGGCGCGTAGAAGACGCGTCCCGGCTCTTTAAGAGATCTAACGAATGACCCTGAAGACCATCGAAGGTACCTTCATCGCCCCTAAAGGCCGCTACGCTCTGGTAGTGGGCCGTTTCAACAGCTTCGTCGTTGAAAGCCTGGTCAGCGGTGCAGTTGATGCCCTGGTTCGCCATGGCGTGAGCGAAAGCGACATCACCATCATCCGTGCGCCTGGCGCCTTCGAAATCCCGCTGGTTGCGCAGAAAGTCGCTCAGAAGGGTGAGTTCGCGGCAATCATCGCCCTGGGCGCGGTCATTCGTGGCGGTACTCCGCATTTCGAATACGTGGCAGGCGAATGCACCAAGGGCCTGGCCCAGGTGTCCATGGAGTTCGGCGTTCCGGTCGCTTTCGGCGTCCTGACCGTTGATTCCATCGAGCAAGCCATCGAACGTTCCGGCACCAAGGCCGGTAACAAAGGTGCTGAAGCTGCCCTGTCCGCTCTGGAAATGGTCAGCCTGCTGGCGCAGTTGGAGGCCAAGTGATTAGCGACGAAAGCGATCGTTTCAACCCGCGCGATCCAAAGCCTGCGGATGCCGGCAAGCCATCGAAAAGCGTCAAGCGTCGCGAAGCCCGTCAGCTCGCGACCCAGGCGCTGTACCAATGGCACATGGCCAAACAGTCGCTGAACGAGATCGAAGCGCAGTTCCGGGTCGATAACGATTTCAGCGATGTCGACGGCGCGTACTTCCGCGAGATCCTGCATGGGGTTCCGCAGTTCAAGACCGAAATCGACACCGCACTCAAGCCTTGCCTGGACCTGACCATCGAAGAGCTCGACCCGGTTGAACTGGCGGTTCTGCGTCTGTCCACCTGGGAACTGCTCAAGCGCGTCGACGTACCGTACCGCGTTGTGATCAACGAAGGTATCGAACTGGCCAAGGTCTTCGGTTCCACCGACGGTCACAAGTTCGTCAACGGTGTGCTCGACAAACTGGCCCCGCGTCTGCGTGAAGCTGAAGTGAAGGCGTTCAAGCGCTAACCTGCGCTTGAACAGGATACCCAATGGGTGAGTTTGAGCTGATCCGCAATTTCTTCGCCGCCGCGCCTTGTGCGCAGGGCGGCGAAGGCGTTGACCTCGGGATCGGTGACGATTGCGCCTTGCTGGCTGTTCCCCCGGGGGAGCAGTTGGCGATTTCTACCGATACGCTGGTGGCCGGTGTGCATTTCGCCGACCCTTGCGATCCCTTTCTGCTCGGTCAGCGCTCGCTGGCCGTGGCCGTCAGTGACCTGGCCGCCATGGGCGCCACCCCCATTGCCTTTACCCTTGCCCTGACCTTGCCAACGGTGACTGCCGATTGGTTGCAGGCCTATGCCCGCGGTTTGAACCGGATGGCGCAAAGCTGCGGCGTTGCATTGGTGGGCGGTGACACCACCCGCGGGCCGTTGAGCATGACCATGACTGTGTTCGGGCGCGTACCCAACGGGCTGGCCCTGAGCCGTAGCGGCGCGCAACCGGGCGACTTGTTGTGCGTCGGCGGTGAACTGGGCAATGCCGCTGGCGCCTTGCCGCTGGTGCTCGGCGAGCGTCATGCCGAACCTGCCATCGCCGATCCGCTGCTGGCGCACTATTGGTCGCCGCAACCGCAGTTGGCGCTGGGCCAGGCATTACGTGGCAAGGCAACGGCGGCGCTGGACATCTCCGACGGCTTGCTCGCTGACTGTGGGCATATTGCGCTGGCCTCGAAGGTCGCCGTTCAAGTCGAGCGCGATCGCTTGCCGCTGTCCGGGGCCCTGGTCGCTTTCCTCGGGCAGGCGGGCGCGCAGAACGCGGCCCTCAGCGGTGGTGATGATTACGTATTGGCTTTCACGCTGCCGTCCGTCGAGTTATCGCCATTACTGGCCGAGGGTTGGCCGATTCATGTGATCGGGCGGATTGTGGCGGGGCAGGGCGTGACACTGCTCGACAGCGATGGGCAAGACATCACCCCGCAAACCCGGGGTTATCAACATTTTCGGGAGTCACCGTGACAGATCATCCCAAACAGGTCCCGGCGGAAGTCGTACCGCCGTCGGTCTGGCGCAATCCGTGGCATTTCCTGGCGTTCGGCTTCGGCTCGGGCACCTTGCCAAAGGCCCCCGGCACCTGGGGTTCATTGGTTGCGCTACCCTTTATTCCGCTGTGGCAGATGCTGCCGGACTGGGGTTACTGGCTGATGCTAGGCATCACCATGCTGTTCGGCTTCTGGCTGTGCGGCAAAGTCGCGGACGACTTGCGGGTGCACGACCATGAAGGCATCGTCTGGGACGAGATGGTCGGGATGTGGATCACCCTGTGGCTGGTGCCGGAAGGCTGGCAGTGGTTACTGGCGGGTTTCCTGATGTTCCGTTTCTTCGATATTCTCAAGCCATGGCCGATTCGCTGGATCGACCGGCATGTGCACGGTGGCGTCGGGATCATGCTCGATGACGTTTTGGCGGGTGTGTTTGCGTGGCTGGCGATGCAGGGGTTGGTATGGATTTTCGCCTGACCTGACCGTAAAGGTCTTGAGGCGCCAAGTGGGAGAACTAAGGATGGCTCTACACAGGTTGGTGGTAATGGTGCTTGTCGTGTTTTGCTCCCTCGCGCAAGCGCAGGAGGTCGTGGCGCCGCCGTCGGTCATTCACCTGGCCAGCGAGGACTGGGAGGACTATACCGCCGCCGACGGCCATGGGCTGGGCTGGGACGTGCTGCGACAAGTCTTCGAACCGGCAGGCGTCAAGCTCGATATCCGCACTGAACCCTACCTGCGCTCCGTAGGCCTGGCCGAGCGTGGCGAGGTCGACGCCTGTGTCGGTTCCTATCGCGACGAATCCAGCGAACTGCTCTATCCCCGCTGGAACTTCGATACCGATCACATCTACGCCCTGGGGCTGGTCAGCAGCCCGGTGCCGACCCCGGAAACCCTGGGCAATTATCGGCTGGCGTGGGTTCGTGGCTACGACTACCAGGATTACTTGCCCAATGTGCGTCATTACGCCGAAGTCATCCGGCGTACCGGTATCGTTTCGATGCTGACCCACGACCGTGCCGACTTTTATATAGACGCGTTGACCGAGGTCGATTACGTCGTCAGCCGCGCCAAGGATCCATCGCAGTTGCGCCGTACCCACATCGCAGAACTGCCGCTGTATCTGTGCTTTGCCAAGACCCCGCAGGCCCGATCGCTGATGGTGTTGTTTGACCAGCGCATGGAACAACTGGTGAAAAGCGGCGAGCTAAAACCCATCTTCGAACGCTGGAAACAGCCTTATCCGTTTGATGAAAACTGAAGGGCTGACACCTCACAGGAGCGGTGTCGTCAGGGGGCATATCAAACTTTTTGATCGTTATCCCCGATAATTCAGCCTAAGCGTCATCCGGAACCTGCTGTTACAATGCCCGCCTGCGAATCTTCAGACTTTTAGATCAGGAGCACACAGGTGCCTGTCGTTTTTGTCGCCGCTTGCAAGCTGCCAACGCCTTTTGCGCAATTCACCATGCATGGCTTTCTCGATGAAGCCACCGGTCGTGAGCACGTTGTGCTGAGCCTGGGCGAGATTGCCGACGGTGCCCCGGTGCTCGGCCGGTTGCACTCCGAATGCCTGACGGGCGATGCCTTGTTCAGCCAGCGTTGCGACTGCGGCTCGCAACTCGAAGCCGCGTTGCAGGCGATTGCCCGCGAAGGCCGTGGCGTATTGCTGTACTTGCGTCAGGAAGGCCGTGGCATTGGCCTGCTGAACAAGATCCGCGCCTATGAGCTGCAGGATGGCGGTGCCGACACCGTTGAAGCCAACGAGCGCCTGGGTTTTGCCGCCGACCAGCGCGACTACGCCATGTGCCTGCCGATGCTGGAGCACCTGGGCGTGAAATCCTTGCGTTTGATGACCAACAACCCCCGCAAGGTCAAAGCCTTGACCGAGATGGGCATCGTGGTCGCCGAGCGCGTGCCGTTGCACACCGGTCACAATCCGCACAACAAACTCTACCTGGCGACCAAGGCCAGCAAGCTTGACCACATGATGGGCAATGAACATCAGGGCGAGGTAGACCGGGCGTGACCCGCGGTCAGGTGCGGCGGCGACTGTCCGTCAACTGGTGGCAATACCTGGCGCTGGCCTTGTTGCCGCTGTTCGTGATCAACGGCGTGTTCGGCCAGAGCGAAGCGATCTTGCCGGTGCTGGCGATGCCGTTGTTCATCGCCGGTGTGGCTTCGATGTTTGTCAGCCTGAAGTTTTTCGGTGCTTACAAGCACGCCTTGATCGCCACCCAGAAAGCCCTTGATACCCCTGAAGAGCCTGCCGCGTGGATCAGTCTGGCGGCCAAACGGCGTACGGCATTTCTTGTCGCCGGCCTGCCGGCATGGATCGGTGCCCTGGCCGTGTTCGTCGGTCTCGAAGCCGTGCCGCTGGTGCTGCTGGCGCTCTCGACCACGGTGCTGTTCTACCTCTACCGCATTCCGCGTCAACTCGGCTGATGCAGGCGGCCTGGCTGGCGGTTCTGCTGCTGGCCGTCAGCGGCTCGGTGGCGGCGGTCGAACGGGTCGTCAGTCTCGCGCCATCGCTCTCTGAAATCGTTGTCGAACTGGGTTCAGCCGACCTGCTGGTGGGGGTGCTGGATGCCGGTGAGCGTCCGGCTGAAATCCAGAACCTGCCTTCCGTTGGCCGCTACGGTCAGTTGGATATGGAGCGGCTGCTCAGCCTCCAGCCCGACTTGCTGCTGCTCTGGCCCGGCAGCGTCGGTCCGGCCCAGCGTGAACAACTCAAAAACCTGAACATCCCGACCTACGTCGCCGAACCCCATGACCTGGACCAGCTCGCCGCGCAAATCGAGGCGATTGCCACGCAACTGGGGCGGCCGGAGCGCGGTGTCTCACTGGCGACGGGGTTAAGGCAGCGCCTGACGGAGTTGCGTCAACGTTATCGCCGCGATCAACCGTTGCGGGTGTTTTATCAGGTATGGGATCGGCCGCTGTACACCATTGGTGGCGGGCAGATCATCAGTCATGCGCTCGAAGTTTGCGGGGCACGAAATGTATTCGGCGACCAGACGCTGGCCGCGCCACAGGTCAGTGTGGAGGCGGTGTTACAGCGCAATCCGCAGGTGATTCTGGCCGGCGATCAGGCGCAGCTCGATGCGTGGAAAACCTGGTCCCAGGTGGAAGCGGTGGCGAAGGGGCAGTTGCTGTTGGTGGCGGATAAAGGCCTGGAGCGGCCCAGCGGGCAAATGATCGAAGCGACCGCCAAGCTTTGCCAGTTGATCGCACCTGACCGTTGAGGCCTGTCCGAACACCGCTTTTTTCAGGTCAGATCTGGGGCGTCCACGTCACCCCAAACATCCACGTTCGACCTTCCTCACGATACCCATACTGACTGCCTTCATGGCTGTACAGCACCCGGCTGTAGTCCTTGTCCAGCAGGTTATCGACCTTCAACTCCAGCTTGATCTCGCGATTGAGCTCCCAGCTGCTACGCAACCCCAACAAGGCATAGCCGCCCAAGGGTTGTTGATTGTTCAGGTCGTCATAGCTGCCGCTCACCGCTTGCCAGCTGGCGCCGAGGCCCAGGCGGTCGAACTGCCGGTCCAGGTCCAGGCTCAAGGTGCGCCGGGCACGCCGCGCCAGGGTATGGCCCGTGTCGCGATCGCGAGGGTCGATGATCGCCACGCCGAGGTTGCTCTGCCAGCCGAACAGCTCTTGTTTCAACGCCGCTTCAAAGCCGTTGATCCGTGCCGAAGCCACGTTCTGCGGGCGCGAGTTGCTGCCGAAGATGATCGCGTCTTCCAAATCCGTGCGGTACAGCGAGGCTTCCAGGCGACTGTCCTGCGTCAACTGACTGCGCCATTGCAGCTCATAGCTCTTTGACGTTTCGGGTTTCAGGTCCGGGTTGCTGAAGTCCGGGTAATACAGGTCGTTGAAGGTCGGTGCGCGGAAGCCTTCGCTGTAGCTCAGCAGGATGTCGTTGTCCGGGTTCAGCGGCAGCGTGAAGGTGCCGCTCCAGCTGTTCTGGCCGCCGAACTGCTGATTGTCATCGTGACGCAAGCCCAGCTCGGTGGAGAAGCGGTCTGTCTGATAGCGATGCTGGATGAACGCCGCGCGGTTCCAGCGACTGTCTTCGTTGAAGTCCGTGCTGCTGTTGATCCGGTCTTCGTACCAGTCGCCGCCGAGGATCAGGCTGTTGTGCTCGTTGAGCGTCAGGTCATTCTGCCAGGTCAGCGAGTCGCGATAGGTGTTGAACACGCTGCGCTCGTCACTGAGTTTGTCGAGGGTCTTCTCGCGGTTTTCGCTGTGGCCGAATTCGAGGCGGGTTTTCCAGAGGTCATTCACTCGCGCGTCGAGGTAGCTGCTGACACTGCTCACGTCGAATTCGCTGTAGGGCTGCTGCTGCAGCGACTCGAAGGTGGCCGGGTCAAAGCGCCCGAACGGGTTGTCGAACGCGCTTTTGCCGCGGTTATCCAACAGGTTGGCGCCGACTTCGATGTCGTCGGTGAGGGCGTGGCTCAGGCTCAGGCTCAGCGACTTGTTGCGGTATTCATCGTGATCGCCATCGCTGGGATACGACTGGCGGGTGCGGTTGATCCCGGCGGTTTCATCAAGGCTGGTGCCAAGGTTGAAGCGGGTGCGTTCATCGCCACCGGACAGGCCGAGGCTGCGCTCCCAGGTCTGGTGGCTGCCAAAGCCCATGTGCAGGCGTGGTTGCAAGCCTTGCTCGCCGCCGCGACGGGTGAAGATCTGGATGACGCCGCCAATCGCATCGCTGCCGTAAATCGCCGAGCGGGAGCCGCGCAGCACTTCCACGCGCTCGACCTGCTCGATGTTGATGTGTTGCAGGTTGCTGTCACCGGAGGTCGAGTTGCCGATCCGTTGGCCGTCCACCAGCACCAGGCTCTGGGCCGATTGAGTGCCGCGAATGTACACCCCCGGCAAGCTGCCGCGACCACCGGTTTGCGCCACTTGTACGCCCGGCACTCGACGCAGCAAATCGGCGATGCTGTTCGGTTGCAGGCGGTCGATGTCTTCGCGGGTGAACACGGTGTTGGCGGCGCTGCTGTCGTTGCGCGCTTCGACCTGGCGGTTGGCGCTGATCAGCACGTCGGGCAGTTTCAGGGCTTGATCGCGTTCGAAAGTGTCAGCGAGGGTATTGGCGGTGGGTAGCAGAAACAGGGGCAGGGCGACGCGGGCAAACTTCATTGATAGTCCGATGGTGCGTTGAGGCAAATACAGTTTTGAGAGCCCACAAAACACTGTGGGAGCGGGTTTGCCCGCGAAGGCGTCGGTACAGCCAACATTGATGTTGGATAAGCCGGCCTCTTCGCGGGCAAGCCCGCTCCCACAGGGACAGTGTGTTTAGCGGTTAAGCAGCTGCAGCCGTTCGCGGATCGCGGCTTCGATTCCGGCCTCGTCCAATCCACACTCGGCCAGCATTTGCGCAGGCTTGGCATGCTCGACGTAGCTGTCCGGCAAGCCCAGGTGCAACATCGACTTGAGGATGTTTTCCCGGGCAAGGAACTCGCTGACCGCGCCGCCGGCGCCGCCCATGATCGCGTTTTCCTCGACGGTCACCAGCAGCTCATGGCTGGCGGCGATTTCGCGAACCAGTGCTTCGTCCATTGGTTTGACGAAACGCATGTCGACCACGGTGGCGTCCAGCGTCTCGGCAACTTTCAGCGCCTCGGCCAGTTGCACGCCAAACACCAGCAGGGCGACATTTCGGCCTTGACGGCGAACCACGCCCTTGCCGATTTCGATCGGTTCGAGGTTCTTCTCGATGGTCGCATTCGGGCCGGTGCCACGCGGGTAGCGCACCGCCGCCGGGCCTTCGTACAGATGGCCGGTGGTGAGCATTTTGCGCAGCTCGTTTTCGTCGCTCGGGGTCATCACCAGCATGCCGGGAATGCAGCGCAGGAACGACAGGTCGAAACTGCCGGCGTGCGTCGGGCCGTCTTCGCCCACCAGACCTGCACGGTCAATGGCGAACAATACGTCGAGGTTTTGTACCGCCACATCATGAATGAGCTGGTCGTAGCCGCGCTGCAGGAAGGTCGAGTAAATCGCCACCACCGGTTTCGCGCCTTCGCAGGCCATGCCGGCGGCAAGGGTCACGGCGTGTTGCTCGGCAATCGCCACGTCGAAGTAACGCAACGGGAAGCGCTCGCTGAAGGCCACCAGGTCGGAGCCTTCCTTCATTGCCGGGGTAATGCCCACCAGGCGTGGGTCGGCAGCGGCCATGTCGCACAGCCATTCACCGAACACACCGGAATACTTCGGCCCGCTGGCTTTTTTCGGCGCAGCGGCAGGGGCGTCCAGTGGCTCGAGCTTGGTGATCGCGTGGTAGCCGATCGGATCGACTTCAGCAGGCGCGAAGCCCTTGCCCTTCTTGGTGACGATGTGCAGGAACTGCGGGCCTTTCAGATCGCGCATGTTGCGCAGGGTGGCGATCAGGGTCGGCAGGTCGTGGCCATCGATCGGGCCGATGTAGTTCCAGCCCAGCTCTTCGAACAGGGTGCCGGGGACCAGCATGCCTTTTGCGTATTCTTCGGTGCGACGGGCGATTTCCCAGGCCCCGGGCAGGCGCGACAGCACTTTCTTGCTGCCTTCGCGCATGCTGGCGTAGGTGCGGCTGGAAAGGATCTTCGCCAGATAGTTGGACAAGCCACCGACGTTGCGCGAGATCGACATGTCGTTGTCGTTGAGGATCACCAGCATGTCGGCGTTGACTTCCGGCGCGTGGTTCAGCGCTTCGAACGCCATGCCGGCGGTCAAGGCGCCGTCGCCGATCACCGCGATGGCCTTGCGATCATTGTTTTGCAGGCGGGAGGCAATGGCCATGCCCAGCGCTGCGCTGATCGAGGTGCTGGAGTGGCCGACGCCAAAGGTGTCGTATTCGCTCTCGGAGCGGCGCGGGAAGGCGGCGATGCCGTCCTTCTGGCGCAGGGTGCCCATGCGCTCGCGACGACCGGTGAGGATCTTGTGCGGATAAGCCTGATGACCCACGTCCCACACCAGCCGGTCGTCCGGGGTGTCGAAGACGTAATGCAACGCGATGGTCAGCTCGATCACGCCCAGGCCGGCGCCGAAATGCCCACCGGTCTGACCGACCGTGTAGAGCAATTCCAGGCGCAACTCATCGGCCAGGGTTTCCAGCTCGGCTTCGCCTAACCGGCGCAGGCCGTCCGGCGTATTCGCGCGGTCGAGCAGGGGCGTGGTTGGGCGCTTGCGGGGAATCTCATGAAACGTCGTGGGCATCAGGCGAATCGTTATAGGTATAAAAGATGCGGCAGTTTACCTGATGGATCGCACCCTGCCCACGCATAGGTCCTTTTTGGCGGATACGCCTTTAGTTGCGGCGATCGACGATGTAACGGGCCAGATCGCGCAGAGGCTCTGCCGCCGCGTCAAACGGTCGCATCGCGTGCAGGGCCTGATCGCGCAATTCCAGAGCGTAGGCCTTGGCGGCGTCGAGGCCGAGCAGGGCCGGGTAGGTCGGCTTGTCGCGGGCAATGTCTGCGCCCTGGCGTTTGCCGAGGGTTTCGGTATCGCTTTCGACGTCGAGAATGTCGTCCTGGACCTGAAATGCCAGACCAACGGCCTGTGCATAAGTCTGCAGGGATTTCAGTTCGTCCTTCTGCGCGTGCCCACTGGCCAGGGCACCGAGCTTGACGCTGACTTCGATCAGCGCACCGGTCTTGTGCCGGTGCATGTATTCGAGGGCCTTCTGATCGAGCTTGAGGCCGACCGAACCCAGGTCGATGGCCTGCCCGCCGACCATGCCCGCCGGGCCTGCCGCCAATGCCAGGGCGCTGACCATCTGCAGGCGGATTTCCGCGTCTGCGCTGTTCAGGCGCGGGTCGAGCAGGGCGCTGAAAGCCAGGCTCTGCAAGCCGTCGCCGGCGAGGATCGCGCAGGCTTCATCGAATTTCTTGTGAGTGGTGGGCTGGCCGCGGCGCAGGTCGTCGTCGTCCATGGCCGGCAAATCGTCGTGCACCAGCGAGTAGGCGTGGATCAGCTCCACCGCGCAGGCCGCGCCGTTGGCTTGCTCGGCCTTGCCACCCAGTGCTTCACACGCGGCGTAGGCCAGCAGCGGGCGCACACGTTTGCCGCCGTTCATCACGCTGTAGCGCATGGCTTCGTAGAGACGCGCCAGCTCAGGACCGGGCGCGATGAACAGGGTTTCCAGGGCCGCATTGACCCGGGCCTGGCTGGTCGCCGAATACGCTGCAATCATTCTGGTTGATCCGCGTCGAAGGGTTCCTCGGCCAACTCGCCATCACGCTCGAGCAGCACCTGCACCTTTTGCTCGGCCTGGGCCAGCGCCGCCTGGCAATCGCGGGTCAGACCGATGCCCTGCTCGAAAGCGGTCAGCGAGTCTTCCAGCGACAATTCACCATTCTCCAGACGCTCGACCAGCGTTTGCAGGTCAGCGAGGGATTGTTCGAAATCCAGTGCAGCTTTTTTGCGGGCCATGGCGGCGATTTCCGGTTGACGTTAAACCGGCGCGACACTAGCAGACATGGGGTTTATGGGCAAATGAGCGGGGCATTTGGCGACTGCTTCGCGGCCAAGCGAGAGCGAGCTCCCCGGCCACAAGTGGATGATGGCGCAGACTTGGGGATTATTCGGCTCACAAAATGAGCCGAATAGAAGCATTATTCGGCTCACCGTCCACTCACCCGCGTGATTTGCACCTCATTTTCACGGCGATCTCATTGTTAGAAGCGGCCACGGCGGTTAACCTTCGCGCCCTATACGACCCGACAGTCACGGGTCTTTCAGACGAAACGCAGTATCAACCTCTGTAACGCGCCGAGGATCGGGCGCAAGGTTTCGTCATGCATGGCAGGAGGCATCACATGCGTTCGATTCTTTTGCTGCTTGTTGGATGGCTCTGTGCGTCGGGCCTCCTGGCCGCGCCGAGTGCCGAGGTCTCGGAACCCGTGGGCGGCTGGCGCTACAACGGTTTGCTCGACCGTACGGAAAATCCTCAAGTGGCCTATCCCACGCCTCCCATCGACCGGGGTGTGCAGCGCAATCGCACGATGATCGAGGGCCAGCTCAAGGCCATCGGCACGCAACGTGGTCCCCACACATTGGCGGTCAACGGCAATCCGTTGAACCTGTACACCGACGATCAGGGGCGTTTCGCCCGGCCCTATGCGTTCGGCGCGGGCTCCAACAGTGTCGAAGTACGCAGTGCCGAAGGCCAGTCGCTCAAGCGCGTTCAATTCTATGAAGCCAACAACCTGCGCACCCCGGCGCGGATTCGGGTGGTGCTCGGTTGGGACGACCCGAAGGCCGAGCTCGACCTGCACATCATTACTCCCGATGGCCAGCACGCGTTCTGGGCTCACTCGGCGCTGACCAACGGCGGCGGCCTCGACCCGGACGGCGTCGACGGTCCTGGCCCGGAAATGTTCACCATGACGGCGCCGCTGCATGGCACCTATCTGGTTTACGTGAACTATTGGGGCAACTTCGGCAGTGGCGGCTATAACTTCGATGAGGCCAGCAACCAGAACGAGGTGATCACCTCGCAGATCAATCTGGTGCTCAACGAAAATACTGTCGACGAAAAACGCGAGACCTTCATCGTGCCCTTGCGTGCGATCGGCGACCTGCTGCTGGTCAAAACTTTCAACTATTAAGCATCCCGCGCCACGGATGAATTGGGTTTTGTGAAATGAGTGAAAACATCGTGTCCCCTGCCGCCGATTCAGCGGCCGCCAAACCTTCCCGGCGCTGGCCGGCGCTATTGCTTGGGTTAGGCCTGGTAGCCGTGGTGGCGGGCGGGGTGGGGTGGTTCCTGCACAAACCCAAGACCCCTGCGCCCGTATTGGCCAGCGACAAGCTGGGCATGAGCCGGCCGGATGGCCTGCTGGAAACCCGTTCCTTGAGCCAATTGCCCAAGGATCTGTTGGCGGTGCCGTTCCTCAAGGAAACACTCACCGAAGATTTCGTCTTCTATTACGAAACTCACGCGGATCGTCTCGGACTGATCGGCAGTCTGCGGCGGATCATTTACGAGCATGACCTGAAGTTGCAGGACAGCCTGATCGAGCAGCTCTTCGATCAACCCGCCGACGTGGCGCTGTGGCGTGGGGCGGATGGTCGGCTCAAGGATTTCCTGCTGGTGATGGATCGCGGCGGACTGGCCAAGGTGCTCGAGCCGCTGGCGAAGGTCGCGCTGGATGATTCACAGCTGAGCAAAATCGCCGATGTGAAAGTCGGCAACGACGATGTGGCGCTCTATCAGCTCACCTACAACGCCAGCAAGGCGCTGCTGTTTGCCTCCCATGGCGACAAACTGGTGGTGCTGTCCAATCCGTCGAAACTCTACGACCCGCAAAGTGGCCAGGCCGAGGAGCCCGGCAGTGTCTCGACAGCCGCCATCGCCGCGTTGCTCAACGGTGACAAACTGTTCCCCGAAGCATTCGGCCTGCCGCCGCGCGCGCCTGAAGTGAAGCAACGCCTGTCGGTCAACGCCAGTGTGCTGGCGATGGGTTACCAGCGCTTCATCCCCAACTTCGCCGGGCTGCGCTTCGACATGGACGACAAGGGCTGGCACAGCTTCCTCGCCATGGATGAACTGGACGACCAGCCGGGCTTCGATTTCAAGCCGATCTGGCAAGCCATGCCCATGGGCGCCAGCGCCTGTGTGGCCTTGCCACTCGCCGCCGCACAACAGAAACCGCTGTTGGTTAAGCTCGGTGCCGAGGAGAAGGTGGCACAGGCCTTGACCGAACACATGGCCGGTGCCGCGGGCCTGTGCTGGTACGCCGATTCGCGCCTGTACACGCCGCTGCTGGTGGCCGGCCTGAGCGATAAGGACAGCGCCCGACTCGACGGTGATCTGGGCAAACTGTTCGGCTCGATGGTCGGTGCCTACGAAGGCAAGGTTGATGATCACGCGTTCCCGGTGGTCGAAAAGCAGGAGGGCCAGAGCCATCAGTGGCAGCGTCAGGTCAGCTCCAACTTCGGTCCGTACGCGGCGAAGGACGCCGAGGACCCGGAGGCGATCACCGGCAAGGCGTTCATGCGCGTCAGCCTGGCGCGTCACGGTTCGACGCTGCTGTTCTCCCTCGACGACAAACTGGTGGACAAGGCGCTCGGCACCCTCGACAAACGCTTCCCGCCGATGGCCGACGTAGTGCCGAAAGACCTGCTGATGCCGGTCTATTTCGGTCCGGATGCGATGGCCCAACTGATGCAGCAGGAAACCCTCGACAGCCTGCCCCAGGACATGGAGCCGGTGTTCTACAACGCCGCGCAAACCTACCTGATCCCGAAACTGCGCAAGCTCGGCGGTTACGGCAAGTACGCCCTGACCTTGCCTGAAGGCAGCGAACCCGACGGCCACTGGCAATGGCTGCCACTGGAATGGAAAGCTCTGTGACCGGACTGATCCGAAGCCTTGGCCTGCTTGCGCTGTTGCTGAGCGCGGGTGCCCGGGCCGTCGAAACCCCGGCGCTCGACCCGCAGCAATCCCAGGTGTTCCGCGCCTGGTTCGTGCGCATCGCCCAGGAGCAACTGAGCCAGGGCCCGAGCCCGCGCTGGTATCAGCAGGATTGCGCCGGGCTGGTGCGCTTCGCCGCCAACGAAGCGCTGAAGGTGCATGACGACAAATGGCTGCGCAGCAACGGCCTGTCCAACCGCTACCTGCCGCCGGAACTGCAACTGAGCGACGCCCAGCGCGGCCTCGCCCAGCAGTGGCAGCAGGGCGGCGGCAAGGTCGGACCGTACGTCAATGCGATCAAGCTGATTCAGTTCAACAGCCATCTGGTCGGCCGTGATGTGGCCCAGGCGCGTCCCGGCGACCTGATGTTTTTCGATCAGGGTGACGACCAGCACCTGATGATCTGGATGGGCCGCTACATCGCTTACCACACCGGCACCACCACACCCACTGACAACGGCATGCGCTCCGCAAGCCTGCAACAACTCATGACATGGAAGGACACCCGATGGATACCCGATGCAGCCAACCCCAACTTCATCGGCGTTTATCGACTGAATTTTCTCTCCCAATGATCGGTGCCCGCATGTTGCGTTTTCTGCCCCTGCTGTTGGTCTTGATGCTGCCTTTTTCGCGGGTGAATGCCGAAGACACCGTCGAGCCGAGTGGCTATACGCCGGTGGCCGGTGAGAGTTTCTTTCTGCTGGCGGACAGCAGTTTCGCCAGTGACGAACAGGCGATGGTGCGTCTCGAAGCACCGGGTCGCGACTATCGCCGGTTCCGCATGGAACCCTACGGCGGCGCCGACATCCGCGTGTATCGCATCGACAAGCCGCTGGATTTCCTCAAGCGCCAGAAGAACCTGCACCGGGTGGTCAGCGACGGCCAGTTCAAGGGCGAAGGACTGTCCAACACCTTGGCGTACCTGTGGGATAGCTGGTACCGCAAGTCCCGCCGGGTAATGCAGCGAGCGTTTTCCTACGAGTCGCGTAAACACGTCACCGAAGAAGTGCCGGAACTGAAGATGGGCAACGCCATGGCCGCGCCCACGCCCTACGACGCTCAGCCGCAATTCGCGTTGATTCCGGGGCTGCCAGTGGTCAGCCAGTTTCGCTACCCGCTGTGGCAGGCCAAGCCGATCCAGCCACCGGAAGGAGTGAACCTCGCTGGCTCCTCCAGTGAATTCGTCAGCGTCGCGCCGGGCAACGTCTATATCCCCTTGGGCAACCTGAAACCGGGGCTGTATCTGGTGGAAGCCCTGATCGGCAAGTACCGCGCGACGACCATGGTCTTCGTCTCCAACACCGTGGCCGTGAGCAAGATCGCTGGCGATGAGTTGCTCGTGTGGGCTGCGCGCAAACACGAAGGCAGTTCGGTGCCCAAGGTCAATGTGCTATGGACCGACGGCCTCGGCGTGATGAGCAGCGGCGCCACTGACGCCGATGGTCTGCTGCGTCTGAAGCACGTCAGCCCCGAGCGTTCGTTCGTGATAGGCGAAGACGAAGAGGGCGGGGTTTTCGTCTCGGAAAACTTCTACTACGACAGTGAAATCTACGACACCAAACTCTACGCGTTCACCGACCGGCCGCTGTACCGGCCGGGGGACTGGGTGTCGCTGAAAATCGTCGGGCGCGAGTTCAAGAACGCCCGGGATTCGGTGCAACCGAGTGCCGCTGAAGTCAATGTGACGGTGCTGGATGCGACGGGAACGGCGTTGCAAACCCTGGACTTGAAACTCGATACCAAGGCCGGCACCCAAGGCCGTTTCCAGTTGCCTGACAACGCCGTGGCCGGTGGTTATGAGCTGCGTTTCAATTACAAGGATCAGGCCTACAGCAGCGCCTTCCGGGTCGCCGAGTACATCAAGCCGCACTTCGAGATTTCACTGAACCTGGCCAAACAGGACTACCGCACCGGCGAAGCGGTCAAGGGCAGCCTGGTGCTGCTGTATCCCGACGGCAAACCGGTGGCCAATGCCAAATTGAGCCTGAGCCTGCGCGCTCAGCAGCTGTCGATGGTCGACAACGAGCTGCAATACCTCGGGCAATTCCCGGTGGAGCTGACCAGCACCGAACTGACCACCGACGCCAAGGGCAACGCCACCCTCGAGCTGCCGGCCGCGGAGAAACCGAGCCGCTACATGCTCACCGTGTTCGCTAGTGATGGCGCGGCGTACCGGGTCAAGACCACCAAGGAAATTCTCATTGATCGCGGTGCGGCAAATTTCCGCTTGAGCGCGCCGCAACGGTTCAGTGCGGTGGGCGACAAGGTGGCCTTCAGCTACGCCAATGAAAGCGAGCAGCGCCAGTCGGTCACGCCGAGCAGTTATGGCTGGGTGCGCCTGGAGGACCAGAGCACCGGCGAAGGCAAACTGGCGGCCACCGACAAGGGGTTCAGCCTGGCGTTCGAGCGCCCTGGCACCTACAACCTGACACTCCGGGATGACCACGGCCGAACCCTCGGCGCTACGGGTCATTCGGTCACCGGCGAGGGTGTCAAAGCGGTGCCGGGCACCGTTGAAATCGTCCTCGACAAACCGCAGTACAAGGCCGGCGACGAAGCGCTGGCACTGATCACCTTCCCCGAGCCGATCAGCGACGCATTACTGTCGCTGGAACGCGACAAGGTCGAGGCGACGGCGTTGCTGTCCAGGGGCGGTGACTGGCTGAAGATGGAAAAACTCAGCGACACTCAATACCGCGCGCGCATTGCGGTGAAGGACAACTTCGCGCCGAACCTGACCTTCTCGGTGCTGTACACCAAGGGCGGCCAGTACAGTTTCCAGAACGCCGGCATCAAGGTGATTGCGCCGCAGATAGACGTGGCCATCGCCACCGATAAAGACACCTATCAACCCGGCGATACCGTGTCGGTGGACCTGACCACCCAGTTCGCCGGCAAGCCGATCCCGGCGCACCTGACGGTCAGCGTGGTCGACGAAATGGTCTATGCGCTGCAGCCGGAGGTGGCGCCTAGCATCGACCAGTTCTTCTACCACCCGCGGCGTAACAACGTGCGCACCAGCGCCAGCCTGTCGTTCATCAGCTACGACGTGGCGCTGCCGGGCAGCCCTGGTGCACCGGGCAAGGCCAACCGCAGCGAGCGCGGTGTGAAGGTGCTGGAGCGACCGCGTCGTGAAGACGTCGACACCGCCGCGTGGCAACCGGAGCTGGTGACCGACGCCAGTGGCAAGGCCCGCTTCACCTTCAAGATGCCGGACTCGCTGACCCGCTGGCGCATCACCGCCCGGGCCATCGCCGATGACGGTCAGGTCGGGCAGAAGAAGCAGTTCGTGCGCTCGGAGAAACCGCTGTACCTGAAGTGGAGCGGACCGAGCACATTCCGCACGGGCGATAAGCCGGATCTCGGCGTGTTCGCGTTCAGCCAGGCAGAAAAACCGGTCAAGGCCGAACTGGTGATTCATTACGCGGGCAACGAGCAGCGTGTGCCCGTGACGCTGAGCAACGGCATTAACTACATCGCGTTGCCGGCGTTCTCGTTGGCCAGTGGCGAGTGGACCGCTGAGCTGGTGCAGGATGGCAAAACCGCTGATGCCTTGGCCGTGCGCCTGGCCGCCACCGGCGAAGGTTGGCAGGTCACGCAGAGCCAAAGCCTGGACGTGACTGTCGGCGATACGCCGCTGACACTGCCGGCGGACGCCACCCATGTTCGCCTGCGTCTGGATGACAGCCCGCAAGCGCTGTTCCGCTCGGCGCTGGACGATCTGCTGAGCTACCCCTATGGCGGCGTCGAACAAACCGCCAGTCGCTTGCTGCCTCTGAGCATTGCCTATCCGAGCCTGTCGTCGAACCCGCAGGTCCGCGACCGCTTGCGCCTGATCATGCAGAACAGCCGCTTGCGTCTGGTGCAAATGGCCGGGCCGTCGGCGAGTTTCACCTGGTGGGGCATGGACGGCGAGCCGGACGCGTTCCTGACCGCCTACGCTTATTACGCCGACTGGCACGCCAGCAAAGTGCTGGAACTGAGCCTGCCGCCAGAGCACTGGCAACGGGTATTGGAGGTCTATTCGAAACAGGCGAAGAACACGCCGCTGTTGCAGCGAGCGCTGATTCTGTCGTTCGCCAAACAGATGCAATTGCCGGTGAACACCTTGCTCAGTGGATTGATGGAGGATCTGGCAAAAGCGGGCGAGGGCAATGCCGCGAACCTGATGGACGATGGCGAAGACAGCATCGTCATGAGTGATCCGGATTCGGCGCTGGGTCTGGCCGCGGCCCGGGCGTTGACAGCGTCTTTGGCCAAGCAATCGAAGGTCACCGTGCCCGACGCTTTCAACCGACAACTGGCGGATGCACAGCAGCGCCTGGCCGTCAGTTCCCAGCCGTTTGCCGAAGCCCTGACCCTGTCACTGCAAGCCTTCGATCAGGCCCGCGCGCAAGTGTTGCTGCAGCGTTTGCTGCCACAGCAGTCGACGCTGGAACGTGCCTTGGCGCTGACCTGGCTGCAGCGCAGTATCGAACAGGCGTCACCCACCATCGCCTTGGCGCCGGGTGAAGGCTGGAAGAAAAAATACGGTGATACCGGTGAGGTGTATTGGACGTGGCAGGGGACTACGCCGGTACCAACGGTGTTGTCGTTAAGCGGCACTCAGGAGCGCCCATTGCGGGCCGCATTGAGCTTCCAGAGCCAGCAACCGACCGTCGATCCGATGGCCGTGACCATCACCCGTCGTCTGTCGCGATTGGTGCCGGGGGATGAAGCGTTCACCTTCAAACTGGAAGCGGTCGGCAACGCGCCGTTGTCCAGTGACAACCTGTACCTGGACGAAGTGATCCTCACCAGCAAAGCTGCCAAACCGCTGCGCTACGGCATGCTCGAAGTGCCGTTGCCACCGGGCGCCGATGTTGAGCGCACCACCTGGGGCATCAAGTTGATGGGCAAGGCCGGCACCGAGCCGACGGCACTGGAAAAGGCCCGTTTCGAACCGGGACAACTGGCCTATGCCGTGCCGGTCGATGCGCTGAGCGGCGAACTGCGCCTGCGTCATCTGGTGCGTTTCTCGCAGAAAGGCCAATTCAACCTGCCGCCGGCGCGCTTCACTCAGGTGTATGCGCCACAGCATCAGGCTCAAGAGCAGAAACCGGCGCTCGGTCAGGTCACGGTCCACTGACATGCCACGGCTTCTGGTCTGCTGGCTGTTGTGTTTGCTTCCTGCGCTGGCCACGGCGCAGGACGAACCGCTGCATCTGGCGTTCAAGGGCGATTTGCTGTCCTTGAGCCGGACTCAGTTGCTGTCGCGCGAGCCGTTGCCCGAGACCTTGCAGACCCCGCTGGGCAGTGTGTGGAAGTTGTTTGTCTATGCCTGGCTGGTGGACACCGGCGCCCGCGAGGCGGCTTATGAATGTCGCGGGCAGTCGAAGGAGGAAGTCTATTGCTGCACGGCGGGCGGCAAGATCGAGCGTGATCAGGCGCTGGTCAAATCCTGCGGATTGTATTTCGAACCGGCGCGTCTGGGCATTTCCAGCGCCGATTGGCGAGTCTATTGGCAGACGCGACAGGCGCCGGAATGGTTGCTGAGCTTACCGTCGTTGCAGCCCGCCACTCGGGTCCCGGTGGCTCAGTTGTTACGCACGTTGGCGCTGCTGCCGGCCCAGGATCAGGCGCGCCGGGTGTTGCTCGATGTGGTGCTCAATGCCGCAGACGGCAATGTGGTCGGCGAGCTCGGCGGCCGGTTGCGGGTGAAAACCTGGAGCTGGCTGGGGGATCGGGATCCGGCGTCGCGCCAGGGCGGTTTTGCCGGTTGGACGGTGGACGGTACGCCGATCTGGGCCGGTGGGCGCGGGACCAGTCAGCGAGTCTTGCGTGAATATGGTCCGGCGTTGGCGACGGTGCTCCCGCCATCAGGCGCGGCCGAGAGCGGAACGTGCGTGGAGGTCAGTCTGTTCTCTCGTTATCCACTGAAACGCGTACTGTCGGGAGGTCGCGTGGCAGCGTCCGGACCTTTACAGGGCGACTACCGCGTAGAGTTCGCCAGCGGCAATCAGCTCGATATCCACAGCGATGGTGAACTGTTTTTACTGAACGACACACTGGTGGCTCGGCTGGATCGCGAAGAATACGTCGCGCGCGTGCTGCAGCGCGAGGCCAGCGCTGAACCCGCCGAAGCGGCCAAAGCCCTGGCCGTGGCCATTCGCACCTACCTGCTGCAAAACGCCACGCGCCACGGCGACTGCCTGAGCATCGACGACAGCAGCCAGCGCCAACGGGTCGCACCGCGTCCGGCCAGCGCCGAAGCGCGCGATATCGCCGCCTGGACCCGTGATCTGGTACTGGCCGGCAGCACCGTGACCTACCATTCCGATCAACCCGGCCCGGACAAACTGTCCTGGCAGCACGCCGTCGAACAAGCCAATGCCGGCCAACGCTACGACGCCATCCTGCTGCACGCTTACCCACGCGCCAGCCTCAGCCGCTGGGACAATCCCGTCGCCTCCTGCGAAGCGCTGCCCGCCGCGCAAGACTGGCTGCAAAAGCAGCGTCGCGGCTGGCGCCCACGGCTGGAAAGCGAAACCGGCTACAACGAAGTCAGCACGTTCGCCGTCTGCCGCCTGACTTTTGGCCGCCCCTACGTCGACCGCGAACGCCAGCGCATCTATGTGCGCGGCGTGCTCTCGCTGCAAGACCGTCTCGACCTGACTCATGAATACCTGCACCTGGCCTTTGAGGCACACCCCAACGGCCAGGATGAAACCTACATCGAAGGGCTCGCCCGTCATCTTTTGCTGGAATAGACCATGACACTCCGTTATCCACAGGTCTTGCTGTTGCTCTTCGCGTCGGCCGTGTTATCGCCGACCCAGGCTGCCGATAGCGTCAAGCTCGACACCCCCGCAGGCGGTTGGCGCACAGGTGCGGCGGAAGGCGAGGGGGAGAACTTCCGTCAGACCGTCAACTACCCGGCCTCCTCGGTGAACACACCGGCAGGCCAGGCCAACACCGCGCGCATCGCCGGACAGATCAAAGCCACGCCCAAGTCGGCGGAGCCCGGCCGGTTGATTGTGAACGGTGTCAGCATGCCGCTGAAAATCGATCCGGCGGGCCGCTTTGATCGCCCGTTCTCGTTTCCCAACGGCAGCAACAGTGTCGAGGTCCGTAGTCCTGACGGCCAGCAACGCCGTCGTGTTCAGTTCTTGAATGCCAGCGGTGGAGCAACACCGGCCAAATTGCGCGTTCTGCTGTCATGGGACAGCGATAACACCGACCTCGACCTGCACCTGATCACCCCCGACGGTGCGCACATCTGGTACGGCGACCGCGTCGCCCCCAATGGCGCAGCACTCGATGTCGACGTCACCACAGGCTACGGTCCGGAAATCTTCGCCATGCCTGCGCCGATCAAGGGGCAGTATCTGGTGTACGTGAATTACTTCGGCGGTGGCTATCGCATTGACGAAGAGGGGCAGGAAGAGGCGGTTCAAGCGCTGACCACCGCGCAGGTCACCGTGATTACCGAGGAGGGGACGCCGAGCGAGAAGATCGAGACGTTTCTGGTGCCGATGCGGGCGGTGGGGGAGTTGACGCTGGTGAAGGGGTTCAGTTATCCGTGAGGCTCAAGTACATCTTGCGCAGGGTCTGAACGCGGTTACGTCCCCGATCCTTTGCCCCGTATAGCGCTTCATCCGCTTGTGAAAGCAGGCCGAAAAGATCGTAGCCCGACTCACGCGTGGTGACGACACCAATGCTGACACTGAGCATCCCCGGTTCCAGCATCGACAGCTGTGAAAAGGACAGGCGAATGCGCTCGGCCACCTGAACCGCTTCCTGCTCACCTGCCTCCTTGAGCAGGCAGGCAAACTCTTCGCCACCGATACGACCGAACACATCCTGCTTGCGCAGGTTCTCCGCCAGAATCCGACTGAATGCGATCAAGGCCTGGTCCCCCACCGGGTGACCAAAGCTGTCGTTCAGGCGCTTGAAGTGATCCAGGTCGCATAGCAGCAGAGCGGCGGGTTCCTTGTGGCGATTGCTGTCCGCCAGCAAGCGTTCCCCGTTAGCCATGAACGCGCGACGGTTGCCGATTCCGGTCAACGGATCACAGAAAGCGGCGGCCTTGAGCTTGAGTTCGGCGCGCTCCTTGACCATGGCCAGCGCCACATAGGCAATGCCAATGACGTAGAGCATGGACTCGAACAGCATGAAGGAGAAAAAGCGCACGCCATCACCGACGCCCGACAAGGCCTGATCCAGCGGCAGGCTTTTGTCGATCACACTACGGACCACATAGAAAGTGGTGTGCAGCAGCGTCAGCAGCAGCGCGGGCATGTACGCGACTTCAAGGCTGCGACGGCTGCGCCAGAACTCCAGTGCCGTCAGCACGCCATAACCGGCGACCAGCAGGGAATACACCACGACTCGAACGGGCATGGCGTCATAGAAAACCGGGCTCAGACACAGCGTCAGCCAGAGGCCGGCCCCGGCCAGAATCCCCTGCATTGAGGGTGTGCGTCCGACGAACACGCGCATGGCCGTCCAGTTCATCGCCGCGCTCAACAACAGGGCGACGTTGCCGAAGATGATCGGCACAAAATCGACCCCCCGACCCCGCCAACTGACCAGCACCACACCCAGCGCAGCCAGCAGCATCATGGCGCCCAGATAAGCCAGGGTCCGCTCACGGGGTTCGCGCCACCAGGCGTGACAGGTCAACAGCCCCATCAACGCGAAGACGAAGACTGACGCGACCAGCAAGGTCGGGATGTGAAGCGCCATGTCTTTGGTTCCCGCGAAGCTCAAACCGGAGTGGTCCCGCAGAAGGGGGGTCGGGTCAACGAGGTTGTGGTCGAAAAGGGTGGATTTAGCACTTGGGGTGCCAGTATTGGCAAGGGGGGCATTTATCCGAGTAGTCGGCACCGAGCGCCAAACGGCAGCGATTAAGTAGCCTGGAGAGGCCGTTCCATTTTGATGATCTCGATGGAGACCGGGCTGTTGCCTCGGGAAAACGTGCCTTCGCCGATCTTGCGAAAGCCGAACTGCTGGTAGAACTTTTCTGCGGTCAAGGTCGCCTCCAGGTAAGCCCTGGAGTGGCCAGCATCGCGGATCTGTTGCAAGGCCTTTTCCAGCAGCAGCCTGCCGATACCCTGCCGCGCCCCGCTGCCGCGTATGAACAGTTTGCTGACTTCATGCCCGTCAACCTCGACAAACCCTTGGATCCCGTCGTTTTGCGCCAGCCACACGTTGCCGCCCACGATCGCCTCCCGGTACGTCTGTGGCGAACGCCCGTCCAGCCACATGGCGATCTGTTCGGCGCTGTAGTCAGCCGTGCACAGGCGCTCAACCGAATCTTTGTGGGTCTGAAAAATGTTCTCGGCGTCCTCCAGGGTCGCCGGGCGGATCTGCACATGACTCATCAGGTGAACTCCAGTTTCTTTTAGGGCCAGCCACTTGCCGCGAATGAGCCCAGGCCCATTTCTCTACGACGGCCCGCCAATTGAAAGCGAAGAAGCCAGGATTTACGCCTGGCAGGTTTGACGAGCAAGCGTAGCCCATGGCTCTCGTCATCGGTGCCGGGTTCGGTCAGGTTTTCGAAGGATTCAGCTGACCCATTGATGTTTCCCTGTCGTCCCATTACGTCGTCGGACGAGATCAAATGGCGTTGAACGCCATCAGACAGTGACGCGCCTGAAACGCCCGTGATAGCCAGGCTATCGGCAGGAATCTCGGATGGGACGGGATTATTTTGGGCAATTAAAAAGCCGGCTTGTGGCCGGCTTCTCGGGGACTGGCTTGGTTCATTTTTGGTAAACCGCGCCAGCCTTCAAAACGTACACCCGGATCTTGCGTCCGGCTGTGGGACTCGGCGAGAAAATCATCTGCCTTGTCGGTGCGATGCTCCGCCGCGGAGCGGGGGGATGCGCAAATGTGGGGCGCAGCATACTGATTTTTTGAGGAAATTCCCAGCTTGGTGTGCGAGATAGAGCTCTGGGTTGGTTCTCAGGGTGATTCTCTCGACGTCTTTGCGGGCAAGTCCGTTCCCGCAGGTCTCGCCTGTCCCTGCGGGCGCATGGCTTGCGCGTGATGAATTCGCCTCGGTATCACAGAAATGGCACTTCCGGCCGGCGCTTGTTCAGTGTCGACCACCAGAACACCCAACCTAATACCCGAATGTTTTGCTCTTCGATCTGCGCGGCCCGGAAGATTTCGTCCGGGTATTCGATCCTGTTGTGGCTGCGCATGCGAATGGCGTTGCCGGGCACTCGGTGCAGGTATTTGATCCGCAGCATGCCGTCATGTTCGATCGCGTAGATCTCGCCATCGATGATGTCCTTGAGCCCACGGTCAATGCCCACGAAGGAGCCGTCTTCAATTCTTTCGCCCATGCTGTTGCCGATCATGCGGGCACAGATGGCATCGGTATGTTTGATTTCCAGGGAATCGAGGTGGCTGCGGGGCAATCGGATGGATTGGCCGGGGTCTTCGACGACGTGGGTTTTGTTGGAGCCAGGTGCGGTGGCGGTTTCTTTGTAGAAGGGCAGTTCGACGTCAAGGGGCTCGACGACGGTGTAAATGCCGCGGATGGCCTGGGCATCGAATGTATGGCCGGTTTCGTCGAGCAGGCGCAGGTGTCTGGCGTCTTTCGGGCCTTCGCCCGTTTTCAGCCATTCACTGTTCACGGAGAGTTTTCTGGCCACTTCTTCCATGCAGTGCGCAGGCACGCCACGGGTGTACCAGTTGTGGACTTTCTGCGGGACTGCGTCCAGAAACTCGGCAAATCCCGTTGTCGTGATGTTCGCTTCTTCAAGGAGCGCTTTAAAGCGCGGGCCGCTAGTGTTCTTTTTCATAAACGCGAGTCTACTGGCGGCGCATAAGGCTTTGAATAAACGAACCGTTCAAATTTCGAGGGAGATTTAAGACTGGATGTAAGACGTTCTTGAGTGAAATTAAACAAGAAAAAACCAATTCGGAGCCTGTTAAACGACCCGTTTAAGTGGTGCTTTTCGAGCGCCCAAAAAAAACCCCGGATCACCGGGGCTTTTCTTGAAGCTCGCAGCGGCGCTTAGCCTTTATAGGCAGCAACCGACTTGGTGATCGCGGCACGGGCGGCGTCTGCGCCGTCCCAGCCTTCGATTTTCACCCATTTGCCTTTTTCGAGATCTTTGTAGTTCGCGAAGAAGTGCTCGATCTGCTGAATCAGCAGCGGTGGCAGGTCGGTGTATTCCTTCACGTCCACGTACAGCTGGGACAGCTTGTCGTGTGGAACCGCGATGACTTTGGCATCGCCGCCGCCGTCGTCGGTCATGTTCAGGATGCCGACCGGACGAGCGCGGATCACGGAGCCTGGAGCAACCGGGTAAGGGGTCACGACCAGCACGTCGAGGGGATCACCGTCGTCAGCCAGGGTGTTCGGGATGTAACCGTAGTTGGCCGGGTAGAACATTGGGGTGGCCATGAAACGGTCAACGAAGAGGCAATCGCTGTCTTTGTCGATTTCGTACTTGATCGGCGCGTGGTTGGCCGGGATCTCGATCGCGACGTAGATGTCGTTCGGCAGGTCTTTGCCAGCCGGAATCTTGCTGTAGCTCATTGGGCGTTGCCCCCGTTAGTTGACCAAAAACACTTGGCCGGATTGACCAAAAAGTGGCGGCGATTATAGGCATATTCCTGTGTCGACGCCATGTACCAGAGGTCGTAGACCTTAGTCATGTGCCTGATAGACCGGGTCCTCGGCGAGAAGTTGCTTGAGCCTCCTCAGCGGGTCCTGGCGATAGAACAGTTTCAGCTGCTCATAGACCTGTGGATAAGCCTCGTGCAGCAAATCCGGAGCACTGAAGAAGTACTCGCTGGTCACGGCGAAAAATTCGCCCGGGTTCTCGGCGGCGTAGGGATCTATCGCGGTCTCGGCGTCAGGATGGCGATCAAGTTGTCGGTCGAGATCGTCATAGGCTTCTTGCATGACTTTCGCCCAGTCGCTGACCCGCATGTCGGCATGCAACGGTGGCAGGCCATTGGCATCGCCGTTGAGCATGTCGAGTTTGTGCGCCAGCTCGTGGATCACCAGGTTGTAGCCTTCCCAGCCACCGCTGGCCATGACGCCGGGCCAGGCGAGGATGATCGGGCCCTGCTGCCAGGCTTCGCCGCTGTGCTCGCCATCCCATTCGTGCTCGACACCGCTGGCGTCGCGATGCCGTTGCGGACTGAGGAAATCGTCGGGGTAGAGGATGATTTCGTGAAAACCCTGGTACCAGTTCAGGTCGCCCAGGTTCAGCAATGGCAGTTGCGCCTGGGCCGCGAGCAGCAGACGTTGCTCCTGATGGAGTTCAACGCCCGGCAGGGCGGTCAGGTGTTTGTCTTGCAGGAACAGCACGCTGGCTTCACGCAGCCACTGGTCTTCAGCGGCGCTGATGCCATCCAGAAAACTCAGTTGATGGCGCACCCGTTGCCACATGTCGTCGGCAATCGGGTGTTTGGCCAAGGTGCGCTGGCGTCGCCAGGCGCTTAGGGACCACATCGTGAATCAGCGTGTTTCGGCTTTGGAGTTCGAGTTGCCGAAGCGGCTGCGAATCACGCCGATGATCATCGGTAGCAGTGACAGCAGGATGATCCCGACCACCAGCAGCGACAGGTTTTTCTTGATGAACGGTACATTACCGAAGAAGTAACCGAGGGTGACCAGGCCGCCGACCCAAAAAATCGTGCCCAGTACGCTGAATCCGAAAAAGCGCGGGTAAGGCATCTTGCCGACGCCGGCGACGAACGGTGCAAAGGTGCGGATGATGGGCAGGAAGCGCGCCAGGGTTACGGTTTTGCCACCGTGCCTGTCATAGAAGTCATGGGTTTGTTGCAGATAGTCGCGGCGGAAGATTTTCGAGTTCGGGTTGCTGAACAGTTTTTCACCGGCTGTTCGTCCGATCACGTAGTTGGTGCTGTCGCCGAGAATCGCCGCCAGCATCAGTAGCCCGCCCAGCAGCACCGGATCCATACCGCCACCGGCGGCAACGGCGCCGGCGATAAACAGCAGCGAGTCGCCTGGCAGGAAAGGCATCACCACCAGGCCGGTTTCACAAAAGATCACCAGAAACAGAATGGCGTAAATCCAGGCCCCGTAATTGGTTACGAGCATGTCGAGGTAGACGTCGAGATGCAGAACGATATCGATCGGGTTGAAATCCATGGAGGGCACCTGTGATAACGGCCCGACTCGGCAGGCCTGTGCGTATGACTTCGCGTAAGACTACGGATGGGTGTAGTTTTTCTTACAAGCCGGAAAGATCGGGATTATACGGACTGAGAAGTGAAAAGAGCGTCGAGATTGTAGCGGGGGATTTCACTCGGGCCGACGCTGGGTGCGCTCTGTTTTGCGGGCGCACACCTGCTCGCGATGGAGGTGCCAAATGACACACCGCAATCGAGAGCAAGCTTGCGCCTGCAGGTTTGACGCGGGTCAAAGCTCTTCGCTGATTGGCAACACGTAGTTCTTGAACTCGGTGTCTTCCTTGAACCCGATGGATTCATAGGTTTTCTGTGCGGCCTGGTTGTTGCTGCTGGTGGAAACACGCATGCGCACGGCATTGGTTTCCTTGGCCATTTTCTTCGCGGTACGGATCAGGTTGTCAGCCACCAGTTGGCGGCGGGCGTCCTCGGCGACATAGATGTCGTTGAGGATCCACACGCGTTTGAGCGATAGCGAGGAAAAGCTTGGATATAACTGACAGAAACCCATCAGCTTGTTGTTGTCGTCATCGGCCAGTGCCAGGTAAATCACTGACTCCTTGCGACGCAGGCGTTTCTCGAGGAACGCCCGGGACGAGTCCGGATACGGCAGGGAGCCATAAAATTCGCGATATTTGACGAACAACGGGGTCAGCAGGTCCAGGTGTTCGAGGGTCGCTTGAATAATCCGCATGGTAGGTCTCGTCTTCAAGTGGCTGTCTTCACGTGCTCTGACGGCAAAAGGTACTCACTGGCAGCCGTGCTTCGATCCTGCCTGAAATCATCCCGAAAGTGCAATGCGGAAGCGGTTCAGGCATCCGGCGGACTCAGTAGGAAATTACCTTTGATGTCCGCGTCAACGTCCGACTCCAGCGTCTGAACCTGCGCTTCATCCTTTAAATTGACGCCCGAAAGCTGCCGTCGACAGGCCTCGCGCATCAGATACAGCAAACGGTGTGCCGCCATGCCATAACTCAGGCCTTCAAGGCGAACATTAGAGATGCAGTTGCGGTAGGCGTCCGTCAGGCCGACCTTGGGATTGTAGGTGAAATACAATCCCAGGCTGTCTGGCGAGCTGAGGCCGGGGCGCTCGCCGATCAGGATCACTGTCATTTTGGCGCCGAGCAGTTCACCAACCTCGTCGGCCACTGCAACGCGACCTTGTTCCACCAGAATCACCGGGGCCATTGACCAGTTTTCGGCCCCCATCTGTTCTTCCAGGCGCGCCAGAAACGGCAACGTGTGGCGATGAACGGCCAGGGCCGACAAACCATCGGCGACCACGATCGCCAGATCGACCCCGCCGGGATGGGCTGATGCGTAATCGCGCAGGATCTGTGCGGACTCATCGCTCAACTTTCGCCCCAAATCGGGGCGCTGCAGGTAGCTGTTGCGATCGATTGCCGCGCTGTGCAGCAAGATGCTTTCGCGCCCACGTTCAGCCAATTGCGAGCTCAGTGCCTTGTGGTCAAACGGCAAATGCACGGCGTCCCGGGCCTGGGCGTGGGCATACTGGAAGTCCAGCTGCGCGCGCGTGGGCATGCTGGTGCCCGTGCGGCCCAGGGCGATCCGCGCCGGTGTCAGGCGTCGCAGTTCCAGCCATGGGTTGTGCGGATCGAAGGGTGGTTTATCCATGGAAACACTCATCCCAATTGCGCCAAGGCCTGGCGGAACGCCGGAGGCAGGCTGTTGCCGAAGAGAATCTTGCCGTCCGCTTGAGTGAAGATGCCCATTTTCGCCAGCCATTGTTCGAACTCCGGCGCGGGCTTCAGGCCCAGGGTCTGACGAGCATAGAGCGCGTCGTGGAACGAAGTGGTCTGGTAGTTGAGCATGATGTCGTCGGAGCCGGGGATGCCCATGATGAAGTTGATCCCGGCCACGCCCAGCAGGGTCAACAGGGTGTCCATGTCGTCCTGGTCGGCTTCGGCGTGGTTGGTGTAGCAGATGTCACAGCCCATCGGTACGCCCAGCAGCTTGCCGCAGAAGTGATCTTCAAGGCCGGCGCGAATGATCTGTTTGCCGTTGTAGAGGTACTCCGGGCCGATAAATCCTACGACGGTGTTCACCAGAAACGGATTGAAATGTCGTGCCACGGCATACGCTCGGGTTTCGCACGTCTGTTGATCGACGCCATGGTGGGCGTTGGCCGACAGGGCGCTGCCCTGGCCTGTTTCGAAATACATCAGGTTTTGCCCGAGGGTGCCGCGATTGAGGCTCAATCCGGCGTCGTAACCTTCCTTCAATACATTCAGATTGATGCCGAAACTGGCGTTGGCCGCCTCGGTGCCGGCGATCGACTGGAACACCAGGTCCAGCGGCACCCCGCGATTGACGGCTTCGATCGACGTCGTGACATGCGTCAGAACGCAGGCCTGTGTCGGGATTTCGTAGCGTTGAATGATGGCGTCGAGCATTTCCAGCATCGCGCAGATCGAGGCGATGCTGTCGGTGGCCGGGTTGATCCCGATCATGGCGTCGCCGTTGCCATGCAGCAAACCGTCAAGGATGCTCGCGGCGATACCGGCCGGTTCATCCGTGGGGTGATTCGGTTGCAGTCGCGTGGAGAGCCGGCCGCGCAGGCCCAGGGTGCCGCGGAACTGTGTGACCACACGGATTTTCTGTGCCACCAGCACCAGATCCTGCACGCGCATGATCTTCGACACGGAGGCGACCATTTCCGGCGTCAGGCCGGGTGCAAGGGCGCGCAGGACATGTTCGTCGGCGGCATCGCTGAGCAGCCAGTCTCGAAAACCGCCCACGGTGAGGTGACTGACCACGCTGAAGGCATGCATGTCGTGGGTGTCGATGATCAGCCGGGTGACTTCATCATCTTCATAAGGAATCAGTACTTCCTGTAGGAAATGGCTGAGCGGAATGTCGGCCAAAGCCATTTGTGCGGCCACACGTTCGCCGTCATTGAGCGCGGCGACGCCGGCCAGAAAATCCCCGGAACGCGCCGGACTGGCCTTGGCCATCACTTCCTTGAGGTTTTCGAAGCGATAGGTCTGAGCGCCGACGGAATGGGCAAATGCGGCCATGGGGCGGTGTCCTCTGGTCTGTACAAGTCTTGATAACACAAACAGTCCCAGTGGGAGAGCGTGCGCTCCCACAAGGGAATGTGCATGCACTTCAATCATGCAGGCGCCAGGCCAAGGGCCCAGCGCCGGTGCAACTCAGACGCCTTCGAGCATGGCGTCCGCCGGTGCTTCGGAGCGTTGCTTGGCGGTCAACTGGAAATACAGGTAACCGGCGGCCATGAATCCGACGAAAACCAGGCCGATCAGGGTGTTGAACCAGGCCATCGCCACCAGGCACACCACGGCGAGAAACAGCGCGATACCCGGCACGATCGGATAGCCTGGCGCACGGAAGGTGCGTTCCAGGTTCGGCTCGGTTTTACGCAGTTTGAACAGGCTCAGCATACTGATGATGTACATCACGATGGCGCCGAAAACCGACATGGTGATCATCGCTGCCGTCAGGGTCATGCCTTGCAGGTTCACCAGGCCGTCGCTGTAAATTGCCGCGATACCGATGACGCCGCCGGCAAGGATCGCCCGGTGCGGCGTCTGGAAGCGCGACAGTTTGGCCAGGCCGCGAGGCAGGTAGCCGGCGCGGGCCAGCGCAAAGAACTGCCGCGAATAGCCCAGGATGATGCCGTGGAAACTTGCCACCAGGCCGAACAGGCCGATCCACACCAGCATATGCATCCAGCTCGAATTGTTGCCCACCACGGCCTTCATGGCCTGGGGCAGCGGATCGTTAATGTTCGACAGTTGACGCCAGTCGCCGACGCCGCCGGCCATGACCATCACGCCGATGGCCAGGAACACCAGGGTCAGAATGCCGCTGACGTAGGCCTTGGGGATCGTGCGTTTCGGGTCCTTGGCTTCTTCGGCCGCCATGGCCGCGCCTTCGATGGCGAGAAAAAACCAGATCGCGAAAGGAATGGCGGCGAAAATGCCGGGAATCGAGGCCATCGTGAACTCATTGGAGCCGGACCAGCCATTGAGCACAAAGTTACTGAAGCTGAACCCTGGTGCAACGACGCCCATGAACACCAGTAGTTCGGCGACCGCCAGTACGGTGACCACCAGTTCGAAGGTGGCCGCGATGCTGACGCCGAGGATATTCAGGGTCATGAACACGAAATAGGCGCCTACCGCCGCGATTTTCGGGTCCAGTTCCGGGTATTGCACATTGAGGTAGGCGCCGATGGCCATGGCGATCGCCGGGGGCGCAAAGACGAATTCGATCAGGGTGGCGATGCCGGCGATCAAACCACCTTTCTCGCCAAAGGCTCGCCGGCTGTAGGCAAACGGCCCGCCCGCGTGGGGAATGGCGGTGGTCAATTCGGTGAAACTGAAGATGAAGCAGGTGTACATCGTCGCCACCATCAGGGCGGTGACGAGGAAACCCAGGGTGCCTGCGGTGCCCCAGCCGTAACTCCAGCCGAAGTATTCGCCGGAAATCACCAGGCCGACGGCGATGCCCCATAAATGCAGGGTGCCGAGTGTGGGTTTGAGCTGTGTGGTAGAAGTCATAAGTCCTCGCTGTCTTTTTTATTGTTTGATCTTTTGGACTTTCGGAAGCGGCTTTTGCGTGTAATGCGGGCACGCAAGGCCCGTGCCAGAGCGGCCAGCCTTTTGTGTTGTGCCATTGAAGGCGCCATCGCCAGCAAGCTTGCTCGCGATGGCTGCTGGAAAGGCGACACAGAATCCCTGTGTCGCCGCGGGTTTTAGAAGAAGCCCAGCGGATTGATGTCGTAGCTCACCAGCAGGTTTTTGGTCTGCTGATAGTGATCGAGCATCATTTTGTGGGTTTCACGGCCGACGCCGGACTTCTTGTAACCGCCGAACGCGGCGTGCGCCGGGTACAGGTGGTAGCAGTTGGTCCACACACGACCGGCCTTGATGGCACGGCCCATGCGGTAGGCGCGGTTGATGTCGCGAGTCCAGAGGCCGGCGCCCAGGCCGAACTCGGTGTCGTTGGCAATGGCCAGGGCTTCTGCTTCGTCCTTGAAGGTGGTGATGCTCACGACCGGGCCGAAGATTTCTTCCTGGAACACCCGCATTTTGTTGGTGCCTTTGAGCAGTGTCGGCTGGATGTAGTACCCGGTCGCGAGGGTGCCCTCGAGTTTTTCCACTTTGCCGCCGGTCAGCAGTTCAGCACCTTCGCCCTTGGCGATTTCAAGGTACGAGAGGATTTTATCGAATTGCTGCTCGGACGCCTGTGCGCCGACCATGGTGTCGGTGTCCAGCGGGTCGCCACGTTTGATCTGCAGGACCTTCTTCATCACCACTTGCATGAATTCGTCGTAGATCGACTCTTGCACCAGCGCGCGGGACGGGCAGGTGCAGACTTCACCCTGGTTGAAGAACGCCAGCACCAGGCCTTCGGCGGCTTTTTCGATGAAGCTTGGCTCCGCCTTCATGATGTCTTCGAAGAAGATGTTCGGCGATTTGCCACCCAGCTCCACGGTGGACGGAATGATGTTTTCGGCGGCGCATTTCATGATGTGCGAGCCGACCGGGGTCGAGCCGGTAAAGGCGATTTTGGCGATGCGTTTGCTGGTCGCCAGGGCTTCGCCGGCTTCTTTACCGAAACCTTGCACAATGTTCAGTACGCCCGGTGGCAGCAGGTCGCCAATCAGCTCGACCAGCACGGTAATGCCCAGCGGGGTTTGTTCGGCAGGCTTGAGCACCACGCAGTTGCCGGCGGCCAGGGCCGGGGCGAGTTTCCAGGCGGCCATCAGGATCGGGAAGTTCCAGGGGATGATCTGCCCGACCACGCCCAGCGGTTCATGGATGTGATAGGCCACGGTGTTGCCGTCGATTTCGGCAGCGCTGCCTTCCTGGGCGCGGATGCAACCGGCGAAGTAGCGGAAGTGGTCGGCGGCCAGCGGAATATCGGCATTGAGGGTTTCGCGCACGGCTTTGCCGTTGTCCCAGGATTCGGTGATTGCCAGCAGTTCGAGGTTCTGTTCGATGCGGTCGGCAATTTTCAGCAGCACCAGCGAGCGTGCCTGGGCGGACGTGGCGCCCCAGGCATCGGCGGCCGCGTGGGCGGCGTCCAGGGCCTTGTCGATGTCTTCGGCGGTGGAACGCGGGAATTCGGCAATCGGTTGGCCATTGACTGGCGAGGTATTGGTGAAGTACTGACCTTTGACAGGCGCGACGAACTCGCCGCCGATGTAGTTACCGTATTTGCTCTTGAACGAAACGATAGCGCCTTCAGTACCGGGGTGAGCGTAACGCATGATGTTTCTCCTTGGCTTTTGTATTTATAAGAGAGACGCGCATGTGCGCTTGCTATAAGCGTAGAGCAAGGGTCGGGCCAGTGCCTTGCAGGTCAGGCAAATCAAGGCCTTGGGCGATTTCTGTCGGACGGGCGGGCGGTGTCTGTGACGCTTTCGGTACAGTGCCTGTGACACTTTGTACCGTTTGTGGCGCAGCCTGTGACTGGCCGGTCTTGCCGACATTGCAATGCGGGCTAGGCTGGAGGATGCTCGGCATCACCTCAACACGGGTCGCCGAGCCCCGGGGAGAATAATAAGAAATGCACGACAACCATTTGAGTCGCCATGCCCAGCAAGTACTGACTGTGACCCAGGGCAAAGCCCACCTGCACGGTCCTGGCAGCGATCCGTCCATCGCCCGCTCCTGGCTGCGCTGCCTTGAGGACTATCACCTCGATCCGGCCCTGAGCATGGCGCCGACAGTGCTGGAACATGGACGCGTCCTCGAAAGTCGTGAACGCCTGCAGCAAGTGCTGCACATCGCCGGCAGTGAAATGACCAGCCTGCATCAACAGCTTTCCGGCGCCGGCCATGCGGTGCTGCTGACCGATGCGCGTGGTGTGATCCTCAACTGTGTGACGGCGCCCGCCGAACGGAAGATTTTCGAGCGCGCCGGGCTCTGGCTCGGCGCCGACTGGAGCGAGGCCTGCGAGGGCACCAATGGCATCGGTACCTGCCTGGTGGAGCGCCAGTCGCTGACCATCCACCAGGACGAGCACTTCCGCGGCCGTCATACCGGCCTGACCTGCTCGGCAAGCCCGGTGTTCGACCCCCACGGCGAGCTGCTGGCGGTGCTCGACGTCTCGTCGGCGCGGCATGAGGTGTCGCGTCAGAGTCAGTTCCATACGATGGCCCTGGTCAATCTTTCGGCGAAGATGATCGAGAGCTGCTATTTCCTGCGTTACTTCGATAACCAATGGCTGCTGCGTTTTCATTTGCAGGCCGAGTCCGTCGGGCTGTTCAGCGAAGGGTTGCTGGCGTTCGATGGGGAGGGGCGAATCTGCGCGGTCAATCAGAGCGCACTGAACCTGCTGGGCCATGTGCGCGGTGGATTGCTGGGCAAGCCGGTTGAGGCATTTTTCGATTGTTCGCTGGATGAGTTGCTTGGCCGTGCAAGCGCCCATGCCAGCGCCAGTTGGCCGCTGCGCACCCGTGACGGGCGCAAGCTGTTCGCCGTATTGCGTGGGCAGCCGCGCCGCGTGCCATTACCACTGGCGCCCGGTCCGGTGGTTGAGGCGCGTGCGCCGTCATCGGGTATTTGCCTGGGCGATGCCGGTTTGCAGGCGGATTTCCGCAAGGCCCTGCGGGTGTACGAACGGGACGTGCCATTGCTGATCAACGGTGAAACCGGCTCGGGTAAAGAGGCGTTTGCCAAAGCCGTCCATCGCGCCAGTCAACGGGCGGACAAGGCGTTTGTCGCCCTCAACTGCGCCGCCATCCCGGAAAGCCTGATCGAGAGCGAGCTGTTCGGCTATCGCGGCGGCAGCTTCACCGGGGCTCGCAAGGAAGGCATGCGCGGCAAGTTACAACAGGCCGATGGCGGCACCTTGTTCCTCGACGAGATCGGCGACATGCCGCTGGCGATGCAGACGCGCCTGTTGAGGGTGCTGGAGGATCGTCAGGTGGTGCCGATCGGTGGCGAGCCGGAGGCGGTCAACGTGCGGATCATCAGCGCCACGCACCGCAATCTGCTGGAACGGGTGCAGGAAGGCAGTTTCCGTGAGGACCTGTTCTATCGACTCAACGGGCTGGAGGTCGCGCTGCCGGCATTGCGCGATCGCAGTGACAAATCGCAACTGCTGGACTTTTTGCTGGCCGAAGAGGCGGGCGCAGAACTGGTCGTGATCGACGGGCCGGCCCGTCAGGCCCTGCTGGGTTTCGCCTGGCCGGGCAATGTGCGGCAGTTGCGCAACGTGCTGCGGACATTGGCCGCGTTGTGCGAGGGCGGGCGGATTGTGCTGGACGATTTGCCGGCGATGATTCGCCAGACCCGACCGGCGGTTCGACCGGTCATTGAAGAGCCTGCCGAACATCCGCTGGAAGATGCCGAACGCCTGGCGCTGTTGAATGCGCTGGAGCAAACGCGTTGGCACATGACCCACACGGCTGAGCAACTGGGAGTCAGCCGTAACACGCTTTACAGAAAACTGCGAAAACACGGTATCGCCCGCTAGGGCCAGCCAATCGGTGGGAGCACGGAAAGTCGTGCTCCCACCGGTCCAGCCATCAGCGTGGTCTGAAACACAAGGTGCGATTTTCCCCTCCCTAAGCTAACCTGCGGCCATGTTTTACGAGGTCGACTATGCACATTCATATTCTTGGTATCTGCGGCACTTTCATGGGTTCGATGGCGGTTCTGGCCAAAGAGCTGGGCCATCACGTGACGGGCTCCGATGCCAACGTCTATCCGCCGATGAGCACTCAGCTCGAGGCCCAGGGCATCGAGTTGACCCAAGGCTATGATCCGGCGCAACTGGACCCGGCCCCCGACCTGGTGGTGATCGGCAACGCCATGTCCCGTGGCAACCCCGCCGTGGAATATGTGCTGAACAAAGGCCTGCCGTATGTGTCCGGCCCGCAATGGCTGGCGGACCACGTGCTGCAAGGTCGCTGGGTGCTGGCCGTTGCCGGTACTCATGGCAAAACCACCACCAGTAGCATGCTCGCCTGGGTGCTGGAGCATGCGGGCATGAGCCCGGGCTTCCTGATCGGCGGTGTGCCGCAGAATTTTTCGGTCTCGGCGCGCCTGGGTGATACGCCGTTCTTCGTCATCGAAGCCGATGAGTACGACAGTGCGTTCTTCGACAAGCGTTCCAAATTCGTGCACTACCGTCCGCGCACGGCGATCCTGAATAATCTTGAGTTCGATCACGCAGACATCTTCCCGGATCTGCCGGCGATCGAGCGCCAATTCCATCATTTGGTTCGGACCATTCCGAGCGAAGGCCTGATCATTCATCCGACTACCGAGCCAGCTTTGCAACGCGTCATCGAGATGGGCTGCTGGACCCCGGTGCAAACCACGGGTGCCAGCGGCCAGTGGCAGGTCAAGCTGCTCAGCGAAGACGGCTCGAAGTTCGAAGTGATGTTCGAAGGTGCTTCCCAAGGCGTGGTCGAGTGGGACATGACCGGCCAGCACAACGTCGCCAACGCACTGGCCACACTGGCGGCTGCACGTCACGTGGGTGTGGTGCCGTCCATGGGCATCGCCGCCTTGAGCGCTTTCAAAAGCGTGAAGCGTCGCATGGAAAAAGTCGCGGAAGTGCGCGGCATCACTATTTATGACGACTTCGCTCACCATCCGACCGCCATCGCCACCACGCTCGACGGCTTGCGTAAACGCATTGGCGATGCACCGTTGATCGCTATTATCGAGCCGCGCTCCAATTCCATGAAGCTCGGTGCGCACCGTGATGGTTTGCCGGAAAGCGTGGTCGATGCCGACCAGGTGATCTGGTACGCACCGGCCAACCTCGGTTGGGATCTGGCGGGCACCGCCGCGCTGTGTACGGTGCCGTCGATCGTCAGTGATTCCCTCGAAGGCATCATTGAGCGCGTCAAGAGCCAGGCCCAGCCCGGCACTCACGTGGTGATCATGAGCAACGGCGGCTTTGGCGGCCTGCACGGCAAACTCGCCGAGGCGCTCAAATGAACAACGGCCCGGACCGTATCACGCTGGCGATGACAGGCGCTTCCGGCGCCCAGTACGGCTTGCGCCTGCTCGACTGCCTGGTGCGCGAAGAGCGGGAAGTGCACTTTCTGATTTCCAAGGCCGCGCAACTGGTGATGGCCACCGAAACCGACGTCACGCTGCCGGCCAAACCGCAGATGATGCAGGCCTTCCTCACCGAATACACCGGCGCTGCGGCGGGGCAGATTCGGGTGTATGGGAAGGAAGACTGGATGTCGCCGGTGGCCTCGGGCTCCGGCGCACCGGCGGCGATGGTGGTGGTGCCGTGCTCTACCGGGACGTTGTCAGCCATCGCGACCGGCGCCTGCAACAACCTGATCGAACGTGCCGCCGATGTGACGCTGAAGGAGCGTCGCCAGCTGATCCTGGTGCCCCGTGAAGCGCCGTATTCGAGCATTCACCTGGAAAACATGCTCAAGTTGTCGAACATGGGCGTGACAATTCTGCCAGCATCGCCGGGCTTCTATCATCAGCCGCAAACCATCGACGACCTGATCGATTTCGTCGTGGCGCGCATTCTCAACCTGTTGAATATTCCGCAAGACATGCTGCCACGCTGGGGCGAACACCATCTGACCAGCGATGAATAAGTTTCTGACGATTGTTCTCGCCTTGCAGTTGGCCGGGTGCGCCACCGCGCGCACGCTGGATGCCGCGAAGCCGGGAGCGCCGGTGGTGTACTCAGGGACTCGGCTGGATCTGTATGCGATGAACGGTGGTTGTTGCGCGATGGACCGCTTCGGTGCCGAAGCGCCGAGCTATCCCGGCGTCGACCTGCCGGCCAGCGCACTGCTCGACACCCTGCTGCTGCCATTGTCGTTGCTGACTGTGATCGGGGTCAGTTTTCAGGCGACAGGCGGATTGTAGGAGAGCCGGCTTCTGTGGCGAGGGGCGGTCCGGCGTTCCGACAAGCCCCCTCGCCACAAGTTGGTCAGTCTATTTGCCGAGCTTGCGCAGTTCATCCGACTCGACAATCCGCACTCCATCCTGTTCTTCCAGCGCCAGTCGCCACATGGCGCGGGCCATTTGGCAGGCCTCGATGCCGTGGTACTTGCCCGGTATCAGGCGAGACAGTGGGCCGGCGAGTTTCTCGGCCAGGCGCGGTTCGGTGCGCTCACCCAGCAGCAGTGATGGACGGCAGATGGTCAGTTGCGGCCAGTCCTGCGCGCGCAATGCCTGCTCCATCTCGCCTTTGACCCGGTTGTAGAAAATCGGAGACTTCGGATCGGCGCCCAAGGCGCTGATCACGATCAGATGACGGGCGCCCATTTCCCGCGCCCGTTTGGAGAAGGCCACCACCATGTCCAGGTCCACCGCGCGAAACGCCTGTTCCGAGCCCGCCTGCTTGATGGTGGTGCCCAGGCAGCAATAGGCGATGTCGACGCGACCGTTCAATTGCGGGAGGAACACGGCCGGGTCGCCGACCGGGTTTTCAAGGTGGGGATGTTTGGCCAGCGCCCGGCGTGAGGGCGCCAGAACCCGCGTAATGGTCGGCTCATTGAGCAAACGATCGAGTAGATGTTCACCGGTCAAGCCGGTGGCTCCGGCAAGCAGTACGTGCTGAGGCGTCAAGTACATAGTGTTTCTCCCTTGATACCCATCAGCTTAGTTGTTCTTTGTATCCTTGCTTTCAATGGCGGCACTTTGCAGGGCTTTGCGTGCCTGTTGTTTACGTAACAGCTGCCAGTGGGAGAGCACGGTTTTCGGTGCCCAGATCTGCGGTTCGGAGGCTTCGAAGCCATCGGCCAGCTCGCGCTCGGCGACAGTCGCCCTGGCCAGTTTGAAGGCCTGTTCCAGATCATCGGTCTGGTTCAGGGCCTGGGCGAACAGGGCATCGCCGAAGTAAGTGAAGTTGGCTTCTTCCGAACAGCCAAAGGACACGCGGTCAGCCCGCGAGGCGGTCATGATCAGGGTGCGTTCATCCTTGAGGGCAGGGATGAAGCCGCCGGAGTAGCAGGCCGAAATCACGATGACCTTATCGCGGTTTTTCAGTGGTGCCAGGACGGCGGCCAGTTCGTCGGCCGGCAGATCGGCCAGTTCCATGCGCGGCTGGTCGAGCACCAGTTCGTGTTCACTGGTGCCGTGGCTGGTCAGGTAGATGAAAATCAGGTCTTCCGGCCCGCTGCGTTCAGCCAGGGTCACGGCGGCGCGGCGCATGTTTTCCCGGGTGGCCATCGGGCGATCGACGAGGTGGTCGCGATGGTTCACCAGGCGGATCTGGCCAAAGGCGCCGAAGCGGCTGGTGAGCATGTTGGCGACGTAGTCGGATTCGCGCAGGAACACGCTCTGCTTGCCATCGCCGCCCAGGGTCAAGGTGTACAGCTCGACGGCCGGAGTCGAGGCCGGCACATTACTGAGTGCGTCCTCCAGCAGGCGGCCCTGGGCCAGCAGGCCGAGTTCGAGGCTGTCGGGGAGTAATTTGCCATTGGCATCGCGCACGCGCTGGCCGTTGATCCAGGTACCGCTTTGTACCGTGCCGTCCGTCAGCACCAGGGTGCCGCGACCGGAATAGCTGTCGTTGTCGAACTGGCCGATATAGAAACTGCCATCAGGCAGGTTCAGGCGACCTTGGCCGGCAAAGCGCCAGTCGCTGAATTGACCAATGTAATGGCTGCCATCGGCGCCGATCAACTCGCCCTTGCCGTTCAGCGAGCCTTCCTCGAATTGGCCCAGCCAGACGTCGCCGTCGGCGTTTTCGTAGCGGCCCTTGCCGTGCAGTTGATTGTTCTTGAAACCGCCGACATAAATGTCGCCGTCGGCACTGTTGAACGTCCCGTTGCCTTGCAGCTGTCCATCGACGAAGTGCCCGGTGAACTGATTGCCGTTGCCGTCCCCGCGCTGGCCTTCGCCGTTGGGCTTGCCGTGGGCGAACTGGCCCTGGTAGGTGCTGCCATCATCGAGTTCGAGACGGCCAAGCCCTGAATACTGATCGGCTTTGAATTCGCCGCGGTAGGTCATGCCGTTTTCTTTGAGTGTGCCTTCGCCGTCGCGGCGGCCGAGTTTGAAGCTACCGGTGAAGCTGCTGCCATTGGTGGTCAGGCTGCCCTGGCCATCGAACAGCCCTTGCTTGAATTGACCGCGATAAACCTCGCCGTTGCTGCCGTGCCATTCGCCCTGGCCATGCCATTGGCCTTGGTCGAACTCACCGGCATACCAACTGCCGTTCGGGTAATCGATGCGACCCTGGCCTTGCAGCAGCCCATTGACCAGATCTCCACGATAGCGTCCGCCATCCGGCAGGCGGGCGTCAGGGGGCAGCGGCGATTCGCCGTCGCCGCAAGCGGTGAGCATCAGGGTCAAGGCAAGGAGTGCGAGTGAGCGCATAGCGGGATCCGGGCAATTAGGCGACGGAGTATGCCGCAGCTATGTGACCTTATACAGTCGGTATAAAAGGAGGTGATGCGAAACAGTGCGGCCTGCTTCGCATCCGGGATGGTTTACACGAAGCAGAGCGACAAGGGCTCAGCGATGTACGCCGGCTTGTCCGAGCCTTCGATTTCCAGGGTCGCGGTGGCTTTGAGCAGCCATTGGCCGGGTTTCTTCTCGGTGACTTCGGTCAGGTCGACTTTGAGGCGCACCTTCGAATTGACCTTGACCGGCTGAATGAAGCGCACGCTGTCGAGGCCGTAGTTGACCACCATCTTCAAGCCCTCGGGCATGACGAGGATGTCTTCCATCAGTTTTGGAATCAGCGACAGTGACAGGAAACCGTGGGCGATGGTGCTGCCAAAGGGCGTTTGCGCGGCTTTGACCGGATCGACATGGATGAACTGATAGTCCCCTGTGGCTTCGGCGAACAGGTTGATGCGTTCCTGATCGATGGTGAGCCATTCGGAACGTCCAAGTTCCTTGCCGACATAATCATTGAGCTCTGCAACTGGAACATAGGGCATTGAGACTCTCCTTGGGTTCATCGGTTTTATAGTTTTGAATGGGGGGATTTTTGGCCTCCCGGCTTACCACTTTAGATCAACATGGCAAATTGCTCCGGTCAACCGACCATGCTTTTGGCGAATGCCGGTCTATAGCGCAGGCGTGCTTATAATGCCCGGGCCAATGCGGGTGACGGATTTGCGGGAGATGAAGAATGTTGTTACGTGGCCTGACCTGGCTGGTGCTGTTCCAATTGCTCGGCACCGCGATCAACCATTTGTTTTTGCCAGTGCTGCCGGGGCCGATTGTCGGTCTGCTGCTGTTGTTGGTGTTTCTGATCAGTCGTGGTCAGGTGGGTGAACCGCTGAACCTGGCGGCCAGCAGCCTGTTGCGATATTTGCCCTTGCTGCTGGTGCCGCCGGCGGTGGGCGTGATGGTTTACGCCAAAGACATTGCCGCTGATTTCTGGGCCATCACGGGAGCCTTGGTGTTGTCGCTGCTGCTGTCCATGGCCTTCGCGGGCGTGCTGATGCAGCGCTTGATCAAGCGTCATGCCCACCATCCCGAGGACAACCAATGATCCTTGACTGGTACGGCGCCTGGACGTCGGTGATTCACCATCCATTGTTCGGTATCGGCATTACCCTCGGCGCCTATCAGCTGGTACTGGCCGCATTCGAGAAAACCCGCTGGATCTTTTTGCAGCCGGTGCTGGTCTCCATGTTGCTGGTGATCGGTGTGCTGGTGGGCTGCGGGCTGACCTACGCCGAGTACCGCAAGAGCACCGAAATTCTCAGTATTCTGCTCGGCCCGGCGACGGTCGCGCTGGCCGTCCCGCTTTATCTCAACCTGCGACGGATTCGGCAGTTGTTCTGGCCGATTTTTACTACGCTGGTGATAGGCGGCGTGGTGGCTACAGGCATGGGCGTGCTGTTGGGCTGGTGGTTCGGTGCCGAACACATGATCCTGATGACCATGGCGCCGAAGTCGGTGACTTCGCCGATTGCCATGTTGGTGGCCGAGCAAATCGGCGGTGTCGCGGCGCTGGCGGCGGTGTTCGTGTTGATCACGGGTGTGATCGGGGCGATATTCGGCCCAAGCCTGCTGACCCGGCTCGGTGTCCACAGCCCGGAGGCACGCGGCATGGCACTGGGCATGACCGCCCACGCGGTTGGCACGTCGGTGGCCTTGCAGGAAAGTGAAGAGTGCGGCGCGTTCGCGGCGCTGGCGATGAGTTTGATGGGCGTGGCCACGGCGGTGTTCCTGCCGTTGGCGGTGTCGATAGTGGTTTGAAGGAAATGTCTATGAGTCTGCCGCTTTTTCCGCTGAACACGGTGCTGTTTCCTGGCTGCATCCTCGACTTGCAGATTTTCGAGGCGCGCTACCTGGACATGATCGGTCGCTGCATGAAGCAGGGCGGCGGCTTCGGTGTGGTGTGCATTCTAGACGGCGAAGAAGTCGGCATCGCTCCGGCGGGTTACGCGCTGGTCGGATGCGAGGCGCTGATCACCGACTTCAAGCAGCAGGACAACGGCTTGCTCGGGATTCGAGTCCAGGGCGGTCGGCGATTCCATGTGTTGCGCACTGAGGTTCAGCGCGATCAGTTGACCGTCGCCGAGGTCGAGTGGCTGGAAGATGAGCCTGAACAGCCACTACAGGATGAGGACGCCGATCTGGTGGCCTTGCTCAACGCGCTGGCCGAACACCCGATGGTCGAAGCGCTGAATATGGGCACGGAAGCGACCGGCCAACAGTCGTTGGCCAATCAGTTGGCTTACCTCTTGCCGTTCGCCGAAGTGGACAAGATCGACCTGCTGCAACTCGATGATCCGCAGCAACGACTGGACGCGATTCAGGCGTTGCTGGACGAGTTGCAAGGGGAATTGTTTGCCTGAGCAGCAATTGGCAACGATTCGGTCAGGTTGCCAGCATTGAAGGGCGCCAAGGATTTATTTAGTTTGCGGTTGGTCCACACGAAGTGGCCAATTTCATTACTAAAAGGAATTAAAATCATGACTATCTACACAACCGAACGTGCCGCCTGGGAAGCTGCTGCTGTGGGCTACATGCTTAAACATGCCAGCCTCGGGCAATCTTTTGAGGACACCGCAGCCACGGCAGGTCGGCTTGCTGATGCTCTCATTCTTGAGATGCGCAAGCGTCAAAGTGCTTGATCACTGATGAACTGAATACGGTTCAAAAAAGAACCCCGGCCTGTCAGGCCGGGGTTCTTTTTTAATAGGCATACCTCAACATTGTGTGCGGCAAATGCCGGATCACGAAGAATGCAAACAGCGCCACCATCGCCGGCAATACCAGCCACCACACCCTGGGCGGCAGGGCGTTGAGCGAAGTCTGACGCTGGATCAACCACAGGCTCGTCGCGCAGACGCATGCCGCCAGCATCGCCCCGGCCAAAATATCCGTCGGCCAATGCGCGCCAAGGTAGACGCGGGAAAGGGAAATCGCCAGCGCCGGCAGGCATCCCACCAGCAGCCAGGTCAGGCGCATCCGTGGTGGCTGCCCGCGGCCGGCCAATACGGCGAGGGTCAGGAACAGCGCGAAAGAGCCTGACGCGTGGCCGCTGGGCATGCTGTAGCTGGTCAGTGGGTCGCTGAGCACTTCCGGGCGCACACGGGCGAAAAAATGCTTGGTCAAGGTGTTGGCCAGTGCGGTGCACATCAGCGTGCTGCCGGCGAAAATCGCCGGACGCCATTGCCGGGTGATCAGCAGCAGCCCGACCAGCAAGGCACTGAACAGCAGCATGTTGCGGAATTCGCCAATCAGCGTGAAGACAACGGCCACTTCATCGAGCATCGGGCTGCGGTGTTCCTGTACCAGGGCCATAACCCCCTGGTCGAGGGCCGTCAGGTACGGATAGCCGATAAACAACCCTGCCAGAATCAGAACACTCATGCCTGCAATGAACATCGTGGCCTTGCGGTGGCGACGCAGGCTGCTGGTCGCGCTCAGTCCCACCATGACTGCAATACTGCCGACGACGATGCCCGCCTGCAGCCAAAAGCCTTCGGGCAACGGCAAGCGAATCGCCGCGCCGGTGGCCCAACCCGGCAGTAGATACGCTACCGACCATCCCGCCGCCGCCAGCAGACTGACAGCGAAGAAACGTGGGAATGGCATGTCGAACATCCCGGCGACCATCGGCAGCATGGGTCGCAAGGGGCCAATGAAACGCCCGACCAGCAGGCTGGCAATGCCGTAGCGCTGGAAATATGACTCGGCCCCGGCGATCCACTCCGGGTGATGGCGCAACCCGGGCAGCCGACGGATGTTCTGATGGAAATGCCGTCCCAGGAAATAGGACACGACGTCGCCCAGTACGCCGGCGAGGAAGCCTAGCAATAACGTTTCGCTCAACGACAGCGCACCGCTGCCGGCCAGCACTGCCACGGCGAATAACAAAACCGTGCCGGGGACGATCAGTCCGGCAATCGCCAGGCACTCCACGAAGGCCACGATGAATACTGCTGCTGCCAGCCATTGCGGGTTGACCGTCAACCAGGCCGTCACGCTATCGAGCCATGGGCCCATAAAAAAACTCCATCTAATTCAATTGCGCCCTTTGAGGGCGAACACAATCTACATCGCTACCCGGATGCTCGCGATTGCAGGCTGATAGTCAGCGCGGATGTCGACGGTTATGTCGCCATCGTCAAGTCAGCACAAAATAATCGCGACCTTCGACCTGCCCCCGTCGCAGCGGGTTCCGCGTGCAATGGGCGGCATAGGCCCCATCCACGAAGCGGTACATCAAGTGTTCGTCACGCCCTTGAGGAATGCCCAGGCGCGTGGCCTGGATAATATGGGGAGGGGGCAGACCGACGTCTTCCACCAGCAGCACTTCATGATCAAAGCGCTTTGCATCCCAGACGGGCACCTTCAGTCCCAAGGACTTGCAAAGCAACGTTTGCCCCGCGCACAGCTTCTGCGAGGGGCGAGGGCGGCCTTGGGCGTCGGGGTTGTTCAAGAGCATCTGCGCCAGGCTCGCCGGTCCGCTGACCTCATCGACCCAAGGGTAGGCGGATTTGATCAGCACTGCGTTGCCAGGGCCTTGAGCGCTGAAGTTGAGGGAATCGCCGCCACGGGCGTAATACATATAAATGTGGCCGCCATCCAGAAACAAAGCCTTACGCTTTTCTGTGTAACCGAGGGAGGCGTGACTGCCTTTTTCTTCGCAGTAATAGGCTTCTGTTTCGATAATCCGGGCGCTGAGCCACAGGTCGCCGACCCGATGGCGGATGACTTTGCCCAGTAGATCCCGGGCCAGCATTTGGGCGTCACGGTCGAAAAAAGCGTCCGGGAGGCCCTTGGGCAGGCTCGCGGCGGACTCACGAACAGTCAGATTAGTCATGATGAACGGCGTTTATCAGGGCTGATTGAGTCGTGATGATAACAATTTGCAGCTTAATCCCGGCTGAACGTCGGCAAATTGCCCTCCATTTCGACCATCCGCCCGTCACCGCTGTTAGTCGGTGGACGCGACAGCTATAATCTGCCGCTTTACTCTTTACCACGACCTTGGAAAAGACCACGCCAGACCATGACTGAGTCCGTTCTTGACTACATGACCCGCTTGGGGATCGCTGCCCGCGAGGCTTCCCGCGTTATCGGCCGTGCCAGCACCGCGCAGAAAAATCGCGCCTTGCAGGCGGCTGCCAATGCGCTGGATGCTGCCCGCGCCGAGCTGACGGCCGCCAATGAGCTGGACTTGGCAGCCGGCCGCGCCACTGGTCTGGAGCCGGCGCTGCTTGAACGCCTGGCGCTGACCCCTGCGCGTATCGACGGCATGATCGTCGGTCTGCGCCAGGTCGCGGCGTTGCCGGACCCGGTCGGTGCGATCCGCGACATGAGCTATCGGCCTTCGGGTATCCAGGTCGGCAAAATGCGCGTGCCTTTGGGTGTCATCGGGATTATTTACGAATCGCGACCGAACGTGACCATCGACGCCGCCAGCCTGTGCCTGAAGTCTGGCAACGCGACCATCCTGCGTGGCGGCTCCGAGGCCATTCATTCCAATCGTGCCATCGCCGCCTGTATCCAGCGCGGTCTGGCCGAAGCCGATTTGCCGGCGGCGGTGGTGCAAGTGGTCGAAACCACCGATCGTGCCGCCGTAGGCGCGTTAATCACCATGCCGGAATACGTTGATGTCATCGTGCCCCGTGGCGGCCGTGGCCTGATCGAACGGGTCAGCCGCGATGCCCGCGTGCCGGTGATCAAGCATCTGGACGGCATCTGCCACGTTTATGTCAGTGCCCACGCCGACCTGCCGAAAGCCCAGCGTATCGCCTTCAACGCCAAGACTTACCGCTACGGCATTTGCGGTGCGATGGAGACGCTGCTGGTCGACCAAACCGTTGCCCAGGATTTCCTGCCGCCGATGGCTGCCCGGTTCCGCGAAAAAGGCGTCGAGCTGCGCGGTTGCGATCGTACGCGGGCAATCATCGAAGCGCTGCCGGCCACTGAAGAAGACTGGAGCACCGAGTACCTGGCGCCGATCCTGTCGATCCGCGTGGTCGACGGGCTGGAGCAGGCCATCGAGCACATCAACCATTACGGCTCTCACCACACCGATTCGATTGTCAGCGAACACCTGGGCGACACCCGGCGTTTCGTGGCTGAAGTCGACTCGTCGTCGGTGATGATCAACACCCCGACATGCTTTGCCGATGGCTTCGAATACGGATTGGGTGCCGAGATCGGCATTTCTACTGATAAGCTGCACGCCCGCGGCCCGGTCGGCCTCGAAGGTTTGACCTGCGAGAAGTACGTCGTGGTCGGTGATGGACAGCTGCGCGGACAGGAGTCGGTCTGACTTGGGCGACCTCGACCCGTCAGCTCCGGTCACTGGCAGCGAGCCCGCACCTCGCCGTATCGGCATACTGGGCGGAACTTTCGACCCGGTGCACATCGGCCACTTGCGCGGTGCACTGGAAGTCGCCGAATCATTGGCGCTCGATGAGCTGCGTCTGACACCCAGTGCCAGGCCTCCCCATCGGGATACGCCGCAGGTATCGGCGAAAGGCCGTCTGGCGATGGTCGAGTGCGCGGTGGCCGGTGTGGCGCCGTTGGTGGTGGACGCCCGCGAATTGCAGCGGGACAAACCGTCCTACACCATTGATACCCTGGAACTGATGCGTGCCGAACTGGCCGCGGATGACCAGGTTTTTCTGCTTTTGGGCTGGGACGCTTTTTGCGGCCTGCCCACTTGGCACCGCTGGGAAGAGTTGCTCCAGCATTGCCATATCCTGGTGTTGCAACGCCCGGATGCCGACAGCGAACCGCCGGATGCCTTGCGCAACCTGCTGGCAGCGCGTTCGGTGAGCGACCCGCTGGCCCTCAAAGGGCCGAGCGGACAGATTGCATTCGTCTGGCAGACACCGCTCGCGGTATCCGCCACCCAGATCCGTCAACTGCTGGCCAGCGGTAAGTCGGTACGTTTCCTGGTGCCCGACGCGGTCCTGGCCTACATCGATGCGCACGGACTTTACCGTGCGTCGAACTGAATAGGAGTGCCTCAAGGCACGTAGCAACAACGTGTATTGAAGCGCCCGAACATACGAGCAAAACGAGTTTTATATGACTGACAAAGACCAAACCAAAGTAAAGCGCAAAGGCACGTTCAGGAGCGCTCCGCTGCCAGTACCGGCAGCAACCGGCGTGGTTCTCGCCGGCGAAGAGCTGGTCAAGGTTGCCGTGGCGGCCCTGGAAGATGTGAAGGCCCAGGACATTCAGGTGATCGACGTTCGTGAAAAGCAGAGCATCACTGACTTCATGATCATCGCTACCGGTACGTCCAATCGCCAGATCGGCGCGATGCTCGACAAGGTCCGCGAAGCGGTCAAGGCCCAGGGCGTCAAGCCACTGGGTGAGGAAGGCAAGGGCGACAGCGACTGGGTCCTGCTGGATATGGACGATGTCATTGTGCACATGATGACGGCCTCCGCTCGCCAGTTCTACGACCTGGAACGCTTGTGGGCCGGTGCCGAACAGAGCCGTTCGGCCAGCGCGGCTCACCACAGCCCTGAAAATACCCACGAGCACTTCACCAAGCTCAACAAAGACCAGGAATAAGGGCCCGCTGTGCGACTGCGACTGATCGCCGTCGGTTCACGCATGCCCAAATGGGTGGAAGAGGGCTGGCATGAATATGCCAAGCGTCTTCCGTCCGAGCTGGCGCTTGAACTGGTGGAAATTCCGCTCAACACCCGTGGCAAGAACGCCGACGTGGCCCGCTTCATCCGTCAGGAAGGCGAAGCCATGCTGGCCAAGGTCGGGCCGAACGAACGTGTTGTCACCCTCGAAGTCCACGGCAAGCCCTGGAGTACCGAGCAGCTGGCGGTCGAGCTCGATCGCTGGCGGCTGGACTCGCGCACGGTGAACTTCATGGTCGGTGGCCCCGAGGGGCTGGCGCCTGAAGTCTGTGCCCGTGCCGATCAGCGCTGGTCGCTATCGCCGTTGACGTTGCCGCACCCGCTGGTGCGAATTCTGATCGGCGAACAGCTGTATCGTGCCTGGACCGTGTTGTCCGGCCACCCTTACCACAAGTAGTTCTGCCCTCATGTCTCAGCCGATCCGCATCAAGGACCACGAAAAAGACGCCCGTCTGGTGCGTGGCCGTGTCGTGTTCGGGGCCATTGCGGTCGTGACGCTGATCGGCGTGCTGATCGCGCGGCTGTATTTCCTTCAGGTGATCCAGTACGAGTACCACTCGACCCTGTCGGAAAACAACCGCGTCCACGTGCAGCCGATTCCGCCACCCCGTGGGTTGATTTACGACCGCAACGGAGTGGTCATTGCCGACAACCGACCCAGCTTCAGTCTGAGCATGACCCGCGAGCGCTCTGGCGATTGGCAGCAAGTGCTCGATGTGATCGTTCAGGTGCTGGAACTGACGCCCGAGGACCGGGTGATTTTCGAAAAGCGCATGCGCCAGGGGCGTCGGCCGTTCGAGCCGGTGCCGATCATGTTCGAATTGACCGAGGAGCAAATCGCTCGAATCGCCGTCAACCAGTTCCGCCTGCCCGGGGTGGAAGTGGTCGCGCAACTGGTTCGTCACTATCCCCAGGGCGCGCACTTTGCGCACTCGGTGGGCTATATGGGGCGGATCAACGAGAAAGAGCTCAAATCTCTGGACCCGGTGAGTTACAGCGGTACCCATCAAATCGGCAAAACCGGCATCGAGCGCTTCTACGAGCCCGAACTGCACGGTCAGGTCGGGTATGAGGAAGTCGAGACCAACGCTCGGGGCCGCGTATTGCGGGTACTCAAGCGCACCGATCCGATTCCCGGCAAGGACATCGTCCTGAGCCTGGACATCAAACTGCAGGAAGCCGCCGAAGCCGCGCTCGGCGGTCGTCGTGGCGCGGTGGTGGCACTGGACCCGAAAACCGGTGAAGTGCTGGCGATGGTCAGCCAGCCGAGCTTCGACCCGAACCTGTTCGTCACCGGCATCAGCTTCAAGGCTTATTCCGAGTTGCGCGACTCCATCGACCGGCCGCTGTTCAACCGCGTGCTGCGCGGTCTGTATCCACCGGGTTCGACCATCAAGCCGGCGGTGGCGATTGCCGGCCTGGATTCGGGCGTGGTCACGGCCTCGACGCGGGTTTTCGACCCCGGTTACTACATGTTGCCCAACTACGACCACAAATACCGCAACTGGAACCGCACCGGCGACGGCTTTGTCGACCTCGATACGGCGATCATGCGCTCCAACGACACCTACTTCTATGACCTGGCCCACAAGCTGGGGATCGATCGATTGTCCTCGTATTTGAGCAAGTTCGGCATCGGTCAGAAGGTCTCGCTGGACATGTTCGAAGAGTCTCCGGGATTGATGCCTACGCGCGAGTGGAAGCGTGCAACGCGCCGCCAGGCATGGTTCCCGGGCGAAACACTGATTCTCGGGATCGGCCAGGGCTATATGCAGTCGACCCCGTTGCAACTGGCCCAGGCCACCGCGCTGGTGGCCAACAAAGGCGTCTGGAACCGTCCGCACCTGGCCAAGACCATTGAAGGCCTGAAACCTGTGGATCCCAACCCGATGCCGGACATCGTCCTGCGTGACCCGTCCGACTGGAACAAGGTCAACCACGGCATGCAGCAAGTGATGCACGGCGCCCGTGGCACGGCGCGCAAAGCCTCGATCGGTGCGCAGTACCGGATCGCCGGCAAGAGTGGTACGGCCCAGGTGGTCGCGATCAAACAGGGTGAAAAGTATGACCGCTCCAAGGTTCAGGAACGCCATCGCGACCACGCCTTGTTCGTTGGCTTCGCGCCGGCCGATGATCCGAAAATCGTGGTGTCGGTGATGGTCGAGAACGGTGAATCCGGCTCCGGTGTCGCCGCGCCGGTGGTGCGTCAGGTCATGGACGCCTGGCTGCTGGATAAGGATGGTCGTCTCAAAGCCGAATACGCCAGCCCTAACAGCGCGGAGGCTACCGCCCGTGATGAATAATTTTGATCGCATGCTCTCCAGCGAGGATGTGATGCGTCGTCGTGCGACGCTGCTGCAGCGCCTGCACATTGATGGCCCGCTGCTGATTTTGCTGCTGACCCTCGCCGCCGGCAGTCTGTTCGTGCTGTATTCGGCCAGTGGCAAGAGTTGGGATCTGCTGGCCAAACAGGCGACGTCGTTTGGCATCGGTCTGGTGTCGATGATCGTCATTGCCCAGTTCGAGCCGCGCTTCATGGCCCGCTGGGTGCCGGTCGGTTATGTGCTCGGCGTGCTTTTGCTGGTGGTGGTGGACGTCATGGGCCACAACGCCATGGGCGCCACGCGCTGGATCAACATCCCGGGGGTGATTCGCTTCCAGCCTTCGGAGTTCATGAAAATCCTGATGCCGGCGACCATCGCCTGGTACCTGTCCAAGCGCACGTTGCCGCCGCAGCTCAAGCATGTGGGCGTCAGTCTGTTTCTGATCGGCTTGCCCTTCATCCTGATCGTCCGGCAGCCGGACCTGGGCACTTCGCTGTTGATTCTGGCCGGTGGCGCCTTCGTGCTGTTCATGGGCGGGCTGCGCTGGCGCTGGATTCTCAGCGTGCTGGCGGCCGCCGTGCCGGTGGCCGTGGCAATGTGGTTCTTCATCATGCACGACTACCAGAAGCAGCGGATCCTGACCTTCCTCGACCCGGAAAGCGATCCGCTGGGCACCGGCTGGAACATCATTCAGTCCAAGGCCGCCATCGGTTCCGGCGGTGTGTTCGGCAAGGGCTGGTTGCTGGGCACCCAGTCGCACCTGGACTTCCTGCCGGAGAGCCACACCGACTTCATCATCGCGGTCATGGGTGAGGAGTTCGGCCTGGTGGGCATCTGCGCGCTGCTGCTGATCTACCTGCTGTTGATCGGTCGAGGGCTGGTGATTACCGCCCAGGCCCAGACATTGTTCGGCAAATTGCTGGCCGGCAGCCTGACCATGACGTTTTTTGTATATGTTTTCGTCAACATCGGTATGGTCAGTGGCCTGTTGCCGGTGGTGGGGGTGCCGTTGCCGTTCATTAGCTACGGAGGAACTTCGCTGGTGACGTTGCTGTCAGCGTTTGGGGTTTTGATGTCGATCCATACCCATCGCAAGTGGATCGCGCAGGTTTGAATAAGGTGAAGATTTCAATGCAAGTAATGCATGGCTGGGCGACTCGATACGCGTCGTGGGTTGGCCTGGTAAGCATCCTTGGCACTGCGCAGGAAGCGTTGGCCGGCGATTACGAAGGTTCACCCCAGGTGGCCGAATTCGTCGGTGAGATGACCCGCGATTACGGCTTCGCCGGCGAGCAGCTGATGGGCGTGTTCCGTGAAGCCGAGCGCAAGCAGTCAATTCTGGACGCGATTTCGAAACCTGCCGAGCGGGTCAAGCAGTGGAGCGAATATCGCCCGATGTTCATCACCGATGCGCGCATTGCCCGCGGTGTCGACTTCTGGCGTCAGCACGAGGCGGTGCTGGCCCGTGCCGAGCAGGAATATGGCGTGCCGGCTCAGGTGATTGTGTCGATCATCGGCGTTGAGACCTTTTTCGGACGCAATACCGGTAATTTCCGGGTAATCGATGCCTTGTCGACCCTGAGTTTCGACTATCCTCCCCGTGCCGAATTTTTCCGCAAGGAATTGCGTGAATTCCTGCTGCTGGCCCGGGAAGAGCAGGTCGATCCATTGACCCTCAAAGGTTCCTACGCCGGTGCCATGGGCTTGCCGCAGTTCATGCCGAGCAGCTTTCGCGCCTATGCGGTGGACTTCGACGGTGACGGGCACATCAATATCTGGACCAATCCGGACGACGCCATCGGTAGCGTCGCCAGTTACTTCAAGCGTCATGGCTGGGTGGCCGGGGAGCCTGTGGTCAGTCGCGCCGATGTCCGGGGTGATCAGGTGGACGATGGTTTGACCACTGGCATCGAACCGACGAAAACCGTCGGAGAGTTGCGGGCCTTGGGCTGGTCAAGTCATGATGCGCTGCGCGATGATATGCCGGTTACCGCGTTCCGCCTGGAAGGCGACAATGGCCCTGAATACTGGATGGGCCTGAAGAATTTTTACGCAATCACGCGTTATAACCGCAGCGTGATGTACGCCATGGCCGTACATCAACTGTCAGAACAGCTGGTCCAAGCACGGGGCGTCAAGTAATGCGGGCATTGCCTATGAATAAACCCCTGAAGCTGATGGCATTCGTCGCGTTGGCGGTGCTGGTCGCCAGTTGTTCGACCAGTCGCTCGCCCGGCCAGAAGTCCTCCACCGCCGTGCGCTCGGCACCGGGGCTGGACATCAACCGCGCCCACAAGGATGGCGCGCCGTGGTGGGATGTCGATGTGTCGCGCATCCCCGATGCCACGCCGACCCTGCACACAGGTCCCTACAAGGCCAACCCGTACACGGTGCTCGGAAAAACCTATTTCCCGCTGCAGGAATCCAAGACGTACGTTGCTTCGGGCACGGCGTCCTGGTATGGCACCAAGTTCCATGGTCAGAACACCGCCAACGGCGAAGTCTATGACCTGTATGGCATGAGTGCCGCGCACAAGACTTTGCCACTGCCAAGTTACGTTCGGGTGACCAACCTGGACAATAACAAGAGCGTGATCCTGCGGGTCAATGACCGCGGGCCGTTCTACTCGGACCGGATCATCGACTTGTCCTACGCCGCAGCCAAAAAGCTGGGCTATGCCGAAATCGGCACCGCGCGAGTCAAGGTGGAAGGGATCGATCCGCAACAATGGTGGGCCGCCAAGGGCCGACCGGCGCCCTTGATGCTCAACGAGCCGCAAGTTGCACAGAATAGTGCCCCGGTCATTACGGCGTCGGCCGGTACCGTCGAGCAATGGACACCGCCACCACAGCAGCACGCTGCCGCCGTTGTGCCTGTCCAGATCGATACTAAAAAAAACGCTTCTGCACCAGCCTCTGGCCAGTATCTGCAGGTGGGCGCGTTCGCCAACCCGGACGCTGCGGAGCTCCTGAGGTCGAAACTCAGCGGGATGGTGAGCACCCCGGTGTTCATCAGCTCGATCGTACGCAATCAACAGACGCTGCATCGGGTTCGACTGGGGCCAATCGGTACGCCGGGTGAAATCCAGCAAGTGCAGAACAGCGTGCGTCTGGCCAATCTTGGTTCGCCGAGTGTGGTCACGGAGTAATACGTAGGACTTGATTGACGGTTCACTTGCAGTCGGGAGTGAACCAGGTTGTTGGCTCGTCGAGAACAAAAGCCCGGCAAAGGGTGACTGGAGTGAGCAACTGAATACGCGATGACTCGTAGGGTTTGTTCGAAAACTCGCCGAGCGGCGGTCACGCAAGCAGCGTGATCGTCGCACAGGCCGTTCAAGAGCAAAGCCTGAAGGTTATTTGATTAGTTTTGCCCTTGGGCAAGTTTCCATTAGCGATTTCGAGAGACGGATGAACATCACCACCTTTGCCAAACGCCTGTGCCTTCTAGTCCCGCTGCTCCTCTCGCCTGCCGCGTTCGCGGCCGAGATGATGCCGTCGCCACCGCAACTGGCCGCCAAGGCCTACGTGCTCATGGACGCCAGCAGCGGCAACGTGCTGGTCGAGAACAATGGTGACCAGCGCCTGCCGCCAGCCAGCCTGACCAAGCTGATGACCGCCTACATCGCGACCCTGGAAATCCGTCGTGGCCAGATCGGCGAAAACGATCCGGTGACCGTCAGTGAAAACGCCTGGCGCACCGGCGGTTCCCGGATGTTCATCAAGGTCGGCTCGCAAGTCACTGTCAGCGACCTGCTGCACGGCATCATCATTCAGTCGGGCAACGACGCCAGCGTTGCGCTCTCCGAGCACATCGCCGGCAGCGAAGACGCGTTCGCCGACCTGATGAACAAAACCGTAGCCGATCTGGGCATGAGCAACACCCACTTCATGAACCCGACCGGGCTGCCGAACCCTGAGCACTACTCGTCGGCTCACGACATGGCGGTGCTGGCTCGCGCGATCATCCACGAAGACCCGGCCCACTACGCGATCTACTCGCAGAAAGAGTTCTTCTGGAACGGCATCAAGCAACCGAACCGCAACCTGCTGCTGTGGCGCGACAAGACCGTTGACGGTCTGAAAACCGGCCACACCGATGAAGCAGGCTACTGCATGGTGTCTTCGGCCGTGCGTGATGGCATGCGTCTGATCGCCGTGGTGTTCGGCACCAACAGTGAAGTGGCTCGCGCCGCCGAGACTCAGAAACTGCTGACTTACGGTTTCCGTTTCTTCGAAACCCAGACCTTCTATCAGAAAGGCGCCGAGCTGGCTCAGGCTCCTGTCTGGAAAGGCTCGACCAACCAGGTCAAGGCCGGTCTGGCTGAAGACCTGACCATGACCCTGCCGAAAGGCCAGCTGAAAAAGCTCGCTGCCAGCATGACCATGAACCCGCAACTGGTTGCGCCAATCGCCAAGGGCGACGTGATCGGTAAAGTCGAAGTGAAACTGGACGACAAGGTCGTGCACAGCGCTGATCTGATCGCTCTGGACGCCGTCGAGGAAGGTGGTATCTTCCGCCGCATGTGGGATAGCATCCGTCTATTCTTCTACAGCCTGTTCAACTGAATTTAGTGTGCACCTGCAAGGCTCCGCGCTGATCCAGCCCGGAGCCTTGCCCGTCGCCACGGCTTACGCTTACGAGGCCGTTACGCCATGACCGATACTGAAGTAAAGGCGCCAAAGATCGAATTCCCCAACGTTGATTACCCGGTTAAGGTGATCAGCGATACTGGCGTGGGCAACAAAGACAGGATCATCGAGATCGTCAGGAAACACGCGACGATCAACGATGAGCGTGTGGATGAGCGTCAAAGCACCAACGGTAAATACACCACGATTCAGTTGCACATCGTCGCCACCGATCAGGATCAGCTGTACAACATCAACAGCGAACTGCGGGCCACCGGCTTCGTGCACATGGTGCTGTGATGCCTGGCACGCTGGGCTTTCGCGAACTCGGCCAGATGGCTTACGAACCGGTCTGGCATGCCATGCAACGCTTCACCAACGAACGCGGCAGCGATGCCGCCGACGAAATCTGGCTGGTAGAGCACCCGCCGGTGTTCACCCAGGGCCAGGCCGGGAAGGCCGAACACCTGTTGCTGCCGGGAGATATTCCGGTGGTGCAGGTTGACCGCGGTGGCCAGGTGACGTATCACGGCCCCGGGCAATTGGTGGCCTACCTGCTGCTGGACGTGCGCAAGCTGGGTTTCGGTGTCCGTGACCTGGTGACCCGCATGGAGACGTGCCTGATCGAGCTGCTCGCCAGTTATGGCGTGACGGCTGCGGCCAAGCCGGATGCGCCGGGTGTCTACGTCGACGGAGCGAAAATCGCATCCCTGGGTCTGCGGATCCGCCACGGTTGTTCCTTTCACGGCCTGGCCCTGAACGTGGACATGAACCTGGAACCGTTTCGACGGATTAATCCCTGCGGCTACGCCGGGCTGGCGATGACCCAGCTGAGCGATCACGCAGGATCGATTGAATTTGCCGAGGTAAGTGCCCGGCTGCGCGCGCAGCTCGTCAAACACCTCGACTATGCTGAGCAGACGACCCTAACGGGCGGAATCGACTGATATGACTACTGATGCAGTGCAAACCATGATCCCGACGCAGGATGTCACTGATCGTCCGGCCCCGCGTGCCAAGGTTGAAGCCGGCGTAAAGCTGCGCGGCGCCGAGAAGGTTGCACGCATTCCGGTAAAGATCATTCCGACCACCGAGCTGCCGAAAAAGCCTGACTGGATTCGCGTGCGTATCCCGGTATCCCCGGAGGTCGACCGCATCAAGGCCCTGTTGCGCAAACACAAACTGCACAGCGTGTGCGAAGAGGCCTCCTGCCCGAACCTGGGCGAGTGCTTCTCCGGTGGTACCGCGACCTTCATGATCATGGGTGACATCTGCACCCGTCGCTGCCCGTTCTGCGATGTGGGTCATGGTCGTCCGAAGCCACTGGACGTCAATGAGCCGGAAAGCCTGGCCATCGCCATCGCTGACTTGCGTCTCAAATACGTGGTGATCACCTCGGTAGACCGTGACGACCTGCGTGACGGCGGTGCCCAGCACTTTGCCGACTGCATCCGTGAAATCCGCAAACTGTCGCCAAACGTTCAGCTCGAAACCCTGGTGCCGGACTACCGTGGCCGCATGGACATCGCGCTGGAAATCACCGCGGCCGAGCCGCCGGATGTGTTCAACCACAACCTGGAAACCGTGCCGCGCCTCTACAAGGCTGCGCGTCCGGGGTCGGACTACCAGTGGTCGTTGACCCTGCTGCAGCGCTTCAAGCAGATGATGCCGCACATTCCGACCAAGTCAGGCCTGATGCTGGGCCTGGGCGAGACCGATGAAGAAGTCATCGAAGTCATGAAGCGCATGCGCGAACACGACATCGACATGTTGACCCTGGGCCAGTATCTGCAACCGTCCCGCAGCCACTTGCCGGTGCAGCGTTTCGTGCACCCGGACACCTTCGCCTGGTTCGCCGAGGAAGGTTACAAGATGGGCTTCAAGAACGTCGCTTCCGGTCCGCTGGTTCGCTCCTCGTACCACGCCGACGAGCAGGCGAAGCTGGTCAAGGCCGAGTTGATGTCGTCCTGATGCGCTGAAGACAGGAAAACGCCCGCCAGGCATTGAGCCAGGCGGGCATTTTTTTGTCCTGCCCACGCCCATCACCGATTTCTCCTGCAACCTGCGGGCAAAGAAGCCTCTTCTGTTTGTGCCCATTCCTGACTACTGTGTGTTGAGGATTTCACGCAGGGAGATATGGATGACAGTTCCACCGACCCACACTCTTTGTCCAAATGCTCCCGTTCCGGCATTGCCGATGGAAGGGCTGATTGGCGTCATTGCGCCTGCCGGTCCCGCTGCGCTGGACACCCACAAGGCCGTACAGTGGATGCGCGCCCGAGGCTATTCGCTCAAAGTGTTTCCCGGCGTCTACGAAAAGGAAGGCTACCTGGCCGGTAGCGATGAGGTGCGGCTGAACGATTTGCATGCGGCATTTGCCGATCCTGAAGTCGACGCCATCATCTGCCTGCGAGGTGGTTACGGCACGCCACGCTTGCTTGACCGTATCGATTTCGAGCTGCTGCGCAATAACGCCAAGCCATTCATCGGTTATAGCGACATTACTGCGTTGCATCTGGCGATCAGTCGCCATGCAGGGTTTGTGACGTTCCATGGTCCACTGCTCAACGCCGACCTGCTCGGCAAACGACAACAACCCACCGAGTCTTCGTTCCTCAACATGTTGCGCGGCCATTTGAAGGCGGGCAGCGTGCTCGCGCATCCCGAGGCCTACCCATTGACCACGATCGCACCTGGCATCGCTCACGGGCGTTTGCTGGGTGGGAACCTGTCGATGATCGCCGCGACCATGGGCACGCCTTACGAGATCGACGCCGAGGGTGTCATCCTGTTTATCGAAGACATCAACGAACCGCTGTATCGCATCGATCGATTGCTGACTCATCTGCGACTCGCCGGGACGCTGCGCAAGCTGCGTGGCGTTCTGGTCGGGGACGTGGCGGGGGTCGATGTGTCCTCCCTGGATCGATTGCTCAAGCAGGCGTTCGAGCCATTTCGGATTCCGGTGCTATCCGGGTGGCGCAGCGGGCATTGTGACCCGAATTTGACGTTGCCCATGGGCGCGCTGGTCAGGCTGAATGCGGGCAGGCAAGAGCTGCTGCTGGAACAGGATGTGGTGATCAGGCGCTAGAACGTCACGGCCTGACAAGTCGCCATCGCGGGCAAGTCCCCCACGGGCATCAAGGTGAATGCAGTATTTGCACGCAACTTGATGTCAGTGGGGGGCTTGCCCGCGACGCTTTCAGCGGCTGCGAAGACCTTCCAGCAACTTGTGCGTCGGGTAACCATCGGCGGGCCAGCCGAATGACTGCTGGGCGCTGCGGATCGCCTTGCGCGTGTTGGCGCCGATGATGCCGTCGGCAGTGCCCGCATCGTAGTTTTGCGCGCTCAGCAGGTTTTGCAGTTCAATGCGCTCGGTACGGCTCAATGGCAAATCATCTTTCGGCCAGGAGCCGTTGATCAGGCCCGCACCGTTGAAACGCTCGGACAACAGGCTCACCGCCAGGGCGTAGGACGAAGAGTTGTTGTACTTGAGGATCGCCCGGAAGTTATCGAGCACGAGGAATGCCGGACCGCGATAGCCGGCTGGCAGCAGCAAGGCCGCAGACAGTTGCTCGGTGCCTGCCGGGACCTGCCCGCCATTGGGCAGTGTGATGCCCAGTTGGCGCCATTCGGCGACACTTTTACGAATTGTGCCGTCAGCCAGCATGTAATTGAAGTTGCCCGGCAGTTGCACTTCGAAGCCCCATGGCTGGCCTTTCTGCCATCCAGAGCTTTGCAGGTAATGCGCGGTCGACGCGAGGGCGTCGCTGGCACTGCCCCAGATATCTCGGCGACCGTCGCCATCGAAGTCCACGGCGTGGGTGTTGTAGGTGGTCGGGATGAACTGGGTCTGGCCCATGGCGCCGGCCCAGGAGCCGAGCATTTTCTCCGGTTCGATGTCACCTTGTTGCAGAATCTGCAGGGCTGCGATCAATTGCGCGTGAGCGAAGCCCGGGCGCCGGCCTTCATAGGCCAGGGTCGCCAGTGAGTTGATCACCGACTTGTTGCCCTGGAATTGGCCGAAGTTACTTTCCATGCCCCATACCGCCACCAGTGCCTGGCGATCGACGCCGTAACGCTGCTCGATGCTTTGCAGGATGCCGTCGTATTGGCTGACCAGTGCCTGGCCTTTGCGCACCCGCAGTGGCGACAGGGCGCCGTCCAGGTATTCCCATACTGGCCGGGTGAATTCCGGTTGGCTGCGGTCGGCACGAATCACGCTGGGGTCGAAGCTGACGTTGGCGAAGGCGCGATCGAAGAGGTCGGCGCGAATACCGGCGGCCAGGGCGTCCTTGCGGAAACCGGCCTGCCATTCGGCGAAGGTCTGGGTCGGCTGGATGTCGAGATTGTCGTCGCTTGGTACCACGGGTGCTACCACTGCGGGGGCGGTGGTGACAGGAAGGGTCTGAAGCGGCTGGGCGTCGGCGGCGGTGGGTTTTTCCGCGCAGGCGACTAGCAAAATGAGGCTGGAGGCAGCTATCAATTGGCGCAGGTGCCAACGACGGGAAAGACAAAGGGGCATGCACGGGTCCAGGGAAAACGGATCAGGTGCAGACCTTAACATGTTGAGCGGATGCATGCCTTTCAGGCTGCCAGAAAGTAAGAAGCCTCCCAGCTATTAGACTGGAAGGCTTCGCGGCGGTAGCTGCCTTTGCCCTTGCCGGCTCGTTCCTGACGGCTGCGGAACAATGGCTGGGCGATGATGGATTTGGCCTTGTTGGGGCCGCGTTTGGACGGCTTTTTGCTCATGATGGATGCTCGCAAGTGAGTGGTTTTTGCGGAGCAAATCATCGGCTGAAGTTGGGGTTCTGTCTATAGGGCGAGTTGTCAGTAAACACGCCGTACCCTGTAGGAGCGAGCCTGCTCGCGATGGAGTCAGGAACACTGCGGAGAACCAGACTCCCCGCGTTATCGTTAACGACCATCGCGAGCAGGCACGCTCCTACAGGGGGAGGCGGAATTACTCGGCAGGCAGGGTAAGGCGCTGGCCCGCCATCAATAACGTCAACCGACTCAGGCTCATCCAGGGCGAGCCGGCGGCCTGGCCCTTGATCTGTGCATCGATGCGCTGCGCTTCGAGTAGCAACTGCGCCCAGCGTTGCGCCGAATAACGTTGCAGGGCTTTGCTCATCAGCGGCTTGCGCTTGTCCCAGACAGGTGGTTTGGCCTGGCTGAAGGCTTTGTCCAGTGGAGTTCCCTGGCTGTATTGCAACGAGATATTGGCCAGCAGGCGCAGTTCCCGGGCCAGCGCCCAGAGAATGACCGGCGGTTCGACGCCTTCCCCGCGCAGCCCTTCGAGCATGCGCAGGGCATGGGCGGCTTCGCCGTTGAGAATCGCATCGGTCAGCCCGAAGACATCGAAGCGCGCACTGTCGGCCACCGCGGCCTGCACGGTTTCGATCGTGATCTGACCACCTTCGGCCATCAGCTTGAGTTTTTCGATTTCCTGGGCGGCGGCCAGCAGGTTGCCTTCGACCCGCGCTGCGATCAGCTCGACCGCGTCCTGACTGGCGGAAAGCCCGGCCTGGGACAGTCGCTGTCGGATCCAGCTCGGCAACTGGCTGACATCCACCGGCCAGATCTGCACGAACTGGGTTTGCTGGCCTTCGACCAACGCCTTGCCCCACTTGGTTTTCTGCGCGCTGCCATCGAGCTTTGGCAGGCTGATCAACAGCACCGTGTCTTCGGCCGGTCGCGAGCAGTACTCGATGAGAGCCGCGGCGCCCTTGTCACCGGGCTTGCCGGAGGGCAGACGCAGTTCCAGCAGGCGTTTTTCGGCGAACAGCGACATGCTGGCACCGGCTTGCAGCAGCGTACCCCAGTCGAAACTGGCATCGGCGGCAAAGACCTGGCGTTCATCAAAACCTTGTTGGCGAGCGGCAGCGCGGATGGCGTCGGCGGCTTCCTGACACAGCAAGGGGTCGTCGCCACTGATGACGTAGACCGGCGCGAGGGCACCTTGCAGGTGCTTTGCGAGTTGGGCGGAGGCGAGTTTCATAGGCGAGGGCGAACGGGGCGCCTGAGCGCCCCGCAAGTCTTACTGCTTCGGCAGTTCGAGAGGCGACTGACGCGGCGTTTCCGCTTCAGCCTTCTGCGCCGCTTCCAGCGCCGCGGCTTCAGCCTTGGCCCTGGCATCGGCAGTTTGCTGCAACTGATCGAGCTGGGCCGGGGTCAGTTGTTGCAGGCGCAGCATCATGCGCTGAATCAGCTCGCGGCGGGTTTCGCCCCGGGCTGTTGCAGCTTCCTGGTCGGAACCTACCAGGTTGTTGCCGTCGTGCATGAAGATCTTCTGAACTTCAAGTTTGTCGCTCAGCAGATCCAGGTTGTTCTGACCACGGATGTCGTAGTTGAGGACAGTGGTGACCTGGTATTCGCCAGTACGACCGGCGCCGGCGTAACTGAGGATGCGCTGGTTTTCCTGCTCATCGGTCAGCACCAGTTTGTAAGGTGCACCGGTGTAGACCTTGACGCCGCTGCTTTCCAGCACCTGGCGCATTTGCGTCACGGTTTCGCCGTAGGCGTTGCGCGCGCTCAGGTCGAGCTCCTTGATCGCCAGTTCTGTAGTGCCGGTGCCACGCAGCTGGAAACCGCAGGCGCTCAGCAGGACCGCAAGGCCCATCACCAGCAAATTGCGTTTGATCATTGTGTTGCTCCCCTTGAAACCATGTGGGCCGATCATGCGGCCCGAAAGGTTTTACGCGGCGCCAGGCATGACCTGGCGCCTGATCCAATTAGCTGGCGACGATGTTGACCAGTTTCCCGGGCACCACGATCACTTTCCGAATGGTCAGACCGTCGACGAAACGCAGCACGTTCTCGTTGGCGCGTGCGGCGGCTTCGACTTCTTCACGGCTGGCGCTGGCCGGCATGTCGATATGGCCGCGCAGTTTGCCGTTGACCTGGATCACCAGTTGCAGGCTGTCCTGTACCAGCGCGCTCTCGTCCAGCACTGGCCAGGCGGCGTCGATCACCGGTTCGGCGTGACCGAGTTGATTCCACAGCTCGTGACTGATGTGCGGGGTGATCGGGGCCAGCAGCAGGGTCACGGTTTCCAGGCCTTCCTGAACCAGTGCGCGATCCTGCCCGGTGCCTTGCGGGGCTTTTTCCAGCACGTTCATCAGCGTCATCACCTGGGCGATGGCGGTGTTGAATTTGTGGTTCTGGCCGACGTCGTGGCTGGCCTGCTTGATGGCCTGGTGGATCGAGCGGCGAATGGCTTTCTGCTCGTCGTTCAGGCTGGCTACGTCGAGCTTGCCCGGCAGGCCCTGAGTGACGTGCGCTTGAGCCAGGCGCCAGACGCGCTTGAGGAAGCGGTGCGAACCTTCCACCCCGGAGTCGGACCATTCCGCGCTCATGTCCGGTGGCGAGGCGAACATCATGAACAGGCGGCAAGTGTCTGCGCCGAACTGATCGATCATCGACTGTGGGTCAACGCCGTTGTTCTTGGACTTGGCCATCTTCTCGGTGCCACCGATTTCCACCGGCAGGCCATCGGATTTCAATTTGGCGCTGATGACCTTGGCCTTGCTGTCGCGTTCGAGTTCCACGTCCGCCGGGTTGAACCAGGTGTAGGCACCGTTGGCTTCGCGACGATAGTAAGTCTCGGCGATCACCATGCCCTGGGTCAGCAGGTTCTTGAACGGTTCGTTGGAGCTCACCAGGCCTTCGTCGCGCATCAGCTTGTGGAAGAAGCGCGCATAGAGCAGGTGAAGAATCGCGTGTTCGATACCGCCAATGTACTGGTCCACCGGCAGCCAGTGGTCAGCCGCGGATTTTTCCACCAGGCCACCTTCAAAGTGCGGCGAGGCGTAGCGGGCGTAATACCACGAGGACTCGACGAAGGTGTCCATGGTGTCGGTTTCACGCTTGGCAGGCTGGCCGCATTTCGGGCAGCTGCACTCGTAGAACTCGGGCATGCGCGCCAGTGGCGAGCCGGCGCCGTCGGGTACGACGTCTTCCGGCAGCACGACCGGCAGTTGATCTTCCGGTACCGGCACGTCACCGCAGGTTTCGCAGTGAATGATCGGGATCGGGCAGCCCCAGTAGCGTTGACGGCTGATGCCCCAGTCGCGCAGACGGAACTGGGTGCGCGAGGCGCCGAGGTTTTTCTTGATCAGTGCCACTTCAATGGCGTCGAAGGCGCCGGCGAAGTCGAGGCCGTCGAATTCGCCGGAGTTGATCAGCGTGCCGTGTTCGCCATAGGCGTCCTGCCACGGTGCCGGGTTGACGTCACCGGAGCTGGTGCGTACCACGGATTTGACCGGCAGGTTGTACTTGTGGGCGAATTCGAAATCGCGTTCGTCGTGGGCTGGAACGGCCATCACCGCGCCATCGCCGTAATGCATCAGCACGTAGTTGGCGACCCAGACCGGCAGCTTTTCACCGGTCAGCGGGTGTTCGACGAACAGGCCGGTCGGAACGCCTTTCTTCTCCTGGGTGGCGACATCGGCTTCGGCGACGCTGCCGCCCTTGCATTCAGCGATGAACGCCTGCAACTCAGGATTGTTTTGCGCGGCCAGGGTGGCCAGGTGGTGCTCGGCGGCCACGGCGACGTAGGTCGCGCCCATCAGGGTGTCCGGACGGGTGGTGAAGACTTTCAGTGCGCCGGCTTCGCCGATGGAATCGACGTTGTACGGGAACTGCACTTCCATGCCGCGGGATTTGCCGATCCAGTTGCGCTGCATGGTCTTGACCTGTTCAGGCCAGCCAGTCAGCTCGTCGAGACTCTCCAGCAGTTCATCCGCGTAGGCGGTGATCTTGAAGTAGTACATCGGGATTTCGCGCTTCTCGATCAGCGCGCCGGAACGCCAGCCGCGACCGTCGATGACCTGCTCGTTGGCCAGGACGGTCTGATCGACCGGGTCCCAGTTCACGGTGCCGTTCTTGCGGTAGATCACGCCTTTTTCGAACAGGCGGGTGAACAGCCATTGTTCCCAGCGGTAGTAGTCAGGCTTGCAGGTGGTCACTTCGCGCGACCAGTCCACCGCCAGGCCCAGGCTGCGCAGCTGGTTTTTCATGTAGGCGATGTTTTCGTAGGTCCACTTGGCGGGCGCTACGTTGTTCTTCATCGCGGCGTTTTCCGCCGGCATGCCGAAGGCGTCCCAACCCATGGGTTGCAGGACGTTCTTGCCTTGCATGCGCTGATAGCGGGAGATCACGTCGCCGATGGTGTAGTTGCGCACGTGCCCCATGTGTAGCTTGCCGCTGGGGTAAGGGAACATCGACAGGCAGTAGTAAGTCTCCTTGCCTGGCTGTTCACTGACTTCAAAGGACTTTTGCTCGTCCCAGAACGATTGGGCGGCGGCTTCGATTTCACGGGGCTGATATTGTTCGTGCATGGCTACTTTTGAACTGAATAGGGGTGGCCTAATCCTCTTCAATGCGACGCTGGACGGTGAATGCGCCAATTCGGCGTTTCGGTGCCCAGGCGAGCTGGAAGTGGAGTTACAGGAAGCGCCGTAGCATACATGACCGCACTCTATCGAGGGAAACCCTGATTACTGTCGCGCGTCTCGCAAAAAACGCTACGAGGGCCGTTGGTCGCGGCGTTCAGTTGGTTTGTTCATGGAAGCTAAGCTCTAACTGGGGAGTAGGTTTTATCTTCCAATGAGGTGAGGGATGGTTGATTCACAGCAAAAAGCTACAAAACCGGAGTTATATGGAAGACTGATAGATCGTCTTGGAATGGCCCTGGAAGCGGCAAAAACCGCAGGCCGGTTGCGTGATGAGCGTCCGCTTGAGCTGGAATTGCGTGGCCTGAGCCCCGCAGAGTTTGCTCTGGTCAAGGCGTATCTGGATCGTTGTGAGCGTGAAACGCACGGATGCTTGTCCGAGGCAGTGAAGCAACTTGATGCGCCGCATTCAGCCAAGATCATCTGGCTCAAGGACAAAACACCCGGCAGAGACGCGGTAAAGGTCCGGTCTCTGCATTGCAAGTAAGGCATAGCGTCATGCTCCCGGGTTTTTCGAAGCATAGCCTTTCCATATTGATTGTCGCATTACGTCAACCCACTTAGGCTTCGAGCATCTTCATGGAGATGCTCGATGCCTTTTCGTTATTTCTTAAAACAACTTCTGTTGCCGCCGGGCATTCTGTTGCTATTGCTGGCGCTTGCCTGGTGGTGGCGCCGTTCAAGGCCGAGGCTCGCCGCTGTGTGCTTTACCCTGGGCTTGGGCGGCTTCTGGCTGATGAGCTTGCCCATCGTGGTGCAATGGGGCGCCGAGCTGTTGGAGCGCGAGCCGCCGTTGGCGCGCGAGGAGTGGGCCACTTTGGCTCGGCATGCCGATGCGATCGTGGTATTGGGCTCGGGGCGCGAGCGGGGCGATCCGGCATGGGGTGCGGATCAGCCGACGGGCGTGGGCCTGGAGCGCGAACGCTATGCGGCGCGCCTGGCCAAGGCCTCGGGCTTGCCAGTGCTGACCAGTGGCGGCCTGCATTACGGCACGCCGCCGACCGAGGCCCGATTGATGGCCGACTCGTTGCACGATGATTTCGGCGTCACTGTTCGATGGCAGGAAGGGCGCAGCCGTACGACCTGGGAAAACGCGCAATTCAGCGCCGAAGTATTGTTGCCTGAAGGCATCAAGCGCGTGGTGGTGGTGACTCAGGCCTGGCACATGCCGCGAGCTGTCTGGAGCTTCCAGAAGGCAGGGTTTGAAGTGGTGCCTGCGCCCGTGGGTTTTTTAGGCGTGGACAATGCCCGGCCGCTGGGTGGCTGGATGCCGGAATTCAAGTCGATCTGGCAGAGCGGGCAGTTGCTGAATGAGGCGGTGGGGCAAGTGGGGTATTCGTTGTTCTACCGATAGCAACGGCTGGCCAACACCCTGTGGTGAGGGAGTGTGCTCCCTCACCACAAAAAGCCCTCTGTCCAGGGCCCGCAAGTCAGACCGTTTTGGCCATCCGGCTGGCAATCAGTGCCCAGCCAAACAACAGCACGCAAACTATGATCAACGGCCACGAACGCCATTGAAGATAAGGCGTCAGGTTGTGCATCGGCACCACTTCGCCATACAGGATGCCGCGCTCGAACTGCGGGATCTGCGCGGTGATCTGGCCGAACGGGTTGATCAGGCCGGTCACGCCGTTGTTGGTGGCGCGGATCATCCAGCGTCCGGCCTCCAGCGCGCGCATTTGCGCCATCTGCAAGTGTTGCAGCGGACCGATCGAGGTGCCGAACCAGGTATCGTTGCTGATGGTCAGCAGCAAATCGCTTTGTGCCGCGAGGCCGGCAGCGAACTCCGGATACACCACTTCGTAGCAGATGAACGGCGCAATCTGGTAACCCTTGGCCTGCAACATGGCCTGGTCGGCCGGGCCTCGGGCAAAGTCCGACATCGGCAGGTCGAAGAAGGCGATCAAGCCGCGCAGCACATCCTGCAGTGGAACGTATTCGCCAAACGGCACCAATTTCTGCTTGAGGTATGTGCCGTCGCCTTCACCGACCACGGTGATGCCGTTGTAGAAACGTTTTTCGTGGTGGACCATCTGGCGAATCGGCACGCCGGTAATCAACGCCGAGTGACGTTCTGCGGCAAAATTCCCCATCATGTTCAGGTAGCCCTCGGCGGACTCCTTGAGTACCGGGACCGCGGTTTCCGGCCAGATCAGCAGGTCGACGCGTTTGGAGCTGAAGCTCATGTCGCGATAAAGCGCCAGTTGTGCATTGAGCTGCGCCGGGTCCCACTTCATGCTCTGCTCTATATTGCCCTGGATCGCCGCGACACTCAGTGGTGCGCCCGAAGGGCTGGTCCAGGCGTGGTGTTTGAGTGCCATGCCGGCGACCCAGGGGCCGACCAGCAGCACGGCGCCAGCCACGATGAAGCCTTTACGACCCGTGCGCACCAGGCGCATACCGTTGTAGATCAGCGCAGCGGTCAGGGCCAGGGTGAAGGAAATCAGCCACATACCGCCAACGGGGGCGAGCCCCGTCAGTGGGCCATCGAGCTGGCTGTAGCCGGAATACAGCCACGGGAAGCCGGTCAGGAACCAGCCGCGGAAGGCCTCCTGGCCTACCCACAGCGCGGCGAATGCAAGGGCGTCGGCCAGTGGCGCTTCGTTGCGTCGTAGCCAGCGCGCCCAGAGCCAGGCGGGCAGGGCAAAGAACCAGGCAATCGCCGCCGTGAACATCAGCATCAGGAACCCGGCCAGCAAAACCGAAGCGCCACCGAAGTTGTGAATGCTGTAGTAGATCCAGCTGGTACCGGCGCCGAACAGGCCAAAACCGAAACACCAGCCACGGCCGAGTGCCTGGCGAGGGCTCAGTTCGCGCAGACCGGCATAGAAAAGCCCGACCGCCAGCAGTGCCAAGGGCCAGATATCGAACGGCGCCAGGGCCAGGGTGGTGATTGCACCGGCCGCCACGGCCAGCAGGTTACCGGGCCAGCCGGGGCGGGTAGTCCAGCGCATTTCTATCCTTAATATTTACCGGGCGATGGGCGTCAAGCGCAGCAGATGAATCCGACGACTGTCGGCGTTCAGGATGCGGAAGCGATAGGGGCCGATTTCGGTGATTTCGTTGCGTTTTGGCAGGTGCCCGAATGCACTCATTACCAGGCCGCCGACGGTATCGAATTCGTCGTCGGAGAACTCGCTGTCGAAGAATTCGTTGAAGTTCTCGATCGGCGTCAGGGCCTTGATCAGGAAATCTCCGCTGGGCAGCGGCTTGATGTAGCTGTCTTCTTCGACGTCGTGTTCGTCTTCGATGTCGCCGACAATCTGTTCGAGCACGTCTTCGATGGTCACCAGGCCCGCCACGCCGCCGTATTCGTCGATGACGATGGCCATGTGGTTATGGTTGGCGCGGAACTCGCGCAGCAGCACGTTCAAGCGCTTGGACTCCGGCACGAATGTGGCCGGGCGCAGCAGATCCTTGATATTGAAGCTGTCGCCGTTCTCCCGAAGGATCAACGGCAGCAAGTCCTTGGCCAGCAACACGCCCATCACGTCATCGTGGCTCTCGCCGATCACCGGGTAGCGGGAGTGGGCCGAGTCGACCACGGCGGGCAGGAACTCGCGGGGTGTCTGGGTCGCCTTGATGCTGACCATCTGCGAGCGCGGGACCATGATGTCCCGTACTTGCAGGTCAGCGACCTGGATGGCGCCTTCGACGATGGCCAGCGCTTCGCTGTCCAGCAGTTTGTTTTGGTGTGCGTCGCGCAGCAGCTCCAGCAGCTCCTGGCGGTTTTTCGGCTCATGGGCAAAAGCCTGGGTAAGCTTACCCAGCCAGGACTTTTGCCCGTTGCTCGATCGATCTTCGCTCATAGCGATTACTCTGAATCCTTTGTTGTAACGGTTGGGGATGTTTCGGTTTCGTCGTCCGCGTACGGATCGGGATAGCCCAATTCTGCAAGCAACGTTCGTTCCAGTGCTTCCATTTCCTCGGCTTCGTCGTCATCTATATGGTCGTAACCCAGTAGATGCAAGCAGCCGTGAATCACCAGATGAGCCCAGTGGGCCTTGAGTTCCTTGCCCTGTTCGGCGGCTTCGCGCTCGACCACGGCCACGCAGATCACCAGATCGCCCAGCAACGGGATGTCGAGAAACTCGTCGGGTACGTCGGCAGGGAATGACAGGACGTTAGTGGCGTAATCCTTCTGCCGCCAGGTGTGATTCAGTTCGCGGCCTTCGGCTTCGTCGACCAGACGAATGGTCATCTCGGAGTCGGCGCTGCGCTGGCGCAGGGCCAATTCGCACCATTGGCGGAGCTCGGCCTCGCCGGGGGCGGGCGCCTGGGTAGCCAGTTGCAGATCAAGCTCAAGCATCGCGGCGGCTGTCCTTTGGTGCTTCATCGGTCACGCGGTTCTCGAAGCGCTCATAGGCTTCGACAATGCGCTGCACCAACGGATGACGCACAACGTCCTTGGGCATGAAATGGGTAAAGCTGATGCCTGGCACGTCTTTGAGCACTTCGATCACATGGTGCAGCCCGGATTTGGTGCCTTTGGGCAGGTCGACCTGGGTGATGTCACCGGTGATGACGGCGGTAGAGCCGAAGCCGATCCGGGTCAGGAACATTTTCATTTGCTCGACCGTGGTGTTCTGGCTTTCGTCGAGGATGATGAAGCTGTTGTTCAGCGTGCGCCCGCGCATATAAGCCAAGGGGGCGACTTCGATCACCTGGCGTTCGATCAGTTTGGCGACGTATTCGAAGCCGAGCATCTCGTAGAGCGCGTCGTACAGCGGGCGCAAATACGGGTCGATCTTCTGGGACAGATCCCCAGGCAGGAAGCCGAGTTTCTCACCGGCTTCGACCGCTGGACGCACCAACAGAATGCGGCGGATCTGCTCGCGTTCCAGTGCATCGACCGCGCAGGCAACCGCCAGATAGGTCTTGCCGGTACCGGCCGGACCAATGCCGAAGTTGATGTCGTTGCCGAGGATTTCCTTCACGTAGCGCAACTGATTCAAGCCGCGAGGGCGAATCATGCCTTTCTTGGTGCGCAGGGCGACGGAGGCTTCGGCAGGGGAGTGATTGTCCAGCTCTTCAACGGCCGATTCCTGCAGGAACAGGTGAACCATGTCCGGCGACAGCTCCGTACCCTTGGTTTCCCGGTACAGGCGGCGCAGCAGGTTTTCCGCAGAGGTGGTGTGCTTGGGTTCGCCGATCAGCTCGAACTGATTGCCGCGGTTGCGGATCTCGATGGTCAGGCGCTGTTCGATCAAGCGCAGATGCTCGTCGAATTGCCCGCACAAATTGGCGAAGCGGCGAGCTTCAAAAGGCTCGAGGATAAAACGATGTGGTTCGATGGGTGCGTTCAAGGTCGTATTTAGCCGCCCTGGGGCAATAGTGATGAGTTCAAGGATAGCGCCAGTGGCGTGGGTGCGAAAGCTCTTAAATGGATCAACCCATTCTCAAGAACAATGCATTTCACTGTGGGAGCTGGCTTGCCAGCGATGGCGATGTAACTGGCGACATCGTTGTCGGGCTTGCTGGCCCTATCGTTGGCAAGCCTGCTCCCACAGGGATCGGTGTTATTGAATCAGCGAGCCTCGCAGCGAGTGCGGCTGTGCGGCATCGATGTGCACGTCGGCAAACTGACCGATGAGGGTCGGATTGTCACACTTGAAGTTGACGATTCGATTATTTTCGGTCCGGCCTTGCAGCTCTCCGGGGTCTTTTTTCGAATAATCGGTGACCAGAATCCGCTGGATCGACCCGACCATTTGTCGGCTGATTTCGAAGCCTTGTTGGTTCAGGCGATGTTGCAAGGCGTTCAAGCGCTCTTTTTTCAGCTCTTCGGGGGTGTCGTCTGCCAGATCGGCGGCCGGAGTACCTGGACGCTGGCTGTAGACGAACGAATAGGAAAAGTCGAAGCCGACGTCCTGGATCAGTTTCATGGTCTGTTCGAAGTCTTTTTCCGTCTCGCCGGGGAAACCGACGATGAAGTCCGAACTGATGCAGATGCCCGGTACGGCCGCGCGCAGCTTGCGCAGTTTGGATTTGTATTCCAGCGCGGTGTGGTTGCGCTTCATCGCCGCGAGGATGCGGTCCGAGCCTGACTGCACTGGCAAATGCAGGTGTTTCACCAGTTCCGGCACCTCGGCGTGGGCCTGGATCAGGCTGTCGGAGAATTCCAGCGGGTGCGAGGTGGTGTAGCGGATGCGGTCGATGCCATCAATGGCGGCGACCACGCGGATCAGCTCGGCCAGATCGGCCAGGCGACCGTCGTGCGTGGTGCCGCGATAACCGTTGACGTTCTGCCCCAGCAAGGTGACTTCGCGCACGCCGTTTTCAGCCAGGTGAATGATCTCGGCGATCACGTCGTCGAATGGCCGGCTCACTTCTTCGCCGCGGGTGTACGGCACCACGCAGAAGGTGCAGTACTTGCTGCAGCCTTCCATCACCGACACGTAAGCGCTGGGGCCATCGATGCGCGGCTCGGGCAAGTGGTCGAATTTTTCGATTTCCGGGAAAGAAACGTCGACCTGCGGCAGCTTGCTGATGCGTGCGGCGTCGATCATTTCCGGCAGGCGGTGCAAGGTCTGCGGGCCGAAGACGACGTCCACGTAGGGCGCGCGATCTCGAATGGCGGCGCCTTCCTGGCTGGCCACGCAACCGCCGACGGCGATGACCATGTCCGGGTTGGCGAGTTTCAGTTCGCGCCAGCGGCCGAGCTGAGAGTAGACACGATCCTGAGCCCGTTCGCGGATCGAGCAGGTGTTGAGCAGGATCACGTCGGCGTCTTCAGCACGCGCGGTGACTTCCAGGGCCTGGTGTTCGCCCAGCAGATCGACCATGCGCGAGCTGTCGTACTCGTTCATCTGGCAACCGTGGGTTTCGATGTAAAGCTTCTTGGCCATGGAAAGAGTCATCACGTGATTCAAAGAACCGCGCATTATAGGGAACATGCACCCAGGTTCCTACCGCTGCGCGTCCGACGGCTATGCTATAGTTCGCGCCCTCTTTTTTATCCCTCGATGTGTTACCCGCCCACCATGACCAAACGTGAAGCTCCAATCTACAAGGTGATTTTCCTCAACCAGGGCCAGGTGTTCGAAATGTACGCCAAGCAGATCTATCAAAGTGATCTGTGGGGCTTTCTGGAAGTGGAAGAGTTCGTCTTTGGCGAGCGCACGCAAGTGGTCGTCGATCCGAGCGAAGAGAAGCTCAAGGCTCAGTTCGAAGGCGTGGTGCGCAGTTTTGTGCCCATGCATTCGATCGTGCGCATCGACGAAGTCGAGCGCCTGGGCACGCCGAAAATCAGCGAAGCCCGTGGCGCGGTCGGCAATGTCATGCCGTTTCCGATGCCGATGCCTGAGAAGTAAGGTTTCGAGACCGAGTCGTCCCCATCGCGAGCTTGCTCGCGATGGGGCCAGAAAAATCGGTACAGAACTTAAGGCAACGGCGCGAACGGCGTACGCCCATCGGCGCTCTGCAATTCCATCAAATACTTACGGAAAATTTGCCCCAGCACCTGAGTGGCGACTTCCAGTTCTTCGCGAGGCATCTTTTCGGTGACTTCGTCGGCAGTGTCCAGCGCATCTTCGTCGCCATTGACCGCAGCCATTTTCAGCAGGATATACGCCTGAACGTTATTGGCCGGCACGCCTTCACCGTGGAAAAACATGGTGCCGAGTTTGAATTGCGCCTGGGCGTGGCCTTGCAGCGAGGCCTTTTCGAAATAGCTCAGGGCTTGATTGAGGTCGCGCGGGGCGTTTTTGCCTTCGTAGTAAAACTCACCCAACTCGTATTGCGCTTGGGCATCCCCTTCATCCGACGCTTTCTGGCAGGCGGCGAGTGCCTGTGCCAGGTCTTGCGGCTGGGTATTGAGGGTGCAGCGACCCATCGCTGGGATTAACAACGAGTTACCGCCTGCTTGTGCGAGCGCGAGCAGGGGCTGAAGGAGCAACAGGCAGCCCAGTGAAAGGGCGCGGCCGGTGCGGTTCATGGGAATCGACTTACCTCTGAAGGGCGCGCGGACCCATCGAGGGGATCCAATAAGCGCGCATTATGAAATAAGCAGGGCCAACCTTACAAAGTCTTTACTCGTTTTTCTGCTGCGCGGGAAATATATCGCCCACTTTGCTGGGGATTGTTGGCAGATGAGTCGGAAAAAAAGCGGGAATGCAGGTGAAAGCCGACGCTGGCGACGGCCAGCGTCGGCTCGATCACGTTACTTCAGTGCAGCGAACGCGCGCTCAGCGGCATCCAGGGTCAGTTTCAGCTCGGTTTCGCCGTGGGCGATCGAGGTGAAGCCGGCTTCGAACGCGCTTGGCGCCAGGTACACACCACCTTCGAGCATCAGGTGGAAGAAGCGACCGAACAGCGCCGCATCGCTGGCCATCACGTCATCGAAAGTCACGATGTCGTCGGCGCCGCTGAAGTACAGGCCGAACATGCCGCCGGCCTGAGTGGTCACGAACGGGATGCCTGCCGCATCGGCACGTTGTTGCAAGCCATCGAGCAGGCGCGTGGTGTAGTCGGTCAGCTCCGCGTGGAAACCCGGACGGCTGATCAGGCGCAGGGTGGTCAGGCCGGCAGCCATCGCCAGCGGGTTACCCGACAACGTACCGGCCTGGTAGACCGGGCCCAGCGGGGCGATGCGCGACATGATTTCGCGCTTGCCACCGAAGCAGCCGACCGGCATGCCGCCGCCGATGATCTTGCCGAACGTGGTCAGGTCCGGCGTTACGCCGTAGTGAGCCTGGGCGCCGCCCAGGGCGACACGGAAGCCGGTCATCACTTCGTCGAAAATCAGGACCACGCCGTGCTTGTCGCACAGGGTCCGCAGGCCTTCGAGGAAACCTGGCGCCGGTGGTACGCAGTTCATGTTGCCAGCCACCGGTTCAACGATGATGCAGGCCACGTCCTGCCCGACTTCGGCGAGCATCGCTTCAACCGCGTCGATGTCGTTGAATGGCAGGGTCAGGGTGTGTTTGGCGAACGCCGCCGGCACGCCGGCCGAACTCGGTACGCCTTGGGTCAGGGCACCGGAACCGGCCTTGACCAGCAGGCTGTCGGAGTGACCGTGGTAGCAGCCTTCAAACTTGATGATGCTGTCGCGGCCAGTGAAACCGCGGGCCAGACGAATGGCACTCATGGTCGCTTCGGTGCCGGAGCTGACCATGCGCACCATGTCCATCGATGGCACCAGCGAGCAGACCAGGTCGGCCATCTGGGTTTCCATCTCGGTCGGCGCGCCGTAGGACAGGCCGTGCTCCAGTTGTTTGCGCACCGCGTCCAGCACGTCCGGGTGGCTGTGGCCGAGAATCATCGGGCCCCAGGAGCCGACGTAATCCACATAACGCTTGTTGTCTTCGTCGGTGACGTAGGCGCCTTCAGCGTGTTTGAAGAACAACGGCGTGCCGCCAACGCTCTTGAACGCGCGCACTGGCGAGTTCACGCCACCGGGAATGTGTTTCTGGGCATTGGCAAATAGGGTTTCGGAACGAGACATGTGCGGACTCTCAAATCAGATTTTTAGTAATTCATTGAATGCGCGGGCGCGGCGGGTCACTTCGGTCGTGCTCTCGGCGCCAAACAAACCATGCACCACGGCCAGCAGATCGACGCCATGGGCCACCAGCGGGGCGGCGTTGTCCAGGGTGATGCCGCCGATCGCACAGATCGGCAGGTGCAATTGCTGGCGCGCCTGGTCCAGAAGATCGAGGCTGCAGGTCGGGGCGCCGGGCTTGGTGTTGGAATTGAAGAAGCGTCCGAACGCGACATAACTGGCGCCTTCCTTGACAGCTTGCTCGGCCAGGTCGAGCCGTGCATGGCAGGTCGAACCGATGATGGCTTTGGAGCCGAGCAGGGCGCGGGTCGGCGACAACGGGCCGTCGGTTTGGCCCAGGTGTACGCCTACGTTCAGGCGTGCGGCCAGTTCGGCGTCGTCATTGATGATCAACTGCGTCTTGTAGCGCTCGCACAAATTGCGCAGGGCTTGCGCCTCGCGCAGTCGACGGGCCTCATCGCTGCTCTTGTCGCGGTACTGCAGCAGGGTGACGCCGCCTTCCAGCGCCGCCTCCACGTACGAGAGAAATTTACCGGCCAGCAATTGGCTGTCGGTAATGGCGTACAGGCCACGTAGTTTCATCGGACAGGCCTCATGGCGTTACGAACAGAAGTCCAGTGGCAGGCGGCGTGGCACGAATTGCCCTTTGCCCAGTTGCTCCGCGTCACGCAGGGTGCGCCACGTGTAGTTAAGTGCAGTCTGTACGGCGCTGGCGAGGTTTTCACCCTGGGCCAGACGGCCGGCGAGGGCACTGGCCAGGGTGCAGCCGGAACCGTGATAACTGCCCGGCAGGCGCTGACAGGTAAAAGTGTCGCGATGGCCGTCGCGGCTGTAGAGGCGATTGTGGATTTCGGTTTCGTCGCCATGGCCGCCGGTGATCAGCAGGTGTTTGACGAACGGCAGGAGTTTTTCAGCGCACTCGTCCGCGGTGCCTTCGGGCAGTTCGGCGAGGATTCGGGCTTCGGGAAGGTTAGGGGTGGCGATGATCGAGAGCGGCAGCAAGCGTTCGCGCATGGCGTAGCCGACTTCATCCTTGCCCAGGCGTCCGCCGCCGCCAGCGCGCAGCACCGGGTCGCAGACCACTGGCAGGTGCGGGTGCGCCGAGAGCAGTTCGACCACGGTGTCGACCATTTCCAGCGAACCGAGCATGCCCAGTTTGACGGCCGCGACCTCGGAATCGTTGAGCACGGCATTGGCCTGGGCCAACACCCACTCACGGTCGAGGACACGGAAGTCAGTGACATTGACCGTGTCTTGCACGGTCAGGGCAGTGACGGCCGGAGCCGCATGGCAACCCTGAGCGAGCAGGGCTTCGATATCTGCCTGCAAGCCGGCGCCACCACTTGGGTCGTGGCCGGAGAGACAGAGGACAACGGGGCGAGAGCTGTAGATATTCATGGTGCGCGAGCTTACCACCAAACATCTTTTTTCGGATGCTGCGACATGCTTGTGGCGAGGGGAGCTTGCTCCCGCTCGAGTGCGAAGCAGTCGTCAAGTCCAATGGCTCGGCGCAACTGACAAAACGTTGGGGCCGCTTCGCAGCCTGGCGGGAGCAAGCACCCTCGCCACAGGTGTTCGCTCAGGTATTTTTACAAGCGGATCAATCAAACAGCTCTAGCTCAATAATCTCCGCTGAAAAGCCCGTTCTAGAGCCTTTGCAGGAAAAATTTCAGTAGTGCTCAATGGCCATCAACGGCTATGCTAGAGTGGATCCAAATCAATAACAGGTAATACCGGTTTTACGTCTGCTCAAAAGGAATGGGGGGCTTCCTGACAGAACCGGATAGGCCACGCTGGGGCACCAATGCGCTATTTGCTAATGTTGATGTTGTGTTTGCCCATTTTGGCGAACGCCGTCGAATTCGATGAGTTCACTCAAAGCCTCCCCCTGGGCCGATCCCTGCAGGTGTTTGAAGACGCAAGTGGTCAGGCGACCGTTGCGGACGTGCGCGCACAAGCGGCGGCCGGTAACTTCAAACCCCATGACAAAGCCACCCTCAATGCCGGCTACTCGCGTTCAGTGTTCTGGCTGAAAATCGACTTGCAGTACCGCCCGACCGACCCGACGGCGCAACGGACCTGGCTGCTGGAGCTGGCGTATCCACCCCTCGATCACCTTGACCTCTACTTGCCTGATGCAGCCGGCAACTATCAATTGGTTCGCCAGACGGGCGATGCCTTGCCGTTCGCCAGCCGCGAGATCCGTCAGAACAACTACCTGTTCAGTCTGAACTTCACCCCCGGCCAGACCCAAACCCTGTACCTGCGCTTGCAAAGTGAGGGCTCGATCCAGGCGCCGGTGACATTGTGGTCAAGCACCGCCTACCTCGAAGAGCAGCCGGTGCGACTCTATGTGTTGGGCCTGATCTATGGCGTGTTGCTGGGGATGCTGGTCTACAACCTGTTCATCTACCTCAGTGTGCGCGACACCAGTTACCTCTATTACATCGTCTACATTGCCTCGTTTGGCCTGTACCAGCTCTCTGTGAATGGTGCGGCCGTGCAGTATTTCTGGCCGGACAACCCCTGGTGGGCCAACGCTGCGACGCCATTTTTCATTGGTTGCGCCGGACTGTTCGGCAGCCAGTTCGCTCGCAGCTTCTTGCAGACGGCCACCCACAGTCGCTGGCTCGATCGCCTGTTGCTGGCATTGGTGTCGTTCAGCGCGCTGGTGGTCGGATTGTCCTTGATGACCAGTTACGCCCTGGCCCTGCGCCTGGCCACGGCGCTGGCGCTGACCTTTACCGTGGTGATCTTTTCTGCGGGGATTTTCGCTTGGCTACGTGGTCTGCGAGTGGCGCGGTATTTCATCATTGCCTGGTCGGCTTTTTTGCTGGGCGGCATCATCAACACGCTGATGGTGCTGGGTTATCTGCCGAACGTGTTCCTGACCATGTACTCCAGCCAGATCGGTTCGGCCATCGAAGTGGCACTGCTGTCCCTGGCCCTGGCCGACCGCATCAATGCGATGCGCGAACAGCAGGCGCAAACGTTGTTCGACGCCGGGCAAAAACTTGAAGTGCTCAACCAGCAACTGGCCCACAGTAACAAGCTCAAGGACGAATTCCTGGCCACCCTGACCCATGAGCTGCGCACGCCCATGAACGGGGTGATCGGCTCACTGGAGCTGATGCAGACCGTCGAGATGGACCCCGAGCTGGAGCAATACCAGCAAACAGCCGCGGGATCGGCGCGGGAGATGATGCGTATGGTCAACGGCATCCTGACCCTGACCGAGTTGCAGGCCGGCAAGCTCAAGGCTTACCCGACGACATTCAGTTTGCGCGGTGTGGTCGAGGCGTTGCGTGTGCAATTCGACAGCAGTGCGTCGAGCAAATCGCTGGACTTCAAGGTCGACGTGGCACCCGGCGTGCCGGACCGATTGCATGGCGATAGCACCAAGTTGGCGCAATGCCTGGAATGCCTGCTGGATAACGCGATCAAATTCACCAAGGTGGGAGGGTTGGCGTTGCGGGTGACGGGTAAAACCGTCGAGCCTGACCGACTCGCGCTGTCCTTCGCGGTGATCGACACCGGCATCGGCTTTACCGATCTGGGGGAGGCGACCATGTATCAACGCTTCTTCCAGCTCGATGGTTCGATGACCCGTGAATACGGTGGCTTGGGCGTGGGTCTGGCCATCTGCCGGCAGTTGGTGGAGTTGCTTGGCGGACGCCTGACCCATCGCTCCGAGCCTGGGCGTGGGAGTCGCTTCCAGCTCGATGTCGAGTTCGAAGTGCCAGCGTCGGAACGTTCGACGGTGCCCTCTATGGCCCGGGATTTCCCGCGCCTGCGCCTGCCGCAGGATTGCTCGGTGTTGCTGGCGGACGAAAACAGCATCAATCAGTTGGTGATGCGCGGCATGTTGCTCAAGCTCGGGTTCCGGGTCCGCACGGCTGACAGCGGCCAAACCGCACTCGAATTGTTGCAGTGTGAAACCTTCGACGCCGTGCTGCTCGATTGTCAGTTGCCGGCCGTGGAGGGTGTGTCGTTGTGCTGCCAGATTCGCGCCTTGCCGGGCTGCGCCGAGGTGCCGATATTCATCATCGCACTGGGCGTTGAACGGGAGCGCTGCCCGACCGGCGCGTTGATCGACTACCTGAACAAACCGGTGAAATTCGAAGATTTGCAGGCTGCGCTCTATCGACGGGTGCTTTGCGCGTAACAGGGCGAAAGCGCCGGCAGTTAGGCAGATATGACACTTTGATCAGCCCAAGGGCGGTGCTTAACTGAGGTCCCTTGGCTGACCAAAGGAGCCCCGTCATGAACCTGCATCAGTTTGCCGAAACCCACGAAGTCACCAACCAGCCACCGTCTCTGGACGGCATCAACCTGTATCGCATCGACCTGCCGTTGCAGGAGTGGTCGCGGCGCTTCGGGGCCGGTTGGGCCGAATCGCGGATCGATGCGTACGGTGCGCTGGCGGGCGGGCCGCTGATGGAAGCGGGATTCCTGGCCAATCAGAACAAACCGGTGTTCAACAGTCACGACCGCTTTGGCCATCGTATCGACCTGGTGGAGTTTCACCCGGCCTATCACCAACTGATGCGCACGGCGATCGAGCATGGCCTGACCTCCTTGCCCTGGGCACACCCCCAGGACGGTGCCCATGTTGCCCGCGCGTCCATGACCTATTTGCACAGCCAGGCCGAAGCCGGCAGTGGCTGCCCGCTGACCATGACGTTCGCCAGCGTGCCGGCACTGCGTCTGCAGCCGGATCTGGCCAGACAATGGCTGCCGAAAATTCTTGCCACCGAATACGACCCGCGCAACGTCGGCATGGTCCATAAGGCCGGGGTCACCATTGGCATGGCCATGACCGAGAAACAGGGTGGCACCGACGTTCGTGCCAACACCACCAAGGCTTATCCGGTCGGTGCCAGCGGTCCTGGCCAGGCTTACGAACTGGTGGGGCACAAGTGGTTCTGTTCGGCGCCGATGTGCGATGCCTTTCTGACGCTTGCGCAAACGGACAAGGGCTTGACCTGTTTCCTGCTGCCGCGCCATCGCCCGGATGACACGCGCAATCAGTTCTACATCCAGCGCCTGAAAAACAAGCTCGGCAACGGCTCCAACGCCTCCAGCGAAGTGGAGTTTCGTGGTGCGCTGGCGTGGATGGTCGGCGAAGAGGGGCGCGGTGTTCCCACCATCATCGAAATGGTGGCCATGACCCGCTTCGATTGCATGGTCGGTTCCAGTTCGCTGATGCGCCAGGCCCTGACCCAGGCCAGCCATCACTGTGCGCACCGCTCGGTCGGCGGCAAATTGCTCAGCGAACAGCCATTGATGCAAAACGTGCTGGCGGACCTGGCACTGGAAAGCGAAGCGGCGCTGGCCTTGAGCTTGCGCATGGGCCGGGCGCTGGATCATCTGGAGAGTGAGCAGGAAGCGAAATTCGCCCGACTGGTGACGGCGGTGGGCAAGTACTGGATCTGCAAGCGCGCGCCAGCCATGATCAACGAAGCCGCTGAATGCATGGGGGGGGCCGGATATGTCGAAGACAGCATCCTGCCACGGCTGTACCGCGAAGCACCGGTCAACTCGACGTGGGAAGGCTCCGGCAACGTGCAATGCCTCGATGTGCTGCGGGCGCTGTCCAAAGAGCCTGGCGTGCTGGACGTATTGTTCAACGAGCTGGGCGACGGCCATGGCGACAAGCGCCTGGCCGCGCACATCAATCGGTTGCAGACAGCCTTCAAGGACACCAGTGACATTCAGTACCGTGCCCGGCAATTGACCGAAGACATTGCCCTGGGGCTGCAGGCCAAGCTGCTGCTGGAGGCGGGCAATGCGGCGGTCAGCGATGCCTTCATCGCCAGTCGTCTCGGTTCCGCCGGACGTGTATATGGCGCGTTGCCACGGGGGCTGGAGGTGGAAGCCATTGTCGCGCGGTCGATCCCGCAGGGCTTTTGATCACCATCAACCTACTGTGGGAGCGAGCCTGCTCGCGATAGCGAACTTCCATTCAACCAAAATGTTGGATGTGATGGCCTGATCGCGAGCAGGCTCGCTCCCACAGGATTTTCGGTGTGTGCAATATTTTTTGTATCAGCATGCCACTGTTCCCGTGAAGCGACGATGCAGGCAAGATGAAGGCCTGCAAGTCAGAACACAGGATGCTGATCGTGACCGAAGCTTTTATTGTCGTTCAAACCGCCGAGCAAGCCGTTGACCGGCTTGCGCTCTTGCACAATCGTGCAACCACCGCTCTGAGTCAGGCGCTCAAGCGCTACCTCAAGGATCGTGTCGAACCGGACGCCGAGCAGCGGGCAATGTTTCGATATCCCGAACTGCGTCTGACCTACCTTTGCCAGGGCGAAGTCCCGCAGACCACCCGCGCCTACGCCAAGGTCCAGTTGCCAGGCACCTACAGCGTCACCGTCACCCACCCTTCGGCGTTCCGTAAGTACCTGCTGGAACAGCTTGTGCCCTTGATGCACGACTTCACCGTGACCGTAGAGGTCGGTGTCAGTCAGCAAAACATCCCGTATCCGTATGTCGTCGAACAGGGCGATGAGCTGGCCGGCTCTGGCGTCACCGCTGCCGTGCTGGCTCGGGTGTTCCCAAGCACCGACCTGTCGGCGGCGACCGACGGCATTGCCGATGGCTTGTACGACTGGGAAAACACCGATCCGCTGCCACTGGCGCTGTTCGATGCCGCGCGGGTGGATTTCTCCCTGCGCCGACTGGTGCACTACACCGGTAGCGACTGGCGTCATGTACAGCCGTGGATTCTGCTGACCAACTACCACCGTTACGTTGACCAGTTCATCGTCCATGGCCTGGAACAATTGCGCAAAGACCCGCGTTTCGTGCGCATGGTGCTGCCGGGCAACGTGATCATCGAAAAGAGCATGGACCACGGCGAAGCCTCGGCGATTGCGGCGGGCGTGGTTTGGCACCGCTACCAGATGCCGGCCTATCACCTGATCGCCAGCGACGGTCACGGGGTGACCCTGGTGAACATCGGCGTCGGCCCGTCCAACGCGAAGAACATCACCGATCACCTGGCGGTGCTGCGTCCGCACTGCTGGCTGATGATTGGTCACTGTGGCGGCTTGCGTCAGTCACAGACCATTGGCGACTACGTGCTGGCGCACGCCTACATGCGCCGCGACGGGATTCTCGACCGGGTGGTGCCACCGAACATTCCGATCCCGGCCCTGGCCGAAGTGCAGATGGCCTTGCAGCAAGCGGCGGCCAACATCACCGGCGAGCAAGGCGACCAATTGAAGAAACGCCTGCGCACCGGCACCGTATTGACCTACGACGACCGTAACTGGGAGCTGCGCTGGGCCCAGGAGCGTCCGCTGATCAACCTGTCTCGCGCCGTCGCGGTGGACATGGAAAGCGGCACCATCGCCGCCCAGGGCTATCGCCTGCGTGTGCCTTACGGCACGTTGCTCTGCGTGTCGGACAAGCCGCTGCACAGTGAAATCAAGCTGCCGGGCTCGGCCAACGCCTTCTATGAACGCGCGGTCAGCCAGCATTTGAAGATCGGCATCGAGGCGGTGGACTTGCTGCGCACCGAACTCAACTCGCTGCACTCGCGCAAACTGCGCAGCTTCGACGAACCGCCGTTCCGCTAACGGTTTGTCATGGTCATTTAGCGGTCGGGGCAAGGGCGTGGCAGTGGTAATTATTGATGGCGCGCCCTAGCATTGTCAGCCCTGACCGTTAGATGTCTCTTTTGCCATGTCCCGTCCTCAACGTCCCGTTTCCCGCCGTCCTGGCGCGAAGCCATCCCCTTCGGCCCCGCGCCGTGTCGCCAAGGCGCCACCGGCCGAGCCCAAACTGATCCTGTTCAACAAACCCTTCGATGTGCTGACGCAATTCAGCGATGGCGAAGGTCGGGCGACGCTCAAGGACTTTATCGATATTCCGGGGATTTACCCCGCCGGACGGCTGGACCGTGACAGCGAAGGCTTGCTGCTGCTGACCAACGACGGCCAGCTACAGGCGCGGATCGCCGACCCGAAGCACAAACTGGCCAAGACCTATTGGGTGCAAGTGGAAGGTGAGCCGAGCGCCGAGCAGTTGCAGCGTTTGCGCGATGGCGTGGAGTTGAACGACGGCATGACCTTGCCTGCCGAGGCGCGGCAACTCGACGAACCCGAGTTGTGGCCGCGCAATCCGCCGGTGCGCTTTCGCAAGAGTGTGCCGACCCGTTGGCTGGAGCTGGTGATTCGCGAGGGGCGAAACCGTCAGGTGCGCCGCATGACGGCGGCGGTCGGGCTGCCAACCTTGCGCCTGGTGCGGGTCAGAATCGGCGACTGGAGCCTCGAAGGGCTCGATCAGGGCCAGTGGAAGGAAGTGCCGGCGCGCTTATAAGGTGCCGGACTCGATCAATCCGATCACCACGCTCTTGATGACGAACGCCGCCACGCCAAGGCCCAGCACGAAGAACAGAATGAACGAGCCGAAACGCCCGGCCTTGGACTTCTTCGCCAGATCCCAGACGATGAAACCCATGAAAATGATCAGGATGGAGACCAGGCCGGTCATCATCCACTCTTCGAAAACTGCAGGATCCATTGAACATCTCCAGCGCGGGCGAGGCTAAAAGGGCGCGGGGAGTATACGCCTCGCTAGGGGAGGGCAGTATTGACCTGCGGCGGTGTGTCGCAGTCATTCGTCGGCTGTTGCGGCCCCATCGCGAGCAAGCTCGCTCCTACAGTTGATCCTGGCGCGCTGAAGATCCCCTGTAGGAACTGGCTTGCCAGCGAAGGCGCCCTTAGCTACGAAGATGAGTCAGCGGCAATTCTGTGCTGTTCAAAACCTGATTCAACACAAAACTGGAGCGCACGCTGGTCACGCCTTCAATTCGCGTCAGGTGCCCCAGCAGCAGTTTCTGATAGTGATCCATGTCCGGCACCACGACCTTGAGCTGATAATCGGCATCCATCCCGGTCACCAGGCTGCATTCCAGGACTTGCGGCAAGGTACGGATAGCCGCTTCGAAGTTCTCGAAGCGCTCTGGCGTATGGCGGTCCATGCCGATCAGCACATACGCCGTCAGGCTCAGGCCGAGCATCTTGCGGTCGAGCAAGGCGACCTGGCGGGAAATGTAGCCGTCGTCCTCCAGTTGCTTGACCCGCCGTGAGCAGGGCGACGGTGACAGGCCGATGCGTTCGGCCAGCTCCTGATTGGAGATGCGTGCATCACGCTGCAATTCAGCCAAAATGCTCAGGTCGTATCGGTCGAGTTTGCTCATCAATCAGGCCTTTGTCATAACTATTGCGACAGATTATCTATCCAGGGTTAAAAATTGCGCAAGTAGTGTTTATTTGAGCAATCTTCGCAATCCTCTGCTGGCTCTCCGAGCCTATTCTTATCACCAGAATCACTGCTCGGACAAACAGTCCAGTGCGGCTCGCCCAATCAGGCCAGCTGCGGTCGCCACCCCCACAGGGGATGTGCCGGCCCCCGAGCTACACACTGTCCAGAAGACGGCGTGAGGTGAGCCGACGTCAAAAGCGTCGAGCACGGACGAAGTTCTCAAGGGGAGGCCGACAGGTCTCCCCTTTTTCTATGCCTGGAATATAGTGCTGCCCCTCAATAAATAAGTTTCGCGACTGATAACCTGTGGCAGAACCAGCCTGTGCATTTCCAGTCTTACGTACAAGCGCTGTTCGCTCCTACGCAATCCGTACCCCAGCAGTCCCCACAGTGAGGAAAAGCATGAAGTCGCGCATCTGGCGTTTGGCCGGAGTTGGTTTGCTGTGTGTCAGTGTCACTGCGCAATCGTTGGCCGATGAGCCGCAGAACCGTGGGCCCGAGGGTGGTCGACAGGGGGAGGGCGGTCATCAGGGAAATAATCAGGGCCATGGCAACAATCAACCGCGCCCGCAAAACAATGACGTCATTCGTGGCGACAACAGTCGCCAGTTCGAGCACAACGGCCAGAACCGGAACGATGGCCAATGGCAAAACCGTCAACAGCCCGATTTCAACAATCCGGTTCGTTCCCCTCCGCCGCCACCGCAATTGCCGGCCAATGACTTGCCGATCCAGCCAAGGCCCGACGCGGTGCGTCAGACCCAGCCGCCGCAGCGCGGGTATTACCAGGACGTGCCGCGGCGCAACGACAACAACCAGCACTGGGGCGGCTATACCGGTGCGCCGTCGAGTAATAATCAGTGGCAGGGCCGTCCGAACGGGCACGGCAATGGTTGGGGCCCTGGGCCGCAGTATCGTCCGGGTCATGTGATCGATCGCTTCCCGGACCGCGAGTACCGCGTGCCTTACCGTGGCATGGATTATTTCTACTCCGGCGGTTACTGGTATCGCCCGCTGGGCCCGCGTTATGTGGTGGTTGAACCACCGCGCGGGATTCGCGTCAGTTACTTGCCGGATTACGCCGAACAGGTGTTGATCGGCGGCGCGGTGCTATTTCTGGCGGCGGGCGCGTACTACGCCTATCAGGAGAGTACCCAGGATTACGTCGTGGTCGAACCACCCGTTGGCAGCCTTCAGCCGCAGCCGCAACAGCCACCACCACCCGTCAACAACAGTTATGACGTGGTGGCTTACCCGGCCAACGGCCAGTCCCAGGAGCAAGTCAATCGGGATGGCTACGAGTGTTATCAATACGCGGTACAGCAGAGTGGCTTCGATCCGCGAACCGCGACCTACCAGCCAGACCCTTCGGTGGTGCAAGCCTATCGCCAGGCTCAGGGCAATTGCCTGAGCAGTCGCGGGTATCAGGTTCAGTAGCAGATTCAAGCTTCAAGCTTCAAGCTTCAAGCCGCAAGCTGTGAGCATTAGCCTCAAACTTGCAGCTTAAAGCTTGGAGCTTGCCGCTATTTTCATCGGGTCGGCGTGCACCAGCACCTCGGCTCGCGGGTAGGCGGCGTGAATTGCATCGGCGGCTTGATCGCTGATGCCGTGGGCAACGGATAGCGTCAGATCCCCCGGCAATTCCAGGTGGAGTTGCACGAACCACTGGTTGCCGGAAACCCGCGTACGCAGGTCATGGGCGCCCAGCACGCCCGGAACGCTGCACGCCAGTTCGAGCATGTGCTGGCTGACATCCGGTGGCAGCTCTTCATCCATCAGCACCGTGAAACTTTCCCGGGCGATCTGCACCGCGCTCCAGAGGATGTACGCGGCGATGCCCAGGCCGAACCAGGCGTCGACCTGATGCCAGCCAAACCCGGCCAGTACCAGCGCCACCAGGATGCTGCCGTTGAGCAGCATGTCCGAGCGGTAATGCAAGGAGTCGGCGCGCACCGCGTTGGACCCCGTGGCCTTGACCACACGATGCTGCAACATCAGCAGCGCCAGGGTCAGGACCAGCGAGAACACAATCACCCCGATGCTGATCCATGGCGCGCCCACCGGCTCCGGATGCTTGATCCGCTCGAACGCCTGCATCGCAATCAGCACCGCACTACCGCCGATGAACAGCGCCTGCGCCATGCCGGCCAGCGACTCGGCCTTGCCATGCCCGTAGCGATGATCGTCGTCGGCGGGGCGCAGGGCGTAGTGCACAGCCAGCAAGTTGAGCATCGAAGTGATGCCGTCGAGTGCCGAGTCGGTCAACCCGGCGAGCATGCTCACCGATCCACTCAGCCACTAGGCGATGGCCTTGGCGACGACCAGCGTGCAAGCCACCGCCACCGAGGCACGAGTCGCCAGCCGCAGCAGGCGGGCGTGTTCGGAGCTGGAGATCATAAGTGCGGCCTTTCCTTGAAATGCACCGATTACGCGGCGGGTTGCAGGCCGAACATGGCCAGTTGCTGGGTGCTGCCCTTGTGCTGGATCAGGCGTGGATCATCCAGCGGGAAGCTGCGGCCCAGTTCACGCTGCAGAATAGTCTGCAACTTGAGGTTATCGACCTTGCCGTCGGCGCCGATGGCGTCCTTGAGCTTTTCCGGATCAACCTGGGCTGTCTTGCCCGGTTCGAAGTAAATCGCGCCGGTGGCGAAGTCCACGGCAAACGCGATCAGGCCGGGAATGATATAGAACAGAAGGCCCACGGCGTCGAGCACGGCAATGGCCGGATCGATCTTGCCGTCGATCTGGCCGCGGCGATCCGGGTAGAAGATCGAACCGCAGGCCGTTACTTGGGTCAGCAGGGTGGCGACCAGAACACCGCCAATCAGGCGAAAGGGAATACGCATATGAAATCTCCTGGGTCATTTCAAAACGAAGCGTCATCGGTATGAATTAGGACCGCAACGAACACTGGGCAGTTCGCCGTTATACTCGCCGCTCTGTTTGGGAGCCAGCATGATTTCTTTGCCGATTGATGAAGTTTTACCCGCCCTGCGTGAAGCCTTGGCGACACGCCACGAAGCCGTGCTCGAAGCACCGCCCGGCGCCGGTAAAACCACCCGCGTGCCCTTGGCCTTGCTCAACGAGTCGTGGCTGGCCGGGCAAACCATCCTGATGCTCGAGCCGCGCCGGTTGGCGGCGCGTGCGGCAGCGGAGCGCCTGGCCAGTGAACTGGGCGAGAAAGTCGGCGAAACCGTGGGTTATCGCATCCGGCTCGACAGCAAGGTCGGTCCCAACACCCGCATCGAAGTGGTCACCGAAGGCATCCTCACTCGGCGCTTGCAGGACGACCCGGCACTGGAAGGCGTGGGCCTGCTGATCTTCGACGAATTTCACGAACGCAGCCTCGACGCCGACCTGGCGTTGGCCCTGAGCCTCAATGGCCGGGAGCTGTTTCGCGACGATCAACCGCTGAAAATCCTGCTGATGTCCGCGACCCTGGAGGGCGAACGCCTGGCCGGGCTGCTGGATGATGCGCCGATCCTGCGCAGCGAAGGGCGCATGTACCCGGTGGCGATGCGTTGGGGGCGGCCATTCCAGCCGGGTGAATTCATCGAGCCACGGCTGGTGCAGACCATTCTCGAAGCCTTGAACGATGAGACCGGCAGCGTGCTGGTGTTCCTGCCCGGACAAGCGGAAATTCGACGCGTGCATCAACAACTGACCGATGCGCTGGGCGACACCCCTCAGGTGTTGCTCTGTCCGTTGCATGGCGAACTGGACCTGGCCGCGCAACGTGCGGCGATCGACCCGGCGCCGGTGGGCCAACGCAAAGTGGTGCTGGCCACCAACATCGCCGAGACCAGCCTGACCATCGACGGCGTGCGCGTGGTGATTGATGCCGGGTTGGCGCGGGTGCCGCGTTTCGACCCGGGCAGCGGCATGACCCGCCTCGACACCCAACGTATCTCCAAGGCCAGCGCTACCCAGCGTGCGGGCCGCGCCGGGCGACTGGAGCCCGGCGTGTGTTATCGCCTGTGGTCACAGGATCAGCACGAACAACTGGCGGCCTACGGCAGTGCGGAGATCCTTTCGGCGGACCTCGCCGGTCTGGCCTTGCAACTCGGCCGCTGGGGCGTGACGCCCGGGCAATTGGTCTGGCTCGATGTACCCCCCGCCGCCGCGTACGCCCAGGCGCAGGACCTGCTCGAACGCTTGGGCGCACTGGATGGCCAAACGCTGACCCGTCACGGTCAGGCCATGGCCGAGTTGCCGGCGCATCCGCGCATCGCCCATTTGCTGTTGCGCGGCCAGGCCCTGGGTTTGGCAGACATGGCCTGCGATGTCGCGGCGCTGCTTGGCGAGCGCGACATCTTGCGCGGTGCCGGTGCGGATCTGCACAGCCGACTGGTGCTGTTGTCCGGCGAGGCGCGCGCCGCTCGCGGTGCCCAGGGCGGGGTGCAGCGGGCGCGGCAACTGGCGCGGCAATATCGAGGCTATCTGCGCGGCAAGGCAACGCAGCCGGTCAGCGATCCCGATCACCCGCGCTGGCTTGGCGCGCTGCTGGCACTGGCCTATCCCGATCGCGTCGCCCAACAACGACGCGCGGGCGGCGCCGAGTATCGCCTGGCCAATGGCCGCGCAGCCCTGTTCGCCGAAGCGGACAGCCTGATGAAGCAACCCTGGCTGGTGATCGCCGACCTCGGCAGTCGTCAGGGCCAGCGTGAAGAACGGATTTATCTGGCGACGGATTTCGACCCGGCACTGTTCGACTCGGTGCTGGCCGAACAGGTGCGCGTGGTCGATCAACTGGATTGGGACGAACGCGAAGGCGTGTTGCGGGCCGAGCGTCAGCGCAAGGTCGGGGAACTGATTCTCAGCCGCGAACCGCTGACCGGCCTCGATGAAACCGCCCGCAGCCAGGCGCTGGTCAATCTGGTCCGGCGCAAGGGTCTGGAATTGTTGCCGTGGACGCCGGAGTTGCGTCAGTGGCAGGCGCGGGTCGCCTTGTTGCGCCAGTTGGATCTGGCGGGCAAGGGCGAGAGCGAGTGGCCGGATGTCAGCGACGCCGCGTTGCTCAAAAGCCTGGAGCACTGGCTGATGCCGTATCTGGGCAAGGTCTCGCGGCTCAGTCACTTCGCTAACCTTGACCTGTCGAGCATCGTCCATAACCTGTTGCCATGGCCGCTTCCGCAACGGCTCGACGAGCTGGCACCGCATCATTTGAGCGTGCCTTCAGGCTCGTCGATCCGTCTGGATTACAGCGAACAACCGCCGATTCTGGCGGTGCGCCTGCAGGAGCTGTTTGGCCTGGCCGAGACCCCGCGCATCGCCGGTGGCCGGCAGGTGGTCAAGCTGCATCTGTTGTCCCCGGCGCGGCGGCCGGTGCAGGTGACGCAAGACCTGGCGAACTTCTGGCGCAGCACCTACGCCGAAGTGAAGAAGGACTTGAAGGGGCGCTACCCGAAGCACTACTGGCCGGATGATCCGCTGGTGGCCGAAGCGACCGCACGGATCAAGCCGCGTAAGTAGGCGCTGGTTTGCCAGCGAAGGCGGCATCAAGGTCGGTGCAAGTCTCCACGGCCCTTTTGCCGGCGAGCCGGTTTCTACAAGGGCGGGCGTGATTTTTCGGTGAGCTGCTCGCGGCAGTAATCGGCGAACAACTGCGCTGGTTTGGTCAATTGTCCGCGTTTCAACCACGCCGCCACCAGTCCTGACCCCGTGACGTCTTCGACAATGTCCACGCACACCACTTTTTGCCCGTCATAGGTGCACTCCGAATGCGGCCGCGTGACCAGGATCGAGAAGCCAAACCCTTGCCCGACCATTCCGCGCACCATCTCGATCGACGGTGAGCTGAAGGCAATGTGCGGCGTCAGGCCCAGTTCCTCGAACAGGCTGACGAAGTAGGTCCGGCTCGGCTGTACATCCAACAGAATCATCGGCTCCAGGCACAGGTCGCGCAGCGACACTTGCTTCAACTGGGCAAAGCGATGATCCGCCGGCAGCAAGGCATAAGGGCGCTGCGCCGGCATCAGGGGTTCGGTCTGGATGGTGGCGTCCAGGTCGTGCTCATAGAGAATCGCCAGATCGAAGGTGCCCGAGGTCAGGCCTTGCACCAACTCCTGCTGCTCACCGTCGCGGATACGGATTTTTACCCCCGGGTACAGTGCCGAAAACCCCGCAATCAGCTTTGGCAAATACAGCGGTGCGACGGTTTCGAAGCAGCCGATATCGATTTGCCCGGCCACCACGTCGTTGTCGGCCAGAGCGTTCTGTTCGAACTCCTTGGCCATGCGCAGCAGTTCCTGGGCCTTGCGGTAGAAGCGCGCGCCGCTGGGCGTCAGGGAGACGCCCTGGGCGTGATGGCGGATCAGCAGTTGCACGCCGAAGCTGTCCTCCAGGCCTTTGATCGCCGTCGAGATCGCCGGTTGGGCGATATACAACTTGCGCGAAGCCTCGGCGACGCTGCCGCAATCGACGGTGGTAATGAAGTACTTCAATTGACGCAGGTTGTAGGCGGCCACGACAAACCTCGGGACGGACGGGTAAGGCATCCAAGCAATTTACGCACCGCCCGTATCCCTTCAGGCGAAGTTTTTGTCGCGTTTGAACAATAACCACAAGCGGCGCGACCAGGGAGATTGGCTACCCAGTTTTTTCATCGTCTGCGAAGACATTTTTACTATTTTTCCTCGACACGGGCCTGGGCCACCATCCATGCACAAGAAAAGCCCCTGGAGCATCTGAACGTGTTCGAGCTTGCATATTGGCAAAACAAGGCCGCTGCGCTGCGGCTTCCCGACCAGGCCGTGATCGACGGTCAATCCCGTGCGGCGCAGTCGGGACAGACATTCGCGGCCATCAACCCCGCCACTGGCCAGTGGCTGGCCAACGTGGCGGCTTGCGGTGACGAGGACGTCGACGCAGCGGTGCGCAACGCGCGGCAGGTGTTCGAAGCCGGCACTTGGGCGGCGCGTTCGCCGAGCGAGCGCAAGCAGGTGCTGTTGCGCCTGGCGGATCTGATTCTGGCCCATCGCGAAGAACTGGCGCTGCTCGATTCGTTGAACATGGGCAAACCCGTCATGGACGCCTACAACATTGACGTGCCGGGCGCCGCCGGGGTGTTGCGCTGGTACGCCGAGAGCCTCGACAAACTCTACGATCAGGTCGCCCCCAGCGCACAGAACGTGCTGGCGACCATCACCCGCGAAGCGTTGGGCGTGGTCGCGGCCGTGGTGCCCTGGAACTTCCCGCTGGACATGGCCGCGTGGAAACTCGCGCCAGCCCTGGCGGCGGGCAATTCGGTGATCCTCAAGCCGGCCGAGCAGTCGCCGTTCTCCGCGCTGCGTCTGGCCGAGCTGGCGCTCGAAGCCGGCCTGCCGGCCGGTGTCCTCAATGTGCTGCCGGGGCTTGGCGAACAGACCGGTAAAGCCCTCGGCCTACACCCGGACGTCGATTGCCTGGTGTTCACCGGCTCCACCGAAGTCGGCAAATACTTCATGCAGTACTCGGCACAATCGAACCTGAAACAGGTGTGGCTGGAGTGCGGCGGCAAGAGTGCGAACCTGGTGTTCGCCGACTGTCAGGACCTGGATCTGGCGGCGCAGAAGGCGGCGTTCGGCATCTTCTTCAATCAGGGTGAAGTCTGTTCCGCCAACTCGCGGTTATTGGTGCAGCGCTCGATTCACGATGAATTCGTCGAGCGCCTCAAGGCCCAGGCCGAGTGCTGGCAGCCGGGCAATCCCCTGGACCCGTCGAGCGCTGCCGGTGCCATCGTCGACAGCCGCCAGACGGCACGCATCATGACGTTCATCCAGCAGGCCGAGCGGCAGGGCGCGACCCGCGTTTGTGGCGGCCGGCAGTCGATCTTCAATGGTTCCGACAACTTCATCCAGCCGACCATTTTTACCGGGGTGAGCCCGGACATGCCGCTGTTTCGCAATGAGGTGTTCGGCCCGGTGCTGGCGGTCACGGCGTTCGATGACGAGGCCCACGCCTTGCAACTGGCCAACGACAGCGTCTACGGTCTGGCGGCGTCGCTGTGGACCGACGACCTCAATCGCGCCCACCGCGTGGCGCGACAATTGCGAGCCGGTACCGTGTCGGTCAACAGCGTTGATGCGCTGGACGTGACCGTGCCTTTCGGCGGTGGCAAACAGTCCGGTTTTGGCCGTGACCTGTCGCTGCACTCATTCGATAAATACACCCAGTTGAAGACCACCTGGTTTCAATTGCGCTGATAACAAAACGGAGAACTGGCGATGACCACCCCACGTGACACCCGCGACTACCAGGCCGCCGACGCCGCGCACCACATCCACGCATTCGTCGATCAAAAGGCACTCAACGATGAAGGACCTCGGGTGATGGTCCGTGGCGAGCGCCTGCACCTGTGGGACAACGACGGTCGGCGTTACCTCGACGGCATGTCCGGGCTGTGGTGCACCAACCTCGGCTACGGGCGCAAGGACCTGGCGTTGGCGGCGAGCCAGCAGCTGGAACAGCTGCCGTACTACAACATGTTTTTCCACACCACTCACCCGCAGGTGATCGAGCTTTCCGAGCTGTTGTTCAGCCTGTTGCCGGATCACTACAGCCACGCGATCTACACCAACTCAGGCTCCGAAGCCAACGAAGTGTTGATCCGCACGGTGCGGCGTTATTGGCAGGTGCTCGGCAAGCCCGAGAAGAAAATCATGATCGGCCGCTGGAACGGCTACCACGGTTCGACCCTGGCCGCGACGGCGCTCGGTGGCATGAAGTTCATGCACGAAATGGGCGGCATGATCCCCGACATCGAGCACATCGACGAGCCGTATTTCTTCGCTCACGAAGGTAACCTGACGCCGGCCGAATTCGGTCTGCGCGCGGCGCAGCAACTGGAAGCGAAGATTCTCGAGCTGGGCGCGGACAAGGTTGCCGGCTTCATCGCCGAACCGTTCCAGGGCGCGGGCGGCATGATCTTCCCGCCGGAAAGCTACTGGCCGGAAATCCAGCGCATCTGCCGCAAATACGACGTGCTGTTGTGTGCCGACGAAGTGATTGGCGGCTTCGGGCGTACCGGCGAATGGTTCGCCCACGAGTACTTCGGTTTCGAGCCGGACACCCTGTCCATCGCCAAGGGCCTGACCTCCGGTTACATCCCGATGGGAGGCCTGGTGCTGTCGAAAAAAATGGCCCGGGTGCTGGTGGAGCAGGGCGGTGTGTTCGCCCACGGCCTGACCTATTCCGGGCACCCGGTGGCGGCGGCTGTGGCGATCGCCAACCTCAAGGCGTTGCGCGATGAAGGGGTGGTGACGCGGGTCAAGGATGACATCGGTCCGTACCTGCAGCAGTGCCTGCGCGAGGTGTTCGGCAATCACCCGCTGGTGGGCGATATCCAGGGCACGGGCATGGTGGCGGCACTGCAATTGGCCGAAGACAAGACCAGCCGCAAACGCTTTGCCAACGAGAACGACATCGCCTGGCGTTGCCGCACGATTGGCTTTGAAGAAGGGGTGATCATTCGTTCGACGCTGGGGCGGATGATCATGGCGCCAGCGTTGATTGCCAGTCGTGAAGAGATTGACGAGCTGGTGGGCAAGACCCTGAAAGCGGTGGATCGTACGGCGCAGGAATACGGCCGGCTCTAACACCGCCTGAAGGTCCTGCGGACCTTATCGCGGGCAAGCCACGCTCCCACAGGTTATGTGTCGTGCTTAAACGTGCGACCGACACATGACCTGTGGGAGCGGGCTTGCCCGCGATTGCTTTTGCCCATTCAACTCCCCTTTCATTTTTGCACCCACCCCGTGCACCCCCTCCAACGCTGCCCTTTTTCCGCGCACGCTACCCAGTTTTTTCATCGTTCCCATCGACATATTTCCTCATTTTCCTGAGCCCTGCCTTGGGCCAACATCGACTTCGCCAGTCAGCCCCATGCTGCCCAACCAAAGGTCCGTCAGAGATCGCCGGTGGCAGCTGATGTTCAGGGCCGCTGGCCGTACTGCCCATCAAAACTAAATCAACAGCTTTGGGAGTGCCCTATGATCAAGTCCTTGCTTACCCGCGTTACTTATCCACTGGCGGTCACCGCCATCGCCGCGACGGTCGCCACTAGCGCCCAGGCCGGCACCCTCTCCATCGGTCACACCACCTGGGTCGGTTACGGCACCCTCTACCTGGCCCAGGACCTGGGCTACTTCAAGGAAAACGGTTTGACCGTGGAACTGCCCGTCGTCGAAGAGGCTTCGATGTACATGGCGGCGCAAGCGTCGGGCGAGTTGTCGGGCTCGGCGTCGACCATCGACGAAGTGCTGAAATACCGTCCGCAATTCTGCTTCAAGGCGGTGGCCGCGCTGGATGACAGCCATGGCGGCGACGGCGTGCTGGTGGGCAAGGACGTCAAGAGCTTGCAGGAGCTCAAGGGCAAGGCCGTGGCGGTCAACGAAGGCTCGACCTCGCAGTTCTGGTTGTCTTACCTGCTGAAAAAACATGGCATGACCATGAGCGACATCACTGTGCAGAACATGACGGCTGACGACGCCGCCACCGCCTTCATCGCCGGTCGCGTGCCCGCCGCCGTGACCTGGGAGCCGCACCTGTCGATGGTCCGCGACAAGCAACAGGGCAAGGTGCTGATCGACAGCAGCAGCACGCCGGGCGTGATCGTCGACGTGGTGGCACTCAACTGCACCGTCATCGAAAAACAACCGGAAGACGTCAAGGCCCTGGTGGCCGGTCTGTACAAAGCGGTGCAGTACACCAAGGACCACCCGGAGCAGGCGTACACCATCATGGCCAAGGGCGTCGGCGGCTACCTTGCCGATCCGAAGGAGCTGGCGGCGGCCGCAAAAGGCGTGCGCTTCTACGATCAGGCCATGAGCGAAAAACTGCTCGGCTCGCCGGGCAAGCCGGGTGACAGCGAACCGCTGATCAAACTGGCCAACGAGACCGCCAGCGAGTTGCAGGGCAAGCCTTACAACGTCAGCAATGACGACCTGATCGACAACCGTTTCGTCAGCCCGCTCTAGGAGGTTTGCATGTTCAAGCGCAATTCATGGCTGAGCCGCTGCATCACACCCAAGACCGGCCTGCCGGTGTCGGTGATCTGGAGTGCGAGCGGCCTGGCCTGGGTCTTGTTGGTCGGCCTCTGGGCCGGCTTGTCCTACGGCGGCGTGGTGCCGGGCATGTTCCTGCCGACACCGGGTGCCGTGGTCGAGGCCGCCGTGCGCCTGGGTCGTGACGGCACGCTCGGCCAGCATGTCTGGGCCAGCGTCGAAGTGGTGATGGTCGGTTTTATTGTCTCGTCCCTGGTCGCCGTGCCGCTGGGGTTGCTGATGGGCAGCTTCCGCATCGTCCAGGCGTTTCTCGAGCCGATGGTCAACTTCATCCGCTATCTGCCGGTCACGTCCTTCGTGCCGCTGTTCATTCTGTGGATCGGCATCGGTCTGGAGCAGCGGGTGTCGGTGATTATCTTCGGCGTGTTCTTCCAGCAACTGGTGATGATCGCGGATGTGTCCAAGGGCATCTCCAAGGACCTGATCAACGCCTCCTACACCCTGGGCTCGAACCGTCGTGACGCCGTGCTGCACGTGATTGCCCCGGCGTCCTTGCCGGGCGTGCTCGACACCCTGCGCGTGACCATGGGCTGGGCCTGGACTTACCTGGTCGTCGCCGAACTGGTCGCGGCCTCCAGTGGCCTGGGTTACCTGAGCCTCAAAGCCATGCGCGGCTTTCAGGTGGATGTGATTTTCCTGGCCATCGCGATCATCGGCCTGCTGGGCCTCGCGACCGATCAACTGTTCCGCTTCTTACGTCTGAGGATCACCGCATGGGCTCAGTAACCGCTGCCAATCATCGATTCGCCACCCCCCAGGCCACTGCGGTGCAGGCCGCGCCACGACTGCAAGTGGACAAGGTCAGCCTGCGTTACAAGAAACCCGATGGCGGCACGTTTACCGCGCTGGAAGAGGTGTCTTTCGACGTGCCGGATCAGCAATTTGCTGTGCTGGTCGGCCCTTCGGGGTGCGGCAAGTCGAGCCTGCTGTACCTCACCGCCGGCCTCAACGAGCCCACTTCGGGCGAGATTTATGTGGGGGGCCAGCAAGTGCAGGGGCCCGGTGCGGATCGCGGCATGGTGTTCCAGAGCTACACGCTGTTCCCGTGGCTGACCGTGCGCCAGAACGTCGAGTTCGGACTCAAGCGGCGTGGCATGCCGGCGGCGCAACGCAAGGACATTGTTGACTACTACGTCAACGAAGTCGGCCTGAGCAACTTCGCCGACAACTACGCCAAGCAGTTGTCCGGCGGCATGATGCAGCGTGTGGCGATCGCTCGCGCGCTGGCCAACGACCCGCAGATTCTGCTGATGGACGAGCCCTTCGGTGCCCTCGACAGCCAGACGCGCCTGCAAATGCAGCAGCTGCTGTTGCGGGTCTGGGGCCACAGCAAGAAAACCGTGTTGTTCGTCACCCATGACATCGACGAAGCGATTCTGCTCGGTGACCGGGTCTATGTGATGGGCGCACGTCCCGGGCGAATCAAGCAGATTCTCGACGTGCCGATCGAGCGCCCACGCACGCTGGACATGGTCATGGAACACTCGTTCATTGACATGAAACGCAAGATTTTCGGCTTGCTGCATGACGACCTGGAAGAGGTGCATTGATGCACGTTCTTTGTGGGAGCGAGCTGGCTCCCACAGGGGCGGTGTTGGCCTGGAGTCTGGCGCTATGGCGCCGCCGGCAGCAGGAACCGGGCGATCACCGGCAAGTGATCGGAGATGCGTAATGTATCGTCCTGTCGCACCCTCGCTTCGACCCGTTTGATGCGCGGGCTGTAAAACAGGAAGTCGACAGTCCGGTCCGGGCCGCTCACGTTCGTATCGTTTGGGTAGTGCGTCAGCCAGCGCGCGCGGTCGATGCCACTGGCTTCGTTGTTGGTGGGGATCATCGGGTATTTGTCCCACAGCACATGCAAGGCGCTGTCGGAGGAATAGGGCGTGCGTTGCTCGCTGGGCAGGCGCTGGTATTGACCCAGCGGCAGGAGGTTGAAGTCGCCGCCGATCAGCCACGGCGTGCCACGGCTTTCGAATTTGTCGAGGACCTTGGCCACGGCCGAGACTTGCGCTTGCAGGGTTTCGTCGGGTTGGGTCGCACGGTCCAGATGGGTGTTGAGGACCGCCATCTGGCCGCCGTCGCTCAACGGCAGGTAGGTCAGCAACAAGGCGTTTTTCGGCTTGAACTGACGGCTGATCAGGTTGACCTCCGACACGGGCAATTGCAGGCGCTCGGCGTGTTCGATCTCGTAGCGGCTCAAGGTCGCCAGTTGCCGGCCAACGCTGCCGAAAATGTGCGGATCAGGGATGAAGTCGGCTTTCCAGTCGAACGCGTGGGCACTGCATGGATAGAGGTCGGCGACCCGCTCCTGCAAGAGCTTGAGCTGATTCTGGTAGCCGCTGGCCTTGGCGCCGTCATCGAGTTCCTGCAACAGCACGATGTCCGGTTGCTCGTCACGAATCACCCGCGCCACCTCATCGAGGCTGAAGGCCATGTCGTCGGCGGTGGGGGCTTCATCGGTGCCGGCCGCCAGGTCGTTCCAGAACACGTAGCGCTTGCCCGCCAGGTACTGGACGTTCCAGGTCATCACCTTCAGCGCCTGGCCAGGTGCGACGGTGGGGGGCTGAGTACTGCAACTGACCGGCAGCACCTCCCTGGCGTCAGGACGCCAGGTCAGGCTGTAGACCATCGCGCCTGCCAAGGCGATCACAATCAACAATCCCAGCAGGGTGTAGCGCAATGGTCGGGTCATGGCTCGGCTTATTATCTTATTATTGTGTTACGAGGATAGACCCCGAGCATACCCGACTGACAAGCCATCGCCCACGGTCAGCGTGGTCCATCGATTTTTTCCGGCGTATCGCCGATCAGCATGAACAGGCGGAACAGCACCACGCTGGTGAACAGCTGCAGGAAGCTGTGGGCACTGTCGATCAACAGCGAGATCACCGGGTTCTGCGGGTCGGGATACACCGCCAGCGTCGCGCCCTTGAGCACCCACAACGGCCCCATCACGCACAGAATGCACACCAGGATGCGCATGAAGTGCCCGCGGGTCAGGCGCAGGCTTTCCTTCATCGCCGCCAGCGGGGCCAGGCCACGCAGCACCAGCAGGTATTCGCCGAAAGCCAGGGTCACCATCAGCCAGATGCCCGGCAGGAAATACAGCGACAGGCCGAGCAGTATCAGCACGGTATTGAGGGCCGTCAGCAAGGCAAAGCGCGGCCACAGGTAGGCGGACCTTGTCAGCAAATCGCGGTTACGGGGCGATTCCCCACGGCTGCGGGCATCGAGAAACAGAATCAGCGCGGCGGTGTACAGCGGATAGATCAGCAAACCGACGATCACGCTGATGCCTGGAAAACTGTCGGGCTCGGTCGAATGGTCGACCACTTGTTGCAGCAGGGCCTCGATGATCACCAGCGGCAGGCACAGTTGCACAATCTGGCCCAGATTGCGTTTGAAGAAGTACAGGGAGTCACGCAGTACGTCGAACGGATTCATCAGTCGGTATCGCAGGTTGCAATCAGTGGTCCACTTTAACCGATGATGTGCACAAGGGCACAAACGTAAACGTTCGGTAAAGGTCATTGAAACAACTTGTTTCAGCCTCCATTAAGGTCAGGCACCTTATCCTCGGTGGATACAGGCAACGATTTTCCCGGCAATCTAAGAGGTCGCCATGAACAGCGAAGAACAAACCCTGATCGATGGACTGTTTTCCCGGCTGCAACAGGCCGAAACGAACTCAGCCCCGCGCGACGCCCAGGCCGAGGCGCGGATCAAGGAACACCTGACTCGCCAGCCCGCAGCGGGTTATTTCATGACCCAGGCGATTCTGGTGCAAGAGGCGGCGATCAAGAGCCTCGACGAGCAGAACAAGCAACTGACGGCACAAATCCAGCAATTGCAGGCCGAACTGCAGCAGGCCAAGGCGCAGACAGCGGCGCCGGCCCCAAGCAGTGGCGGCTTTCTGTCGAGCATCTTTGGTGGCAGCGCCCGCGACCCGCAGCCGGCGCCCAGCCAAAGCGCACCGGTATCGAGTGGTGGCGGCTGGCGCGAGCCAGGGCGGTCGTCGTTCGGTGGCCAACCGCCGCAGCAAAACTACGGTGCTCCGCAGCAGGGCTTTGCGCAGCAGGGTTATGCGCCGCAGCAGCAGGCTCCGGCAGCGGCCGGCAGCAGTTTCCTCGGTGGCGCGCTGAAAACCGCCGCGGGCGTCGCGGGTGGCGTAATGCTGGCGCAAGGCATCAGCAGCCTGTTCCATAACAATCAGCAACCGCAGGAAATCGTCGAAGTCATCAAGGAAGAGCCGGCCCAGGTCAGCGACCAGAGCAACAATGGCTGGGGCGATGACCAGCGTATGGCGGGTAACGATTCTTATAGTAACGACCAGGGCGGCTTTACTGACGCCGACTACAACGATGACAGCTCATCGTTCTTCGGCGGCGACGACGACTCTTTCGTCTGACCCTTCTGTTGCACCTGACCTGTGGCGAGCTCGCTCGCCACAGGTGTCATTCCAAAGGTGTCACTCCTCAACGTTGCCCATTCCACAGGTGCCATTCGTCCGAGGCGTCCGGATGCCTCGGGCCGATTATTCGCGGAATACGCCTTCAGGCTGGCATACTGGGCGACTTTTCGGGCCTGGTGCCTGATCCTGCCTGCGCCCAAGGGGATGTGCGGTGAAAAAAATCGCAGTGTTCGCCGATGTCCAGAACCTCTACTACACCGTGCGTCAGGCTTACGGTTGCCACTTCAATTACGCCGCGCTGTGGGCTGAAATCAGCAAGCAGGGGCAGATTGTCGAGGCCTACGCCTACGCCATCGATCGCGGCGACAGCAAACAGCAGCAGTTCCAGCAGATCCTGCGCAATCTCGGGTTCACCGTGAAGCTCAAGCCTTTCATCCAGCGCAGCGACGGTTCGGCCAAGGGCGACTGGGACGTGGGCATCACCCTCGACATCATGGACGCCGCCGACCATGTCGACGAAGTGGTGCTGGCCTCCGGCGACGGCGATTTCGACATGCTGCTTGAGCGCATCATCAGCAAGCACGGCGTGCAGGCGGTGGCCTACGGCGTGCCGGGCCTGACCGCCAACTCGCTGATCCGCGCGGCCAGTCGCTACGTGCCGATCGAAGGTGCGCTGCTGCTCAAGAATTGATTTTTACGGAGTTGAAACAGGTTTGGAACGCATAGCAGTCATCGACTTTGAAACCACCGGGATCTCCCCGAGCAGCAACTGCCGGGCCACGGAAATTGCCGTGGTGATCCTTGAACAGGGGCGCATCGTCGAGCGTTACCAGAGCCTGATGAATGCCGGAGTGCGAGTCCCGGCCTTCATCGAACAACTCACCGGCATCAGCAACGCCATGCTGCGCACCGCGCCATCGGCCGAGCAGGTGATGAACGAGGTCAACGAATTCGTGGGCACCACGCCGTTGCTGGCGCACAACGCCGCGTTCGACCAGAAATTCTGGGACTTCGAGCTCGGGCGCATCAAACGCACCCGTCTGCAGAACTTCGCCTGTTCGCTACTGTTGGCCCGCCGCCTGATGCCGGCCGCGCCCAACCACAAACTCGGCACCCTCACCACCTTCGCCAACCTGCCCCACACCGGCAAGGCCCACCGGGCCATGGCCGACGCGGAAATGGCCGCCAACCTCACGGCGCACCTGGCCCAAGAGCTGCGCCAGAAACACGGCTTGCGCGAGTTGTCCCACGACCTGCTGTGCAAGTTGCAGAAAGTGCCGGCGGCAAAAGTGGGCGAACATCTGAAGCGCTATCGCGGCTTCTGACTACACCGCAGATTCCCTGTAGGAGCAGGCTCGCTCCTACAGGTTGTTCACTTTCCATTGCCCTCGATGTGCCCCAGCGGCACGCGCTTCTCTATCGCGCTCGACAACACAATTGACGTCTTGCTGAAGCCGAACGTGGCGATCCGGTTGATCAACTCTTCCAGCTCCGGCATCGAACCCACCGCCGCCTGCATGATCACGCAGGGATCGCCCGTCACCCGGTGGCATTCAGTCAACTGTGGGATTTTGATCAGGTCGTCGTAGGCTTTCTGGTTACCGTGTTGGTTCAGGCGCAGTTCGATCACGCACTGGATGGGCAGGCCCAGCTTGGCCATGTCGACTTTCGCCTGGTAACCGGTGATGACACCACTGGCTTCGAGCTTGGCCACGCGTTCGGCCACGGCGGGGGCGGACAGGTTGACCTTGCGCGCCAGGTCGGCGTAGGACGCGCGACCGTTTTCCAGCAGGGCGCTGAGCAGCATGCGGTCGTATTTATCCACGGGGCGACTCCTGAAAAGGGCTGACTTTCGAAACAACGGTATATAGCGCTGAACTCCGTGTTTTGAAAAGTGTACCGGCGCTTTAAAAAGGTTTTGTAACTTATTTTCTGCTGTCAGCCTTTCTAAAATAGCGGCTCACTTGTCTTGCCTGTGAGCTGCCCCCCATGCCTGGCCTACGTCGTTTTCCCTTACCGCTGATCGCCGCCTTCTTCGCCTTGTATGTGATTTGGGGCTCGACTTACCTGGTAATCCGCATCGGCGTGGCGTATTGGCCGCCGCTGCTGCTGGCCGGGATTCGCTTCGTCATTGCCGGGAGCTTGATGTATGCCTTCCTGCGTTGGCGCGGGGCACCGGCACCGACCTGGGCGCAATGGAAAGCCGCCGGCATTATCGGGGTGTTACTGCTGGCTTGCGGCAACGGCGGGGTCAGCCTCGCCGAGCACACGGGGGTGGCTTCAGGTGTCGCCGCCTTGGCGGTGGCGACGGTGCCGTTGTTCACCTTGCTCTGTGGCTACTTGTGGGGCGCGCGCAATACCCGTCTCGAATGGGCCGGGATTGTCCTCGGGCTGATCGGTATCGCCATGCTCAACCTGGGTTCCAACTTGCAATCGAGCCCCTTGGGCGCCGCGTTGTTGATCTTTGCAGCGGCGACCTGGGCCTTCGGTTCGGTGTGGAGCAAACACTTGCCATTGCCTCAGGGCGCCATGGCCAGTGCCGTGGAAATGCTGGTGGGCGGGGTGGTGTTGCTGATCGGCAGTGCCGTGAGCGGCGAGCACCTGGAACAGATGCCGCCGATCGAAGGCTGGGCCGCGCTGGCGTACCTGACCGTGTTCGGTTCGATCATCGCCTTCAACGCCTACATGTATCTGTTGAAACACGTGCGCCCGGCGGCGGCCACCAGTTATGCCTACGTCAACCCGGCGGTGGCGGTGTTGCTGGGGATCGTGTTTGTCGGCGAGACCATCGGTATCGAAGAAGGGCTGGCGATGCTGGTGATCATCAGTGCCGTGGTGTTGATCGGTCTGCCGCAGTGGCGCCGTTCGCCACCGCAGCCGGTGGTGAAGGCAGTGCCGACAGAATCCCGTGTGAATTAGGGTAAACTGCGCGCCATTGCACATTTGTTTTGCACACTTGTTTTGCACAACCCGCGCTGAATTTTCCTACGGTACTCCCATGACTTTCGCCTCCCTTGGCCTGATCGAACCCTTGCTGCGCTCCCTTGAGAAGCTTGGCTACCAGACTCCGACGCCGGTTCAGGCGCAAGCCATACCGGCGGTGCTGGCCGGTCGCGACCTGATGGCCGCCGCCCAGACCGGCACCGGCAAGACCGCCGGTTTCGCGCTGCCGCTCCTGCAATTGCTGGCCATGGAAGGGCCGAAAGTCACCGCCAACTCGGTGCGCGCGCTGATCCTGGTGCCCACCCGCGAACTGGCCGAGCAAGTTCACGAAGCCGTGCGCCAGTACGCCGAGAACCTGCCACTGCGCACCTACGCGGTGTACGGCGGCGTCAGCATCAACCCGCAAATGATGAAGCTGCGCAGCGGTGTCGATCTGCTGGTGGCGACCCCGGGCCGTTTGCTCGACCTGTTCCGCCAGAACGCGCTGAAGTTCAACCAGCTGCAAACCCTGGTGCTGGACGAAGCCGACCGGATGCTCGACCTGGGCTTTTCCGAAGAACTGGCGAACATTTACCGCGCATTGCCGAAGAAACGTCAGACGCTGCTGTTCTCCGCGACTTTCTCCGACGACATCCGCCTGCTGGCCGGGCAAATGCTCAACGACCCGCAGACCATCGAAGTCAGCCCGCGCAACGTGGCCGCCAACACCGTCAAGCAATGGGTGGTGACGGTGGACAAGAAGCGCAAGCCAGAGCTGTTCGTGCACTTGATGCGCAAGGGCAAGTGGAAGCAAGTGCTGGTGTTCGCCAAGACCCGTAATGGTGTGGATGCGTTGGTCGAGAAGCTGCAGGGCCTGGGCATCAACGCCGACGGCATTCACGGCGACAAACCCCAGGCGACCCGCCAGCGTGCGCTGGACCGTTTCAAGGCGAGCGAAGTGCAGATCCTGGTCGCCACCGACGTTGCGGCCCGTGGTCTGGATATCGAAGACTTGCCGCTGGTGGTCAATTTCGACTTGCCGATCGTCGCCGAGGACTACATCCACCGCATCGGCCGTACCGGCCGCGCGGGCTCGACCGGCGAGGCGATTTCCCTGGTGTGTGCCGATGAGGTGAACCTGCTCTCGGCCATCGAGATGCTCACCCGCCAGACCTTGAAGCGTCAGAACGAACCGGACTTCGAGCCTGAGCACCGGGTGCCGGACACCGATGCCAGTGGCCAGGTGATCAAGAAGCCGAAAAAGCCTAAGAAGCCGAAAGCTTCGGGTGGTGGCGGCAAGCGCAACCTTGGCAAGTGGGTGGATAGCGGGGAAGTCGCACCAGCAGAACCTTCGGTCAAGCCTGTGCGCAAGGTGCCGGTGTTCAATACCGGGCCGCGCAAGCGTAAGCCTTGATTAACGGCGGCGTCTGCTAAGCCGCCATCGCCAGCAGGCTGGCTCCCACAGGTGTTTCCTGTGGGAACCAGCCTGCTGGCGATGGGGGCTATTCGGTCTTCAGCCCTAGCGCTGCAACCACTCAATCATCCCCAACCCCGCCGCCCGCCCACTGGCGAAACACGCGGTCAGCAGATAGCCGCCCGTCGGCGCCTCCCAGTCCAGCATTTCCCCCGCGCAGAACACCCCAGGCAACTGCTTGAGCATCAAGCGTTCATCCATCGCTTCGAACAACACACCGCCCGCACTGCTGATGGCTTCGTCCAATGGCCGGGTTTTCACCAGTGTCAGTGGCAATGCCTTGATGGCCTGGGCCAGCAAAGCCATGTCCGTGAAGGTTTCGGCAGAGGTCAGTTCGCGCAGCAGCGCGGCTTTCACCCCATCGATGCCCAACTGACTGTGCAGGTGTTTGGCCATCGAGCGTGAGCCGCGCGGCTTGCTCAATGCCGACAGCACTTTATCCACAGGCCGGCCGGGCAGAAGGTCGATATGAATAGTCGCCGAGCCGTGCCGGTTGATCGCTTCGCGGATCGGTGCCGACAGGGCATAGATCAGGCTGCCTTCGATGCCGGTGGCGGTCATTACGCATTCGCCGAGGCGCGGCACGTCGTCGTTGAGGCCGATGGCGATGTTTTTCAGCGGGCTGCCGGCGAATTTGCTGACCATCAATTCGCTCCAGGCCTGCACCTCGAAGCCACAATTACTCGGTTGCAGCGGTGCCAGTCCTACACCGCGTTGCTCCAGTGGCCGCATCCAGGCGCCGTCCGAACCCAGGCGCGCCCAACTGCCGCCACCGAGCGCCAGCAGGGTGGCGTCGGCCTGAACGGTTTTTTCGCCTTCGGGGCTGTCGATGCGCAAACCGCCGTTTTCATTCCAGCCCAGCCAGCGATGGCGGGTGTGGATAACGACGCCGCCGTCACGTAGACGCTTGAGCCAGGCACGGAGCAGCGGCGCGGCTTTCATGTCGGTCGGAAAGACCCGGCCCGAGCTGCCGACGAAGGTGTCGATGCCCAGGTCCTGAATCCACTGGCACAGGGCTTCGGCGCCGAAACCGCGCAGCAGCGGGGCGATCTGCGGTGCCCGTTCGGCATAGCGCGAAAGGAACGCCGGGTAGGCTTCGGAGTGGGTGATGTTCATGCCACCGACGCCGGCCAGGAGGAATTTGCGCCCGACCGAAGGCATGCCGTCGTACAGATCGACCTTGATCCCGGCCTGACTCAACACTTCAGCCGCCATCAGGCCGGCGGGACCGCCACCGATGATGGCGACGTGAGAGGTGGAGGGTGTCGAGGGTCGGGTCATGGGCTGCGCTGCGGTCTGGCGGAATGAAGGTAGGCATTCTAGCAGCCAAAATCCCTGTGGGAGCGGGCTTGCCCGCGATGGCGGAGTGTCAGTCACCGAAGAGGGTGAAGGTGCCGGCCTCATCGCGGGCAAGCCCGCTCCCACGGGGACTGTATGGGGTTTGAAAGGGTGGTTAAAAAATGATCATTAGTCTGTAGCCCACACCCCGCATGGGCTGCGGTCGCTTTCACTCAGGTTATCCACAGGCAGCTCCACAGGCATTGTGGGTAAAGCGTCCACAACTCAGTGACAACCTGATGACTGCCAGACCCGCTGCGCGCTGTGGTGGAGAATGCCGTGGCGGCGGGCCAGGGCTTTGCGGTCCTTGCTGTAGCCGCCGCCAATCACCCCGACCACCGGGATGTCGCGGCCCAGGCAATGACGCATCACGGCTTCATCGCGGGCGGCGAGGCCTTCGTCCGTCAGTTTCAGATAGCCGAGGGCATCGTCCTTGTGCACATCGACGCCGGCGTCATACAGCACGAGATCCGGTTGATAGAGCGGCAACAGGTAGTTGAGCGCGTCATCCACCACTTTCAGGTAATCGGCATCGCCCATGCCATTGGGCAATGGAATGTCCCAGTCGCTGTCGGCCTTGCGTGCAGGAAAATTCTTCTCGCAATGCAGGGAAACGGTAATGGCCTCCGGAGTGTCGTGCAGGATGCGTGCAGTGCCGTCACCCTGGTGCACATCGCAATCGAAGATCAGTACCCGGTTGACCCGGCCACTTTCCAGCATGAAATGGCTGATCACCGCCAGGTCATTGAAAATGCAGAAGCCGGCCGGGTGGTCATAGTGAGCGTGGTGAGTGCCGCCGGCCAGGTGACAGGCCAGGCCATGCTCGAGCGCCTGCTCGGCCGCCAGCAACGAGCCGCCGACCGCCCGCACCGTGCGCCGGGCCAGGGCTTCGCTCCAGGGCAGGCCGAGGCGACGTTGATCCTCGCGGGACAACTCGCCGCCCATGTAGCGTTCGATGTACGAAGGGTCATGGGCGAGGGCGAGAATCTCCGGCGGGCAGAGTTGCGGACGCAGCAGGTCGGCGTCGCGAGTCAGGCCGCTGTCCACCAGGTGATCGCGCAGCAAGCGGAACTTGTCCATGGGGAAGCGGTGATCCGCCGGGAATTCGGGACTGTAGTCTTCGTGATAAATCAGCGGCAGCGGCATGATGCTTTCGTACAGGAATGAGTGAAGGATCCTACCAGCGTTGTAGACTCGCGGCATGAAAATGGGGGGAGCACGATGGAGCCGATACTGGAACTCGAGAGCGCGCGGCTGCTGTTGCGGCAGTGGCAGGATGAGGATTTGCCGGAGTTTGCGGCAATGTGTGCCGATCCACAGGTCATGCGTTATTTCCCGGCACCCTTGAGCCGACTGGAAAGTGCTTCATTGATCGGGCGAATCCGTGGTCATTTCGCTGAGCATGGTTTCGGTCCGTGGGCGCTGGAGCGCAAGGACACTGGGCAGTTCATCGGATTTACCGGGCTCGGGGTGGTGGGTTTCGACGCGCCGTTCACCCCCGCCATCGAAATCGCCTGGCGCCTGGCGCGCGAGCATTGGGGACTGGGTTATGCCAGTGAGGCGGCGTGGACCGCTCTGCGCTGCGGGTTTGACCGTTTGGCGCTGAACGAAATCGTCTCCTTCACGGCCGACAGCAACCTGCCATCACAGAAAGTCATGCAGGCCATCGGCATGCACCATGATGGCGCTGATGACTTTGAACACCCCAACCTTGCCGTCGATCATCCCTTGCGCCATCACGTGCTGTATCGCATCAGCCGTGAACAATGGCTGCAAACCTTGCATGGATAAGCCGCCGCGGATGTTTACAATGGCCCCCATCGGCCCTGGCCAGAAACTGAATCGACCGCCGCAGCCAAGACTGCGCGGCATTGCTTTGTGTGAGGAGAGTCTGAATGAGCCAAGTGTTGGATGATCTGGTCGACCTGCTGACCCTGGAGCCGATTGAGGAAAACCTGTTCCGTGGCCGTAGCCAGGACCTGGGTTTTCGGCAGTTGTTCGGTGGCCAGGTACTCGGCCAGTCCCTGTCGGCGGCCAGTCAGACCGTCGATGAGGCGCGCCATGTGCATTCGATGCACGGCTACTTCCTGCGTCCGGGCGACGCCGGGTTGCCGGTGGTGTATCAGGTTGATCGGGTGCGCGACGGTGGCAGTTTCAGCACACGCCGGGTGACCGCGATCCAGAAGGGCCATCCGATCTTCACCTGCAGCGCCTCGTTCCAGTACGACGAAGAAGGTTTCCAGCACCAAAGCGAAATGCCGCAAGTGGTCGGTCCGGAAAACCTGCCATCGGAGCTGGAGCTGACCCAGCAGCGCGCGCACCTGATCCCCGAGAAAATGCGCGAAAAACTGCTGTGCCCCAAGCCGATCGAGTTCCGGCCGATCACCGAAAAGGATCCCTACAACCCGCTGCCATCCGACCCGATCAAGTACGTCTGGTTTCGTGCCGACGGTGCCTTGGCCGACTCCCCGGCGTTGCACAAGTACTTGTTGGCCTATGCCTCGGATTTCGGTCTGCTGACCACCTCGATGCAGCCCCATGGCAAATCGGTCTGGCACAAGGACATGCAGGTCGCCAGCCTCGATCATGCGCTGTGGTTCCACGCTGATCTGCGTGCCGATGACTGGTTGTTGTACGCGATGGACAGTCCCTGGGCCGGCAACTCCCGTGGTTTCTCCCGTGGCAGCGTGTTCAACCGCGCCGGGAAACTGGTGGCCTCGGTCACGCAGGAAGGCCTGATCCGTCATCGCAAGGATTGGTCATGAGCCTGGCCGATGTGCGTCACTGGGTGTTCGACATGGACGGCACCCTGACGGTGGCCGTGCATGATTTCGCGGCGATTCGCGTGGCGCTGGCGATCCCGGCCGAAGACGACATCCTGACCCACCTCGCCGCGCTACCGGCCGACGAAGCCGCTGCCAAGCATGCGTGGCTGCTCGAGCACGAGCGCGACCTGGCGCTCGGGTCGAAACCGGCACCGGGTGCCGTAGAGCTGGTGCGTGACCTGGCCGGGCGCGGGTATCGCCTGGGCATTCTCACGCGCAATGCCCGTGAATTGGCGCATGTCACGCTGGAGGCCATTGGCCTGGCTGACTGCTTCGCGGTGGAGGACGTGCTCGGTCGAGATGAAGCGCCGCCAAAACCGCACCCCGGTGGTTTGCTGAAATTGGCGCAAGCCTGGAACGTACCGGCGAGCGAAATGGTGATGGTCGGTGATTACCGCTTTGATCTGGATTGCGGGCGGGCGGCGGGGGCACGGACGGTGCTGGTGAACCTGCCGGATAATCCGTGGCCGGAATTGACCGATTGGCATGCGGCCGATTGCATCGAGTTGCGGCAGATGCTCTCGGCCAGCGCGAAACCTACAGCCCGAACAACGCCTTTTGCCCCTCCGGCGAAGTAAACATCCCATCCCCGTCATGCCCGACGCCGGGCACTTCGATCAGTTGCTGATTGAGCCCTTTCGGTTGCAGCCGCTTCAGATACTCAAAGTAATTGCGCCCGCGGGCCAATCGATAGGGGCCTTGCGCCTGGGCTTCACAGCCCTTGTCCAGCGCCGGGTGGTTGGGGTCGATGTCCTGTTGCCCCAGCAGATAAACGATGTTGCGCTTGACGTAGGTTGCCTGCAGTTGCGCAGGCGTTTTCCCTTCGGCGTAGGCGGGTAGATCCGTCAGCCCGTACTTCCAGCGATTGAAGTCCGGGCAGCGGGCATGGCTGAAAGCCACTGGCCGGCGTTCGTCGAAGTACGCATAGGAAGATGGATTGGCGATGACATAGCGCACCTGCACCCCGGCGGCGTCGAGGGCTGGCTGATCGTGTCCGAGCATGGCGTATCGCTGAACCACTTGAGCGCCACCGGAGTGGCCGGCGATGACGATTTGCTTCACATCGGGAAACTGCTCGCGATCACCCAGGCGGGCGATGATTTCGTCCAGCGCCGCAAAGGCGCTGAGACGGAACGGCGCAGTGGATTCGCCACCCGCCATCCACTCATTGCCCTGCCAGCGCAGAACCGTCTCGGCAACGGGATGCATCGCGACGTCGGTTTCATTGAGGAATTGTGGGGCGATGATCAGTGTTGTCGCACTTTGCCCGGCCAGTTCCGCCGCGTGTTCGCCGCTGTGCAGGTAGGTCTGTGCGTTGCGCAAGCGACCATGGACGATGATCAACACTCGTTCGATTTTGGCCGGGCCAGGGCTGATGCCCACCGCGATCTCGCCTGATTTCAACAACAGGCGTCCGGGGCTGACCTCCTTGACGGCATGCTCGGCAGCCCAAGTACTTGTGCAGGTGATCAACAACGCCAACAGCCACGTCTTCATTTACAGATTTTTCGCCGCAAAGGTATCGCACTGGCCAACCTGGCCCTGGGCGAATCCGGTTTTGAACCAGCGCACCCGTTGCGCCGACGTACCATGGGTAAACGAGTCGGGCACCACACGGCCTTGACCCTGTTGCTGCAAACGATCATCGCCGATGGCATTGGCAGCGTTGAGCGCTTCTTCGACATCGCCCGGTTCCAGCCAGTTCAGCCGTCGTTGTGCATGGTTGGCCCAGACGCCGGCCAGGCAATCGGCTTGCAGTTCTTGACGCACCAGCAAGCCACCATCGCCTTCCATTTGCCGGCCTTGCTGGCGCGCGGCCTGAATTTTCGCGGAAACACCAAGTAAGGTCTGCACGTGGTGTCCGACTTCGTGAGCGATCACGTAGGCCTGGGCGAAGTCCCCCGCCGCGGAAAAACGTTGGGCCATTTCCTGGAAAAACGCCATGTCCAGATAGACCTTCTGGTCCGCCGGGCAATAAAACGGACCGGTCGCCGACGTCGCCAGGCCGCAGGCCGAGTTCACGCGATTGCTGAACAACACCAGGGTCGGGTCTTTGTATTGCTTGCCGGCCTGCTGGAATATCTGCTGCCAGGTGTCCTCGGTATCACCCAGAATCGAACGGACGAATTCGGCGCCTTCATCACTGGCTGGTGGCGCCTTGCGCGTCTGAGTGGTCGCCGGTGCCGTTTGCTGGCCCATCTGCCCGGTCAGTTGGCCGAGGATCTGCAGTGGGTCCTGGCCGGTGATCCAGCCGATGCCGACGATCAGAAGGATCGCCGTCAGGCTCAGGCCCTTGCCACCGCCAAAGCGCATCCCGCCACCGCCGACATCATCGCCACGGGCATCGACCACGTTGTCACTGCGTCGGCCTTTTTTCCATAGCATGTGGGAATCCTCTTCTGTTCCGGGTAATGACCCCGTGCGGTGAGTGTTGCTGCCAAGTGGGAGCGGCGCCAGTCCAGTCGTCCGGGTTTTTGTCGCACGCGCCCCTAGGCCCGGCAACCCCTGACGGATTGCCGAGCACATTTCAGGCTTGTATTGAACACGGACACCCCGACGAATTCCGCAGGGCGACGGTTTTTTTATCGGGGGAGCATCGAGCGCTGCGTAAAGCGCTCGGATCGGCGGGGTTATTCGTCGAACGCGTCCCATACCGGGGCAAAGGGCGGGCTGACCTGGCGCTCGCGTTTGGAAAGGCTGGCGATCAAGGCGCGGTCCGTGTCATCCAGTTGCACCTCCAGCGCCGCCAGGTTGGCCCGTTGATTGGCCTCGCTACTGGCCTTGGGAATGGCGGCCACGTTCGCTTGATCCAGCAGCCATTTGAGTGCGACCTGGGTTGGCAGCACGCCGTGTTTGGCGGCGATCTGCCGGATCTGCGGGATGTCCGAGACCTTGTTGCGAGCCAGGGGCGTGTAGGCCGTGAGGGCCAGATCGTGTTGACGGGCGTAGTTCAGCAGGGCGTTTTGGCCGAGCAGTACGTGATACTCGACCTGAATGGCGGACAGCGGAGCGCCCAGTTCCTCGACGACTGTGCGCAACAGCGGCAGCGGAAAATTCGCCACGCCGATATTGCGCGCCAGGCCTTGTTCCTTGAACGACACCAGGGTCTCGATCGTGCTCGGCAAGTCCCAGTCGGTGCTCGGCCAATGGATCATGAACAGGTCGACGTAATCGCTGCGCAGGGCCTTGAGGCTGCGGTCCATGGAGTGGCGCATGGCGTCGGGCTGCAGTTGGTCCCACCAGACCTTGGTGGTGACATGGATCTGCTCGCGGGGTGTCGGACTGTTCGCCAGTGCTTGACCGACAGCGTCTTCGTTGTTGTAGCCCGCCGCGGTATCGATGTGCCGATAACCCAGTGCCAGGGCCTGTTCCACGGCGCGGGTGCATTCTTCGCCCAGCATCGGCCAGGTGCCGAGGCCCAGTTTTGGCATGTTCAAGCCTTGGGCGTTAACGATGTGCTGCATGGTCGATCTCCTTTTCATAAGCGGTGATACCCGCGATATGCCGCGCGGCGATGTAGCCGAAGGTCAGCGCCGGGCCCAGATTGATGCCGCCGGCGGGGTAGTGCCCGCCCATGATGCTGGCCATGTCGCCGCCCGCCGCATACAGACCGGCGATGGCCTGACCTGTGTCGTCGAGGACCTGGGCGTGTGCGTTGACCTTGAGCCCGGCGAAGGTGCCGAAGCAACCGGGCTGGACCTTCACCGCGTAGAACGGGCCTTGTTCGATCGGCGCGACGCAGGGGTTGGGTTGTTGCCGCGCATCGCCCTGCTTGCGGTTATAGGGGGTCGAACCGCGACCGAACTGCGGGTCTTCACCGTTGCGCGCATGGCGGTTGTAGTCTTCCACGGTGCGGCGTAGACCGTCCGGATCGATGCCGCAGGCCGACGCCAATGCTTCAAGAGTGTTACCGGTTTTCAGATAGCCGCTGCGGATAAAGGATGACAACGGCACCGGAAACGGCCGAGAGATGCCCAGCCCGTAGCGCCGCTGGAAACCATGGCTGCAAATCAGCCACGAAGCGACCTCTTCGCCTGGCGGGGCAGCGGCGACCATGGCCTTGACGTAGTCGTAGTAGCCGTTGGCTTCGTTGACGAAGCGCTGGCCATTGCTCAGCACGCCGATGATCCCCGGCTTGCCGCGTTCAATAATGTGCGGGAAATGGCCAACGCTGCCATCGCTGTGCGGCACCTGCGAGACCGGTGCCCAGGCGACCGGTGACGCCATATCGGTATTCACTCGAGCGCCGACGCTTTCGCCCAGTCGCAGCCCGTCGCCGGACACCGCCAGCGGTGGCAGGGCCAGGTGTTCACGCCCGGTTGGCGTGCGTGGAAACAATGCCTTGCGCCGTTCGATGTCATTGGCAAAGCCGCCCGCCGCGAGTACCACGGCCTTGCGCGCGTGGATGCGCACCGAACCTTTGGTAGTGCTGACCACCGCGCCATGGACCTGATTGTTCTCGCGCAGCAACTCGGTGACGGGCGCCGACTCCCACAGCAATACGCCGAGGTCCTCGGCGGATTTTGCCAGGCGTGCGACCAGCGCCACACCGTTGACCAGTTGCATCGCGCGGCCATGCACGGCGAGGTCGAGCAGGTGGCGGGTGAAGCGTCGGGTGACGTGCCAGGCGGCGGGCAGCGAGCGGGTCAGGTTGAGGAATGCCGTAAGGTCCGCGCCCGCCATGATTGGCATACCCATGAACGACGTTTCACGCATGGTTTTGCGCAGACGCTTGAGCAGCTTGCCGACTTTTCGTGCGTCATAGGGGGCGGCGATCACCGAGCGCCCGCCGGTGCCTGCGCCTGGCGTGTCGCCGTGAATGTCGGCAATGGCATTGCCGTCGGCGAATTGCAGCGAGGTGTGCTGTTCGAAAAACGCAACCATCTGTGGGCCGGCCTCCAGGAAGGCATCAATCATTGCCGGCTCGAAGTGCTCGCCCAACTCGTGTTTTAAATAGGTGCGTGGCAGTGCCACGTCTTCGACGATGCCGGCGCGACGGGCCAGGGGATTGCAGGGCACCCAGGCCCAGCCGCCGGACCATGCCGTGGCGCCACCGAAAACCGCATCCTTTTCCACCACAATGACTTTCAGGCCATGCCATGCCGCCGTGACAGCGGCCGACAAACCGGCCGCACCGGAGCCGACGATCAGCACATCACAGTCGATGTCGGGAAGAATGGGCGGTTCGGCAGGCATTGTGAGCACTCCAGTGGCTTATTATTTTGGAATTTGATTCCAGAAAATATAAGAGGTCGACGGAGTCGGGCAAGCCTGTGGCGCACAAAGCGGGCGGTAATCGGACGGCGAGTTCCAGATTTCGCATTCGGCCGGTTGTCTTCTAGAATCGAGCAAATTTTGCGTGGAAGCTCCCATGGCCGGCAGTCAGATCGAACGTGTTTTCAGTGTGCTTGAAAGCCTCACCAGCGACCCCCGTGGCCTGCCGATGCAGACCCTGGCAGAGCAGCTGGACATCCCCAAGAGCGCCACCCATCGCATGCTGGCGGAGCTGATTCGCCTCGGTTATGTGCGACAGAACCCGGAGAACCTGCGCTACCACCTGTCGACCAAGCTGGTGGCGATGGGGTTCCGTTATCTGTCGAGCAGTGGCGCCGATATCGTGCAGCCGGTGCTCGATCGCCTGGCTCAGGAAACCGGTGAACTGGTGCGTCTGGGCGTCATAGACGGCGAGCGGCAGACCTGGATCGCCAAGTCCCAGGGGGCCCGCTCCGGCTTGCGTTACGACCCGGACATGGGCCGCGATGCACCGCTGTTTTACACGGCCTCCGGGCATGCGTGGCTGGCGTGCATGAGCGATGCCGAAGCCCTGTCGCTGGTAGAACGCCAGGCCATGGACCGACCACTGGAACTGGGGCCGAATGCGCCGCGCTCGAACATTGAATTGCTCGAGCGCCTGCGCCTGGCGCGGGAGCAAGGCTACGCCTGTGTCGAGGAAAGTTCGGCGATAGGCACGTCGGCGATTGCCGCGGTGGTGCGTCATCCCGGCTCTGGCCGGGTGATTGGCGTACTCAGCATTGCCGGGCCGAGCGCGCGGATGCCGGGCGCACGACTGCATGAACTGGCGCCGTTGTTGTTGAGGTTTACCGAGGAATTGTCGGCGGCGAGCCTGGCGTCGGAGTTATTTAACTAGGGGCGGAAGTTTCTCCTGTGGGAGCGGGCTTGCCCGCGATGAGGGACGTATATCCGACATCATTGTTGGCTGGAGGTCCGCTATCGCGGGCAAGCTCGCTCCCACAAAGGATTTTCGTTTGCCAAATGAAAGCTGTGCGCTGTTCGAACACTTTCAGTCCTTGTGTGTGTAAGAATCTGGAACCTGGTTCTAAATTATTGGAAATCTTCCTTCCAACAATAAACACAAGAGGACCGCGCCTTGAATTCGCCCCTTCGAATCGCCCTGATCGGCGCTGGCATCATGGGCCAGCAGCATTACCGGCATCTGAAAACCCTGACTGAAGCGACGCTGTGCGCCGTGGCCGATCCCGGTCCGCTAGCAGCAACCCTCGCCGCCGAATGGGGAGTGGCGTATTTCGCCGATCACGCTCAGATGCTGGAGCAGACGAAGCCGGACGCGGTCATCGTCGCCAATCCGAATAATCTGCACGTCAGCACTGCCCTCGATTGCCTCGCCGTCGGTGTAGCGGTGTTGCTGGAGAAACCGGTCGGCGTGCATCTGGATGAGGTTCGCCGGTTGGTGGAGGCTTCGAAGGCTACGGGAGTACCGGTGCTGGTGGGCCATCATCGGCGGCACAACCCGTTGATCGTCCGTGCCCATGAACTGGTCAAGAGCGGCGCCTTGGGCCGGTTGACCACGGTCACGGCGCTCTGGCAGTTGCGCAAACCCGACAGTTACTTCGAGACGCCCTGGCGCCGCGAGGCGGGTGCCGGGATGTTGTTGACCAACCTGATCCACGACCTCGATTTGCTGCGGCACTTGTGCGGTGAAGTGCGTCAGGTGCAGGCCATCACCAGCAACGCCATCCGCGGTTTTGCCAACGAAGATTGCGCGGCGGTGTTGCTGCAGTTCGACAACGGTGCCCTGGGCAGCCTGACCGGGTCCGACGCGGTGGCGGCGCCCTGGAGTTGGGAGCTGGATTCCGGGGAGAACCCGGTGTATCCGCGTCAGGCCGACCAGCCGTGTTACTTGCTCGCCGGAACCGGCGGGGCGCTGAGCATTCCGCAACTCAAGCGCTGGCATTACACCGAAGCCGATGGCGGGTGGCATCAGTCCCTGGTGCAGACGCAGGAAAGCTTCAGCGCCGATGAGGCGTTGCGCTTGCAGTTGCAGCATTTCGTGCGCGTCGTGCGCCGGGAAGTCGAGCCGCTGGTGAGCGCCGCCGATGCCGCCCGCACCCTGGCGCTGATCGAAGCCATCCGCGAAGCCGCCGAAACCGGTCGCGCTTGCACACCTTCCCTGATTGAGGCTTGACCATGAGTGAACGAATCTTTTCCCTGGCCAGTCTGACCGTGCTGGAGCTGTCACCGCCCGAGATGGTCGACGTCGCGGCGCGGGCCGGGTACAGCCACGTCGGCTTGCGTCTGGTGCCGGCGACGCCGGAGGAGCACCATTTTGCCCTGGTGGCGGATGCGGGTTTGCGCCGTCAGACCCTGGCGCGTCTGCGCGATACCGGCCTACGTGTACTGGATGTTGAAATCCTGCGCTTGAAGCCGGATACCGTCGTCGCCGAATTCGAGAAGGTGCTGGCGGTCGGTGCCGAATTCGGTGCGACTGAATTACTGGTGGCCGGTAATGATGTGGATGAGCAACGCCTGACCGATAACTTTGCGCTGCTTTGTGATCTGGCGGCCCCATATGGACTGCATCCGCACCTGGAGTTCATGCCCTGGACCGATGCGCGCAACCTTGAGCAAGCCGTGCGCATCGTCGAGGCAGCCGGGCGCGAAAACGGTGCAGTGCTGGTGGATGCGTTCCATTTCGATCGCTCCGGGTCGCGGCTGGAAGATCTGGCCAGGGTTGCCCCTTCGCGGCTACGGTATGCGCAGTTATGTGATGTGGCGGGGCCCCGTCCGGCGGACATGGCCGAGATTTTGCGTCAGGCCCGTAACGAGCGGCGGTTTCCCGGCGATGGCGATTGCGATCTGCCGGGGCTGTTGCGTTGTTTGCCGGCTAACATTCCATTGAGTCTGGAAATTCCCACCCTGCAACTGCTGGAGCAGGGCGTGAGCGGCCTGGACCGGGCGCAGATGGCGTTGGATAAAACCCGGGAATTGTTGGCGCGGCTGTAAGCGGTGCTGCGCACCTGTCGCGGGCAAGCCACGCACCCACACGTTTTATGCGGACCTGTGGGTGCGTGGCTTGCCCGCGAAGCTTTTGATTTTTGATGTAAACAAAAGGAAACCCAATGACAGTCAGCACCCCGCTTTCCGGCGTCAATCAGCCCTTCAAGGGCATCTTGCTGATCGTCGTTGCCACCTTCCTGTTTTCCAGTCATGACGCGATATCCAAATACCTCTCGGGGTTCTACCCGATTGTCATGGTGGTGTGGGCGCGTTATGTGGTGCACACCTTGTTGATGGCCGGGATTTTCCTGCCGCAATCCGGGTTGCGGGTGTTGCGTACCAAGCGCCCGTTGCTGCAATTGGCCCGGGCGTTATGCCTGCTGGGCACCAGTCTGTTTTTCACCACGGGGTTGATGTACATCCCGCTGGCGGAAGCGACCTCGGTCAACTTCCTGGCGCCCGTGCTGGTCACGGCGTTGTCGGTGCCGTTGCTCAAGGAGCGCGTGACGCGCGGGCAGTGGCTGGCGGTGATTTTCGGTTTCAGTGGCGTGCTGATCATTGTTCACCCCGGCGGCGAGTTGTTCACCCCGGCGGTGTTGCTGCCGTTCTGTTCGGCGCTGTTTTTCTGCTTCTATCAACTGCTGACCCGCAAGCTCAGCGAGATCGACAGCCCGACCACCAGCAACTTCTTCGCCGGGCTGTGCAACACCCTGGTGATGAGTGCGTTGGTGCCGTTCTTCTGGCAGGTGCCGAGCCTGCCGCATGGCGTGCTGATGCTGGCGCTGGGCGCCTGCGGCATGACGGCGCATCTGTTTCTGACCCAGGCTTTCCGCCATGCCGCGCCCGCCTTGCTGGCGCCCTTCAGTTACTGCCAGATCGTGTTTGCCGGTCTGCTGGGCTGGTTGCTCTTTTCCCACACGCCAACCCTGACCACGGTGCTCGGGATCGCGGTGATTTGCTGCAGTGGCCTGGCGGCGGCCTGGCAGCAAAGTCGCCGTTGAGGCCGCTCAGAACCTGAAGCGCACCACCAGGTTTTGCAGGCCCGCCGCCAATTGCGACAGCTCCTGGCTGGTAGCACTGGTGCGGGTCGAGGCGTCGGCGCTTTGCAGTGACAGGTCGCGAATGTTCAGCAGATTCCTGTCCACCTCGCGCGCCACCGCCGCTTGCTCTTCCGACGCGCTGGCAATCACCAGGTTGCGCTCATGGATCTGTTCCATGGCCCGGGTAATTTCCGCCAGCGCGATGCCAGCCTGTTCAGCGAGCGACAGGGTTTGCGCAACGCGCTGGCTGCTGTCGTGCATCGACAGCACCACCCCTTCGGTATCGCCCTGAACCCGGCCGATCATCTGTTCGATTTCCCGGGTCGATTGTTGGGTGCGATGGGCCAGTGCGCGAACTTCATCGGCCACGACCGCAAAACCGCGCCCGGCTTCCCCGGCCCTGGCGGCCTCGATGGCCGCGTTGAGCGCCAGCAGGTTGGTCTGTTCGGCGATGGCGCGAATCACGTCCAGCACCTTGCCGATTTCCCGGGATTGCTCGGCCAGGGTCTGCACCTGTTGCAGGGCTGTGCCGGCATCGGCGCTCATGGCCTGGATCGAGTCGAGTGTTTCAATCACCCGCGCCTGACCCTGACTCGCCTGTTGTGTCGACTGGCGCGTACTGTCCGACGTCGATACGGCATTGCGGGCGACTTCTTCCACGGCCACGGTCATCTCGTTCACCGCCGTGGCGGCTTGTTCGATTTCGTTGTGCTGCTGTTGCAGGCGGCCAGAGTCCTGGTGGGTGCTCTGTTTCATCTGGTTGGCGGCAGCGGCCAGTTGCGTGGAGGCGTCGCTGATCCGTTGCAGGGTCTCGCGCAGGCTGGTTTGCATGATCGACAACGCGGTCAGCAAGCGCCCGGTTTCATCCGTGCCGTGGCTGCTGATCGGCGTACTGAGATCCCCGGCGGCGACCTGTTCGGCCACGTCTACGGCCTGACGGATGGGCGCCACGATGCTGCGAATCAACATCCAGGCGAGGAGCACGGTCAGCAGCGAGACGGCGATCAAGGCCCCGATCACCGTGACTTTCACCTGGTTGTAGAGCGCGTCGGCCTGTTGCGCCGATTGACTGACTTGCTGGGTGGTGAGGGCCACCAGCTCGGCGAACTGGTCACCGGTCAGGGTCGAGTAATCCTGGATCTTGCCGTTGAGCAGCGCGGTCATTTCTTCCTGGCGGTTTTCCCGCGACAGGGTTTCGTATTGCGCCAGCGCTTGACGGTATTGGGTGACGGTCGCGACGAATTTTTCGTACGGCTCTCTGTTGTAATCGCCCACGAGGGGGGTGAATTTGTTCAGCGCCTGCTCCAGCCAGCCCTGCACCTGATGCAGGCGGCTCACCGTGGCCTCGAGCACCTTGGGGTCGCGGTTGAGTGCCATGCGCAGGCTGAGTACGCGAATGCTCAATGCATAGTCGCGGATTTCCCCCAGGTAGCGGGTGCTGGGCAGGGAGATGTTCTCGGTGTATTGGCCGGTGGCACGCACTTGGGCGACTTGCTTGAGGGCGAACAAGCCCTGCAACAGCACCAGCAGGGCGATGAGACCGAAGCTGATGACCGCGCGTTGGGCGATGCTCAGGCGACCTGGCGACATGGTTAGACCTCCTTGGCGATGAACGAAAAATCGTGGATTCATGAAATGCGGGCACAAAAAAAGCGCAGGCCCGAAATCGGGCCTGCGCCGAGGCAGCATCAGTCTTCTACTTTCGGAATCTTGCGCGGGGCCATGAAGTACATCCAGATCAGCGCGATGAAGTACATCGCCGGAATCAGGGTGAACAGCACGGTGTAGTTGTTGTTGGTGACGGTCAGGATGTGGCCGACCAACTGGGTCATGAACATCCCGCCAATGGCGGCGCACATGCCACCGAAACCGAACACCGTACTCATCATGTGCTTGGGCGTGTAGTCCATCACCAGGCTCCAGATGTTCGCGGTCCAGGCCTGGTGCGCGCCGATGGCCAGGGAAATGGCAAACACCGCGACCCACAGGCTGCTGGAGCCGGCGGCCATGATCACGCCGATGATGCAGCAGGCGAACAGGAACATGGACATCAGTCGCGCCTTGATCGGGTTGATACCGCGGCCGATCAGGAACGAGGACAGTATCCCGCCGCCCACGCTACCGAAGTCGGCCGTCAGGTAGATGATGATCAGCGGGATGCCCATCTGGGTGACGTTGATCCCCAGGTTGTATTGCTGATTGAGGAACGGTGGCAGCCAGTACAGGTAGAACCAGAACACCGGCGCGGTGATCGAGTAGGCGAGGGCGAAGGCCCAGGTGCCACGCATGCGCAGGATTTTCGAGAACGGTACGCGAGTTTGTTCCGGTTCGACTTCTTTCTGGATGTAGTCCAGTTCCGACTGTTTAACGCGAGGGTGATCTTCCGGGTTGAAGTATTTCAGGCCCCAGCACACCAGCCAGATGCCGCCCAGTGCCGACATGCACAGGAACGCGGCTTGCCAGCCCCAGGCATGCAGGATCAATGGCAGCAGCATCGGCGTGAACATCGCACCGACGTTGGTCCCGGCGTTGAAAATACCGGTGGCCACGGCACGCTCACCGGCCGGGAACCACAGGCGCGTGGTCTTCACGCAGGCCGGGTAGTTGGCGGCTTCGGTCAGGCCGAGGATGAAGCGGCAAACCATGAAGCCAGCCGCCGATGTGGCCAGGCCATGAGCGCCGGTTGCGAGGCTCCAGAGCAGTACGGCGCAGAAGAACACGCGCTTCACACCGACCCGATCGATCAAGCGCCCTTGCAGCACGAAGCCGATGGCGTAACCGACCTGGAACCAGAAGTTGATGTTGGCGTAGTCCATCGCCGTCCAGCTCATTTCCTTGGCCAGGATGGGCTGCATGACGCCGAGGGCGGCGCGGTCGATGTAGTTCAGGGTGGTGGCGAAAAACACCAGCGCCAGCATGCCCCAACGGGTTTTGCCGACGGCCATGGCGCCGCGAATTTTATCGCCGATGCCACCAGTGGTAGCGCTCATGGCCGGGGCCATGCGTGAGCTTTGTGTAGGATTCATGTGTGCCATCCGTTCAATGACTGACAAGCCAGGCTCGTCGGGACTTCAAGGGCGCGTGATCAATCGCTGGCGGCGTGCGCGTGAGGACTGATCGGCTGTTTCGTCGGCTGACGGGTTATTCAGCGAGCGGCACGTGTGTGCCAGCGGTGCGCAGGGGGCGGATGGACGCCGGGCCAGGCGTAATGGCGTTGGTTCGAGCGAGCAGAGCGGTGAAGGAGCGCATGAGCGTATACCCGTTTTTTTGAAATTTTTATGTGGTGTTCTGGGTCGTTGTTAACTGGGACCGATGTGTGGTGACCGGGCCCAATGTGGTGTTGATGTTGCGCAGTGGACGAAAAATCGTCAATTCGCCAATTGTCATTTTGTTCGATAATCGCACGCAAAACTAACTGGGTAGTACACTTTAAATTGCTGTGCGGGATCACGCAGCCAATAATTCACTCAAAGCTAAACGCAGTCCCCGCATCAGCTGGCGAATGCCCCTAACAAAATGGTCTCCAGTACCGGGAGTCGAAGATATGCAGCGTTCCATTGCCACCGTTTCCTTGAGCGGTACCCTGCCGGAAAAACTCGAAGCCATTGCCGCCGCCGGTTTTGACGGCGTCGAGATTTTCGAGAATGACCTTCTCTACTACGACGGCAGCCCCCGGGAAATCAAACAGATGTGCGCCGATCTCGGGATCGCCATCACCTTGTTTCAACCGTTCCGGGATTTCGAAGGCTGCCGCCGTGACCGCCTGTCGCGCAATCTGGAGCGGGCCGAGCGCAAGTTCGACCTGATGCAGGAACTGGGCACCGACCTGGTGCTGGTGTGCAGCAACGCCTCGGCCGATTCCATTGGCGACGAGCAGATTCTGGTCGACGACTTGCGCCTGCTGGCCGAACGCGCCGGCGCGCGGGGCTTGCGTATCGGTTACGAAGCACTGGCCTGGGGCCGGCATGTGAACACCTATCAACAGGTGTGGAACATCGTGCGTCAGGCCGATCATCCAAGCCTCGGCGTGTTGCTCGACAGCTTTCATACGCTGTCGCTCAAGGGCGATCCAAGCGCCATCGCTGATATCCCGGGCGACAAGATCTTCTTCGTGCAAATGGCCGACGCGCCCATCCTGGCCATGGATGTGCTGGAGTGGAGCCGGCATTTCCGCTGCTTCCCGGGCCAGGGCGAGTTCGATCTGCCGGGCTTCCTCGCACCGATCATCAAGAGCGGTTACACCGGGCCGCTGTCGCTGGAGATCTTCAACGACGGCTTTCGCGCCGCGCCGCCACGGGCCAATGCCGCCGACGGTTTGCGTTCGTTGCTGTACCTCGAAGAGAAAACCCGTCAGCGCCTGGAGCAGGAATCCCGACCTGCGGCCAACCTCGACATCCTGTTCGAGACGCCCAAGGCCAGCGAGTACAACGGCATCGAGTTTCTCGAGTTCGCCGTGGATGAAAGCCTCGGTGCCAAGCTCTCGAACTGGCTGGAACGCCTGGGCTTCGTCAAGGCTGGCCAGCATCGCTCCAAGAGCGTCAGCCTGTTGCGCCAGGGCGATATCAACCTGATCCTCAACTCCGAGCCTTACTCGTTCGGCCACAGTTTTTTCGAGGCCCACGGTCCATCGCTGTGCGCCACCGCCGTGCGGGTCAAGGACAGCGCCAGTGCACTGGCCCGCGCCGTGGCTTACAAAGGCCAGCCCTATCGCGGGCTGGTCGGCCCCAATGAACTGGAACTCGCCGCCGTGCGCGCGCCGGATGGCAGCCTGATTTACCTGGTGGATCAGGACGCCGACGTCTACGGCACCGACTTCAACCTGCAGCCGAACGCGCTGGCCAGCGGCGGCCTCAAACGCATCGATCACATGGCGATGGCCCTGCCGGCCGACAGCCTCGACAGTTGGGTGTTGTTCTATAAGAGCCTGCTGGATTTCGAGGCCGACGACGAAGTGGTGTTGCCCGACCCTTATGGTCTGGTGAAGAGCCGCGCGTTGCGCAGTCGGGACAGCTCGATTCGTCTGCCGCTGAACATTTCCGAGAACCGCAACACCGCCATCTCACACGCGCTGTCGAGTTATCGCGGCTCCGGCGTGCATCACATCGCGTTTGATTGCGACGATATCTTTGCCGAAGTCAGTCGCGCGAAAGCGGCGGGCGTTCCGTTGCTGGACATCCCGCTCAACTACTATGACGACCTGGCGGCGCGCTTCGACTTCGACGACGAGTTCCTCAGCGAACTGGCCTACTACAACGTGCTGTACGACCGCGATGCCCAGGGTGGCGAGCTGTTCCATGTCTACACCGAGCCGTTCGAAGGGCGGTTTTTCTTCGAGATCATCCAGCGCAAGAACGGCTATGCCGGTTACGGCGCGGCCAACGTCGCGGTACGACTGGCGGCAATGGCCAAATCCCGAAGCGGTGCCGTCCGTCAGGCAAAGTTGTAGGAAATTCGTAATGACGGGAGTAATCCATTGCCGCACGGCTTCCCTCAGTGTGCGGCTCAGCCCATAATCGCCCGCTTGTGCAGTGATGGCCGTGAGCCCGCAATGACAATGACTTCAGAACTCTCCTTGGCGTCCGGCGAACCGATGGCCGAGCCGCGCAAGAGTCGCAAGAACAACCCGGAAAAAACCCGCGAGAACATTCTTCAAGAAGCCATTGTCGAGTTCGTTCAGCAGGGGCTTTCCGGGGCTCGCGTGGATGCGATCGCCGAGCGCATCCACACGTCCAAGCGCATGATCTATTACTACTTCGGCAGTAAGGAACAGCTCTACGTCGAAGTGCTCGAAAAGCTTTACGGCGATATCCGCAGCACCGAAAACCGTCTGCACCTGGCCGAACTGGCCCCGGTGGAGGCGATTCGGCGGCTGGTGGAATTCACCTTCGATCACCATGACCGCAACGTCGATTTCGTGCGCATCGTCAGCATTGAAAACATCCATAACGCCGAGTACGTGAAGCGTTCCGATGCGATCAAGGCGATGAACAACACCATCCTCGATTCATTGGGCGAGATTCTGCGTCGTGGTGCCGAGGAAGGGCTGTTTCGCAAGGGGCTGGTTCCGCTGGATGTGCATTTGCTGATCAGCTCGTTCTGCTTCTATCGCGTGTCGAACCGTCACACCTTCGGTGAGATTTTTCAGATCGACTTGCCGGACGAGGGCATTAAGGCGCGTCACCGGGAGATGATTTGCGAGTCGGTATTGCGCTACCTGCAGGCCTGAAACCGTGGCGAGCAAGCTCGCTCGCCACAGAAAACCTTCAGCCATTCATGCTTTGAAAGTGCGCCAGCATTCGCTGGGCATCGGGCACCACGCCGCTGAACAATTCGAACGCCTTCACCGCCTGAAACACCGCCATGTTGCCGCCATCCAGGGTCCGGCAACCCAGGGCGCGGGCGTTGCGCAGCAGTTCGGTTTCCAGCGGGAAGTAAACAATCTCCGCGACCCACAGCTGCGCGCGCAGCAACTCGACCGGCACTGGCATGCCCGGCAGTTTTTTCATGCCCATGGGTGTGGTGTTCACCAGGCCGTCGGCCTCGGCCAGGCTCCCCGCCAGATCGAGACCCGCGACGGCGCGGCCGCTGCCGAAATGTTGATTGAGGTTGTCCGCCAGGCTCTGGGCGCGACTGGTTTCCACATCGAAAATGCTCAGTTGCCGTACGCCTTCGCTCAATAGTGCGTGGGCGACGGCGGCACCGGCGCCTCCGGCACCCATCTGTACGACGCGGTCAACGGCAACGCCGGTCAAGCCACGGCGAAAGCCTTCGGCAAATCCCAGGCAATCGGTGTTGTGGCCGATGCGCTTGCCATCCTTGAGCACCACGGTGTTCACCGCGCCGATGCCGCGGGCTTCCGGCGACAATTCGTCGAGCAGCGGGATGATCGCCTGCTTGCACGGGAAGGTGATGTTCAGCCCGGTAAAGTTCATGCGCTCGGCGGCACTGAGCAGGTCGGGCAGGGCATTGCTGTCGAGTTTCAGCTGATCGAGGTCGATCAGGCGATAGAGGTAGCGCAAACCCTGGGCATCGCCTTCATGTTCGTGCAGCGCCGGGGTGCGGGATGCCTGGATGCCGGCGCCGATCAGTCCGGCCAATACCGTATGGTTCTGATTCACGATGCTCACCCCTTCAAGCGCAGACTGAAATGCTCCAGCGCCAGGCGATAGCCGTGGCTGCCGAACCCGGCCATCACCGCAGTGGCAATCGCCGAGACGAAGGAGTGGTGGCGGAAAGGTTCACGGGCGTGGACATTGGACAGGTGCACTTCGATCACTGGCAGTTCACTGGCCACCAGCGCATCGCGGATCGCCACCGAGGTGTGGGTCCAGGCGGCCGGGTTGATCACGATGCCGGCGCAACGGTTGCGGGCGTTGTGAATCCAGTCGAGCAGTTCGCCTTCGTGGTTGGTCTGGCGAAACTCCACCGCCAGGCCGAATTCTTCGGCGGTACGACCGCACAGGGCGGAAATGTCAGCGAGGGTTTCGTGGCCGTAGGTTGCCGGCTCACGGGTGCCGAGCAGGTTCAGATTCGGGCCGTTGAGCACCAGAATAATGGGGGACATCGATGTTTCTCCACTTATTGTTTTTGGCATTGGCCGAGGATTCCGGCCTGTGGAGATAAATTGTACTAACTGGTTAATACGGTCAATTGAAGAGCCGGTCAGCGGGCTTTTTGTGTGCGGTGATCGGACGGTTTCGTATCAGCGCGGCAGATGCTCAAGCAGAAAATCGATAAACGCCCGCAATCTGAGGGGGACGTGGCGACTTTGCGGATAGAGCAGGGTAAACGGCCGAGAGCGTCCGCCGTAGGGCTTGAGCACTTCCAGCAACGAGCCATCAGCCAGCTCCTTTTCGACAATGAAACGATAGGTCTGAAACAACCCCGCGCCGTGTTTCGCCAGGGTCACGCCACCCAGTACATCGTCGGAACAACTGAAGTTGCCTTCCGCCAGAATTTCCCGCTCCACGCTCTTGTCGTTGAACAACCAGGCGATGCGCCGGCCGCTGCTGGGCAGTTCGTACTGGATGCATTCGTGGTGCTGCAGGTCGTCGAGGGTTTGCGGCGTGCCGGCATGCTGGAGGTAGTCGGGGCTGGCAACCATCACCAGTTCGGCGTCTTCGAGGGGCCTGGCGATCAGGCCGGAATCGGGAATGGCCCGCACGCGAATGGCCATGTCATAACCTTCGCCGACGAAATCGATGTTGCGATTGCTGATGTGCGACTCAACCTTCACCGCCGGAAAACGCGCGCGAAAGGCCGGGAGCAACGGCAGGATGCGATGGTGGGCGTAGGTGGTGGGAATACTGATGCGCAAGGTCCCGGACGGCACTTGCTGCTGGCCCATGACTTCGCGCTGGGCTTCAACCAGTTGAGCCAGCGCCTGGCGGCATTCCTCGTAGTAGCGACGACCGCTGTCGGTCAGCTTGACGCTGCGGGTGGTGCGTGCGAACAGCCGTACGCCCAGACGCTCTTCCATACGTGACACCGAGCGACTCACGGCCGCCGGAGTGACGCCTGCCACCAGCGCGGCAGAAGTGAAGCTACCGGCTTCGGCGGCCAGGCAAAACAGCTCGATACTGCCCAGCTGAAGATCGTCGAATTGTCGCTGCATGATTGATTACACCGGGGATCAAATGAAGTGTGTGAATCAGTATTTATCAGATGCCTGCACACCGATACAGTGAGTTCGATACCCCAGGCCTTTCTTGATCAACGAGCAGGAGATACAGCATGCCTTTCGTCAGCGTACGTATTACCCGTGACGGCGTTACCCGGGAGCAAAAAGCCCAGGTCATCGCGGAAATCACCGAAACCTTGCAGCGCGTCCTCGGCAAACCGCCTGAACTGACGCACATCGTGATCGAGGAAATTGATACCGATAACTGGGGGTATAAAGGCATCACCACCACTGAATATCGAAAGAATCTGCCGGGGTGAAAACCGGGTGAAAAAAAGCCGTCGCAGAGACGGCTTTTTCATGTCTGGCACCTGCACTCAGCGCCGGGTCAGCAATACGCCGGATTCCATGTGGTGAGTCCACGGGAACTGGTCGAACATCGCGCATTGGGTGATGCGGTGCGTGTCGTGCAGTTGGGCGATGTTGGCCGCCAGGGTTTCCGGGTTGCAGGAAATGTACAGGATGTTGTCGAAGCGCCGGGTCAGTTCGCAGGTGTCCGGGTCCATGCCGGCGCGCGGCGGGTCGACGAATACGCTGCCAAACTCGTAGCTCTTGAGGTCGATGCCGTGCAGTCGGCGGAACGGCCGCACTTCATTCAAGGCTTCGGTCAGCTCTTCGGCGGACAAGCGCACCAGGGTGACGTTATCCACCGCGTTTTCGCTGAGGTTGCTCAGTGCGGCGTTGACCGAGGTCTTGCTGATTTCGGTGGCCAGCACGTTGCGCACACGAGTGGCCAGCGGCAGGGTGAAGTTGCCGTTGCCGCAATACAGTTCCAGCAAGTCGTCCGGGCGATCGCCCAGCGCGTCGTACGCCCAGTTGAGCATCTTCTGGTTCACGGTGCCGTTGGGCTGGGTGAAGGCGCCTTCGGGCTGGCGATAGCTGAAGGTACGGCCGCCGACTTCCAGCTTCTCCACCACGTAATCGTGACCGATGACTTCGCGCTTGCCCTTGGAGCGGCCAATCACGCTGACATTCAATTCGGTCGCGAGCTTCGAGGCCGCCGCGTGCCAGTGTTCGTCCAGCGGACGGTGGTAGCACAGGGTGATCATGGCGTCGCCAGCCAGGGTGGTCAGGAACTCCACCTGAAACAGCTTGTGGCTCAGGGCTGAACTGGCTTGCCAGGCGGCCTTGAGCTGCGGCATCAACTGGTTGATGCGCTGGCTGGCGATCGGGAATTCTTCGATCAGGATCGGCGTGCGTTTGTCTTCCTGGGAAAACATCGCGTAGTGGCGCTCGCCGGCTTCGCGCCACAGGCGGAATTCGGCGCGCAGGCGGAAATTCTGCAGCGGCGAGTCGAAGACGGCCGGCTGCGGCGCATCGAACGGCGCCAGGAGGTCACGCAAGCGCGTGACCTTTTCTTCGAGCTGAGTGGCGTAGGCCTGGGAATTAAAAGTCATGCGTTGAACCAACCCAGCTTGATCACGAACAGAATCGACAGAATCACCAGCGCCGGGTTCAGCTCGCGGCCACGCCCGGACAGCAGTTTGATCGCGGTCCACGAGATGAAACCGAAAGCGATGCCGTTGGCGATGGAATAAGTGAATGGCATCGCCAGGGCGGTGATCACGACCGGTGCGGCAACGGTGATGTCGTCCCAGTCTATTTCGGCCAGGCCGGATGTCATCAGTACGGCGACGAACAGCAGCGCCGGGGCAGTGGCGTAAGCCGGAATGCTGGAGGCCAGTGGCGAGAAGAACAGTGCCAGCAGGAACAGCACGGCCACCACGACGGCCGTCAGGCCCGTGCGGCCACCGGCACTCACGCCGGCGGCGGATTCGATGTAGCTGGTGGTGGTCGAGGTGCCCAACAGGGAACCGGCCATGGCGGCGGTGCTGTCGGCGATCAGGGCGCGGCCCATTTTCGGCATGTGGCCATCCTTGCCCATCAGGCCGGCGCGCTTGGCGACGCCGATCAGGGTGCCGGAGTTGTCGAACAGGTCGACGAACAGGAAGGCGAAGATCACGCTGAACAGACCGATGTCCAATGCGCCCTTGATGTCCAGTTGCAGGAAGGTCGGCGCCAGCGAAGGCGGCATCGACATCACGCCGCCGAACGGGCTGAAACCCATCGCGATCGAAACAATGGTCACGACCAGAATGCCGATCAGCACGGCACCACGCACGGCCAGCGCTTCGAGGGCGACGATCAAGGCAAAGCCGAGGGTGGCGAGGATCGGTGCCGGTTGTTTAAGGTCACCGAGGCCGACCATGGTCGCCGGGTTGCTGACTACGATGCCGGCTTTGTTCAGGGCGATCAACGCCAGGAACAGGCCGATACCGGCGGCAATCGCCGAGCGCAATGGCAACGGGATGCTGTTGATGATCCATTCACGGATGCGGAAGATCGACAGCAGGAAGAAACACACCGCCGAAATGAACACCGCGCCCAGCGCCACTTGCCAGGTGTGACCCATGTGCAGGACCACGGTGTAGGTGAAGAAGGCGTTCAGGCCCATGCCCGGCGCGAGGGCGATCGGGTAGTTGGCGATCAACCCCATGACTGTGGAGCCAATGGCGGCGGCCAGACAGGTCGCGACAAATACCGCGCCCTTGTCCATGCCGGTCTCGCCGAGGATGCTCGGGTTGACGAACAGGATGTAGGCCATGGCTAAAAAGGTCGTGACGCCCGCCAGTATCTCGGTGCGTACGTTGGTGTTGTGTGCCTTGAGTTGAAACAGCCTTTCCAGCATGTCTGCTCCCCGTGGCGCGCCCGGCGCCGTGAATGTATCGACCTCAACAGCAAAGCACAGACCGCTGTTGGCGCCTGGGAATTTTCTGTGGGTCGGAAAAAGCCGCGCATCATACCAGCAGCGTAGGGTTATGGCTGCTTATGGCGGTGATCGTCGTCGATGTTTTGCGTTTAGCTCAAGTCAGCCATACTGCGCGCTGTTTTTGGGGAGGGGTATCGCGTGAAGAAGCGTCTGTTTATCGGCATTGGAATGTTGCTGGCCTTGTGCCTGGGGGCACAAACCGCCTCGGCGGCCTCGGCGCCACCCTTGACTCAGTTGAAAGTGCTCAAAGTCGAATCGCCGGCCTGCGGCTTTGAAGACATTGCTGAAGGACAGGAGCAGACACGCTGCAACCACTCCGGCCCTCACATCATGATCTACGTGTTGGAAATCGGTTACGGTCGCGAGGCGCATGTCGGACTGGACGGTTTTGATGTGAACGGCACCCGGGCTCCAGTCTGTGCTTTCAATAATGGCAACCTGACGGACTGCACTGTCGGCATGAAAACCGTTGGTTATCTGTACGTCTTCGATATGGCGGGCAAGCAGGAAGGCACGTTCACCTTCAGCAACACCTCGATCAACGCCCCGGGCAACACCTTGTCGACGCAGCTCTACATCAAGTAAGGCGGGGTTCGAACAAGGGTCGGGAAAGCTGACTACGCTTTAAGGATCATTCCGTGGATTGCCCTTATGACCTTTAGAGCCTTGATTACCCTCGCCGAGGGCATCGATGACCTGCAAGCCGTGACCCTGGTCGACGTGCTGCGCCGTGCCAAAGTGGAAGTGGTGGTGGCCAGCATCGAGGGGCGACGCATGCTCACCTGCGCCCGCGGCACCCGCCTGACCTGCGATGCCATGCTGGTGGACCTGCTGGCCCAGCCATTCGACCTGATCGCCCTGCCCGGCGGTGCGGTGGGGGCGCAGCACCTGTCGAACCATCAACCCCTGCAACAATTGATCAAGGACCAGGCCGCGGCCGGTCGCTTGTTCGCGGGCATTGCCGAGGCCCCCGCGCTGGCGCTGCAGGCCTTTGGCGTGTTGCGCCAGCGGCGCATGACCTGCCTGCCTTCGGCCAGCCATCAACTGTCAGGCTGCACCTTCGTCGATCAACCGGTGGTGGTCGATGGCAACTGCATCACGGCCCAGGGCTCGGGCGCCGCCCTGCCGTTCGTCCTGGCGCTGGTGGAACAACTCTGCGGCAAGGCCACGCGAACGGCGGTGGCATCGGAGTTGGTGGTTTAGCGTCAGACCTTCGCCTCTTCGTTCGGCACATGCATGCGATCGCGGCTGGCCAGACTCGGGAACAGTTTGATCCACACCCCGGTCACCACCAGCGTGCCAATACCGCCCATGACCACCGCCGGCACGGTTCCGAACCAGTGGGCGGTCAGGCCGGATTCGAATTCTCCCAATTGATTCGAAGCACCGATGAACAATCCGTTCACGGCGCTGACCCGGCCACGCATTTCGTCCGGGGTTTCCAGTTGCACGAAGGACGCGCGGATCACCATGCTGATCATGTCGGCCGCGCCCAGGACGACTAACACGGCCAGCGAGAACCAGAACGATGTCGACAGGCCGAAGGCGATGGTTGCCACACCAAATATGCCCACGGCGGTGAACATCACTCGCCCGACATTGCGGTCGACAGCAAATCGCGCCAGCCACAGCGACATCATCAGCGCGCCCACTGCGGGTGCCGAGCGCAGCAGGCCCAGGCCCCACGGGCCGGTCAGCAGGATGTCCTTGGCGAAAACCGGCAGCAACGCCGTCGCGCCACCCAGCAGGACGGCGAACAGGTCCAGGGAGATAGCCCCCAGTATGTCGGGGCGACTGCGAATGAAGCGGATGCCGGCCAGCAGTGAATCGAGGGTGGCCTTGCCCTTGTTCAGCGGCGTTTGGCGGGCGGGCAGGTTGAGCATCAGTGAGCAGGCAATGAGGTAAAGGATCACCGTCGGGCCATAGACCCAGACACTGCCGAAGGCGTAGAGCAATCCACCGAGGGCCGGGGCGACGATGGTCGCTGACTGCTGGGCCGACTGTGCGGCGGCGACGGCCCGGGGAAACAGGGCGCTGGGCACGATACTCGGCAGCAGGGCCTGGGTGGTCGGCATTTCGAAGGAGCGAGCGGCACCGAGCACGAACGCGAGGATGAAGATCATTTCCCGGGTGACATGGTCAGTGGCGCTGCCGATCGCCAGCGACAGGGCGATCAGTGCCTGAATGGACTGGCAGATCGCCGCGACCCTGCGCCGGTCGTAGCGGTCCGCCACATGCCCGGTGTGCAGCATGAACAGCACGCGCGGGGCGAACTCCACCAGCCCGACCAGGCCCAGATCGAGCACGTTGCCGGTCAGCTGGTACAGGTTCCAGCCAATGGCCACCGTGAGCATTTGAAAGCCGCTGGCCGTAAAGATCCGGGCCAGCCAGAACGCGATGAAAGGGCGGTGATGACGTAACAGCAAGGGCTCTTGGCTGGGCATCTGGCGGCAGATCTGGGTGTGGGAAAGGGAGAGATTATCATTAAGCTGTAACAGGAAGTTGCCATCTTGGAAGATTTCGTTAGCTAGACATCTATTCACCTGGCCCGCCTCGGTGAGGCAACTTGTCACGCGGCAAAAGACCACGCGGTTCATCCTCGCAAATGGGACTACTCTTTCAACGTTGCTTGATCCAGATCAATACCCTCGACAGGCGTTGATCCAGTGACCCGAGCGCCAGACTCCCTGCGTTGCGATGCTGGTAAAAAAAAGAACGAATTTGAATTCGCCGCACTCCATACCCGTGGGAACCGTGGATGCAGGCTTGCGCCGGCAGCCGTACTACCTGACAGAGGAAGACTTATGTTCGGTTTAGAGGCACTTGATCTCGCCCGAATTCAGTTCGCGTTCACTATCTCGTTCCACATCCTGTTTCCTGCCATCACCATTGGCCTGGCGAGTTACCTGGCGGTGCTCGAAGGCCTGTGGCTGAAAACCCACAACGGCACCTACCGCGATCTCTACCACTTCTGGTCGAAGATCTTTGCGGTCAACTTCGGCATGGGCGTGGTGTCGGGGCTGGTCATGGCGTATCAGTTCGGCACCAACTGGAGCCGTTTCTCGGACTTCGCCGGATCGGTGACGGGGCCGTTGCTGACGTACGAAGTCCTGACCGCATTCTTCCTCGAAGCCGGTTTCCTCGGCGTCATGCTGTTTGGCTGGAACAAGGTGGGCCGCGGCCTGCACTTCTTCGCCACGGTGATGGTCGCCATCGGCACCTTGATTTCGACCTTCTGGATTCTCGCGTCCAACAGCTGGATGCAGACCCCGCAAGGCTTCGAGATCATCAACGGCCAGGTCATTCCGACCGACTGGCTGGCGGTGATCTTCAACCCGTCGTTCCCGTATCGCCTGATGCACATGGCCACGGCGGCGTTCGTCGCAACGGCTTTCTTCGTCGGTTCCTCGGCGGCCTGGCATTTGCTGCGCGGCAAAGACAACCCGGCGATTCGCACCATGCTCTCGATGGCCATGTGGATGGCGCTGATCGTGGCGCCGATTCAGGCGGTCATCGGTGACTTCCACGGCCTCAACACGCTCGAGCATCAACCGGCAAAAATCGCCGCGATCGAGGGGCACTGGGAAAACAAAGGTAACGAAGCGACGCCGCTGATCCTGTTCGGCTGGCCGGACATGAAAGAAGAGAAAACCAAATTCGCCGTCGAGATTCCGTACCTTGGCAGCTTGATCCTGACCCACTCCCTGGACAAACAGGTGCCCGCCCTCAAGGAATTCCCGCCTGAAGACCGGCCTAATTCGACCATCGTCTTCTGGTCGTTCCGGATCATGGTCGGCCTGGGTTTCCTGATGATCTTCACCGGGTTGTGGAGCCTGTGGCTGCGCAAGCGCGACACGCTCTATACCTCGCGGCCGTTCCTGTATCTGGCGTTGTGGATGGGGCCGTCCGGCCTGATCGCGATTCTCGCCGGCTGGTTCACTACTGAAATCGGTCGTCAACCGTGGGTGGTCTACGGGCTGATGCGTACGGCGGATGCGTCGTCCAACCATAGCTTCATGCAGATGAGCATCACCCTGATCCTGTTCGTCGTGGTGTATTTCGCCCTGTTCGGTGCCGGCCTGGGCTACATGATGCGCCTGGTGCGCAAGGGGCCGAAGATCGACGAGGGCAAGGAAACCAACGAAGGTGGTCCTGGCCAGAAACGCACACCGGCACGTCCGCTGTCCGCAGCCGACGATGAACACGCCGATGCCGACCGCACCACGACCAAGGAGATTTGAATCATGGGTATTGATCTTCCGCTGATCTGGGCCGTGATCATCATCTTCGGCATCATGATGTACGTGGTCATGGACGGTTTCGACCTGGGGATCGGGATTCTCTTCCCGTTCATCCCGGGCAAAAGTGACCGCGACGTGATGATGAACACCGTCGCTCCGGTCTGGGACGGCAACGAAACCTGGCTGGTACTGGGGGGCGCAGCATTGTTCGGTGCGTTCCCGCTGGCTTACTCGGTGGTGCTCTCGGCGTTGTACCTGCCGCTGATGTTCATGCTGATCGGCCTGATTTTCCGCGGCGTGGCCTTCGAGTTCCGCTTCAAGGCCAAGGACGACAAACGTCACTTGTGGGACAAGGCGTTCATCGGTGGTTCGGTCGCGGCCACCTTCTTCCAGGGTGTGGCGCTGGGGGCGTTCATCGATGGCTTGCCGGTGGTCAATCGTCAGTTCGCCGGAGGGTCACTGGACTGGCTGACACCGTTCACGATGTTCTGCGGAGCTGCATTGGTAGTGGCTTATGCGCTGCTCGGTTGCACCTGGTTGATCATGAAGACCGAAGGCAAGCTGCAGGAGCAAATGCATGACCTGGCGCGGCCGCTGGCGTTCGTATTGCTGGCGGTGATCGGCATCGTCAGCATCTGGACGCCACTGGCCCATGCCGAGATTGCGGCGCGCTGGTTCACGTTGCCGAACCTGTTCTGGTTCCTGCCGGTGCCGATCCTGGTGCTGGTGACTTTGTACGGCCTGATCCGTGCGGTGGCTCGTAACGCGCACTACACGCCGTTCCTGCTGACGCTGGTGTTGATCTTCCTCGGTTACAGCGGCCTGGGCATCAGCCTGTGGCCGAACATCGTGCCGCCGTCGATCTCGATCTGGGACGCCGCGGCACCGCCGCAGAGCCAGGGCTTCATGCTGGTGGGCACGCTGTTCATCATCCCGTTCATCCTTGGGTACACCTTCTGGAGCTATTACGTGTTCCGCGGCAAGGTCACCCATGAAGATGGCTACCACTAGGCCTTTTCTGCGCGGATTTGTGGGTGCGGGCTTGCTCGCGATGGCGCCATGACGGGCGCCACCCACCTTCATTGGAGGTACAGGCTATGAGCAACAAACATTCCCTGCACGACATCGAACAGGCCGAAAAAAAGCCGCTGTGGCAGCGGCTCGGCTGGTTGGCCATGATTTGGGCGGGAAGCGTCGGTGCATTGTTCATCGTCGCCAGCCTGATGCGGATGTTCATGAACGCCGCCGGCCTGACCACACATTAATGACCTGACATCCCATCCCGCAGCCTTGCGGCGCGGATTTACAACCCTCCTGATGGAGGGTTTTTTTTGCCCTGATTATTTGCGGGCCTTGAGAATCACGAATTTCGGCGTGGCGGCGACTTGCTCGACCCCGCGGAACAACCGCGCGAGCTTGCTGTGATACCCCAGATGACGGTTGCCGACGATGAATAACGCACCGCCTGTCACCAGGGCTTCCCGGGCTTGCTGGAACATCCGCCAGGCCAGGAAGTCGCCGACCACCTGCTGCTGGTGAAACGGTGGATTGCACAACACCACGTCCAGCGATTGAGGTTCCTGCCCGGCCAACCCATCGCCCGCCCGCACAATCACATCGCGCTCGCCCAGTGCGGCGCTCCAGTTCTCGGCGGCCGATTGCACGGCCATGAACGACTCATCGACCAGTGTGTAATGGGCCTCGGGGTTTTGCAGGGCGCTGGCGATCGCCAGAACGCCGTTACCGCAACCGAGGTCGGCAACCCGTGCGCTGCCGAGGTTCTTCGGCAGGTGTGGGAGAAACGCTCGCGTGCCGATGTCCAGGCCTTCACGGCAGAACACGTTGGCGTGGTTGAGCAATTCGATGGCCGGTGCATCGAGTCGATAGCGAGTCGGGTAGGGTGAAACTACGGGGGCTTTTGCTTCGGTCGTGGCGATCAGCAGCCGTGCTTTCTTCACCGCCAGGGTCGCCTGTACCGGGCCGATGTAGCGCTCCAGCAGATCGCCGGCGGCACGTGGCAGGTGTTTGATCATCGCGCCCGCGACCACTTGGGTGCCCGGCGCCAACTGGCCTTGCAGGCGGATCAGTTGTTCTTCCAGTAAGGCCAGCGTCTTCGGCACCCGGATCAGTACCCGGTCAAAGGGCCCCTTGAGCGCTTCACTGGCGGGTATGTGCGGTACGCCATCAAACGGCAGGCCATTGCGCGCCAGATTCTTTTCCAGGCCCTGAAAGGCCAGGAACGAGTCGCCGCTGCTGGTCACTTTGACCTTGCCCGCGAGGCTGGCTGCCAATGCACCGAAACTGTCGTTGAGCACCAGAACCCGCATCTCGGTCGAAGGTTGCTGTTCGGCCAGATGGTTGAGCAGGTACTCGTCTGCCGCGTCAAAGGCTTGCAGCGGTTCGTTCTGCTGTTCGGGTTGGCGGATCAGGTCGAGGCTGGCGAAGGGTGTTTCGAGCAAGGGCATGGGGCGGGGCTCTGGGTAATCAACGGGTGTCCCGCGGCCCGGGGACGTCTTGGCGGCGGGGCCGTCCGAGTGGACTGCGTCGTGGACAAATCACACGTCATCACTCAGGAGGGACCGCGAATGGTACGTTTTTTTGGAGTGGATTACTCGCAGGTTTTTCCAGTCAACCCATTGCGTTTCTGTCGAGGTAGCCAGCCTTGGCGGCGGCGATGACAGCTGAAATCTTATTGCTTACTCCGAATTTGCGGATGGTTTCCTGAACATGGAAATTGATCGTTCGCGGGCTGAGATTGAGAATCCTGGCGCTTTCGTAGGCCGTTTTGCCATCCGCGGCCAGTTTCAACACGTCGATTTCCCGAAGAGACAATTGCGGGGTGGACGGTGTGCCAGCCCCCTTGGGCAGCGCTCGCGCAACCAGCTTGTGCAGGTGATGTCCGATGAATACGGAGTAGCCCTGATTTTCGTACAGCTCCCATGCACTGATCGGACAATGGCTGCGCGCCAGGCTCAGTATGCTGCACAGACCGCTATTCTCGTCGTGAACGGCTTGGGACCAACCGTGTTGCAATCCTTGTAGTTCAAGCTCATTCCAGAGACATTGCGTGCTGTCGAACAGTTCTTCGGTCCACAGAACGGGTATTGCCGATTGAAAGCAATGCGCCACTACTGGATCGATGCGAGCCAGTTTTCTTTTTTCGTAATCGGCGTTCCAGTCTGACGGGTAATTGTTCAAGCGCAGAGCACTCAGCCTCTCGGTATTTGAAGTGTAACTGGTTGAAAATCCGAAGAATCTGAAGCCTATATTTTTCGCGAAGTTCACTGATATCCGGTAGGCCGTTTCAAGATCATTGGTGGATGACAGTTGTTCGAGCTGAGAGATTTTCCATTTTTCCATAGCGAAGCTCCCATTACAGAAGGGGGGGCTGGTTGGATCCAATAATTTGGATTACAGGATTGTAGGATGAATCCTACGGCGATGGTTAAAATATTTGGCTTTGCCAAGTTGCAGGAAAACTGGATTTTGGTTCTAGCTATAAGAGTAAAGAGGGGGGCGTATAAGCGTCTCTATGGTATGTGAGATGTCATTTTAACTTTATGGAATGTTTTGTAATACAGGCATGTTGTATAAGTATACAGGAGGCGTTGTTACTCTAATAAGACACTACAAAACATGTGTATATAGAGTTGGCTTTGCGAGACACTGTGATATCTGTTTAATGGAGTACCCCATGACCATCAGTGATGAGAAATTTACTCGCCAAACCCTCATCGACGTCCAGCCGTTGACTCCGAACCTGTTTACCTTGCGGGCAACACGGGATCCGGGGTTTCGCTTCCGAGCGGGGCAATTTGCCCGGTTAGGCGTCACCAGGGCTGATGGCAGTACGGTTTGGCGTGCCTATTCCATGGTGTCGTCACCCTTCGACGAGTTTCTTGAGTTCTTTTCCATCGTGGTTCCGGGGGGCGAGTTCACCAGCGAGCTGAGCCGTCTGGGTGTCGGCGATACGCTGCTGGTCGATCGACAGGCCTATGGTTACCTGACGCTTGATCGCTTCGTTGACGGACGTGATCTGTGGTTGTTATCCACAGGTACGGGGCTGGCGCCGTTTCTGTCGATCCTGCAGGACTTCGAGGTCTGGGAAAAATTCGAACGGATCATCCTGGTCTACAGCGTCCGTGAGACCCGGGAGCTGGCTTATCAGGACCTTATCGCGGGGCTGGCGCAGCGTGAGTATCTGTCGGAATTCGCCCACAAGCTGCAACTCATCAACACGGTGACTCGCGAGCAACATCCTGGCGCCTTGAACGGGCGCATTACCACATTGATCGAAAATGGCGAGCTGGAGCGCGCGGCCGGGGTGGCCCTGACGCCCGAGCACTCTCGGGTCATGCTATGCGGCAATCCACAGATGATCGATGACACGCGCAGATTGCTTAAAGCGCGCGATATGCATTTGAGCCTCAGTCGACGACCTGGTCAGGTGGCGGTGGAAAACTTCTGGTAAAAAAAACGGCGCCGCAAGGGCGCCATCCGTATTTCTTTCAAACATTCAAGGCCGGTTGTTCTGGGCCTTGAGCAGATCGCGGATCTCGCCCAGCAATATTTCTTCCTTGGTCGGAACCGGCGGCACGGTGGGCGCCACTGCCTCTTCGCGTTTCAAGTGGTTAATGGCTTTGACACCCATGAAGATCGCGAAGGCGACGATGAGGAAGTCGATCAGGCTCTGGATGAATTTACCGTAGGCCAGCACCACCGCCGGGACGTTACCGTCAGCGGCCTTGAGCGTAATGGCCAGGTCACTGAAGTCCACCCCACCGATCAACAGCCCGATTGGCGGCATGATCACATCGCCGACAAACGACGTGACAATCTTGCCGAAGGCGGCGCCGATGATGATACCCACGGCCATGTCGACCACATTGCCCTTGACCGCGAAGGCCTTGAACTCACTTATCACGCCCATAGGTTATTTCCTTGTTACAGATGAGGTTGGTGAACGCAGTGTAAATCAGCAAGACGCATCTTGCTCGAAACGCCTGCTTACAAACGCCGCCTGCTGTCGACCGGGGTATCGGGAAAAAGTTTGAAAATGCCACCCTCGCAGGGTGAGCGAGAAAGGGTTTCGAGGCTTTTTCGCGAGCCTGTCGTTGTGCTGCTCAACTGTCGAAAACCAGGCGTGTGGCGAAGGTCAGCTGGAATGAAATGATAGTGGCAACATAAATAAAGTTTCACTTTGGGTTGTTTGGATTTTGAGAATTCAGCGGGGAGGTGAGAGCGAGGACAAGATATAAGGGCGGGCTTGGTCAGTTTTGCTATTTATATTGATGGCGGATTTTGCGCTTACTGTACGTTGATACGGTAGTTGTAGTGGATGTGTACAGGTCATATGTGGGGTGTTTGGTGTTAGTTGTAAAAAATTGTAAATGTTTTTAATTAACCATGTCGTTACATGTGCCAATCGATCATGACAAGTTGTCGGCGGACACCCGCGTCGCACTGATTAGCTCCACCTGGGGTATCATCGCGATTTTTGCCGGGAGTTCCGATGGCCAAGGCCAAGCGCATGTATGGCTGCACCGAGTGCGGCTCGACTTTTCCGAAGTGGGCTGGCCAGTGCGGCGAGTGCGGCGCCTGGAACACGCTGACTGAAACCATGGTGGAAAGCGGTGGGGCGGCAGCGCCCAGCGGTCGCACCGGCTGGACCGGCCAACAGGCGCAGATCAAGACCCTGGCCGAAGTCAGTGTCGAGGAGATTCCGCGTTTTTCCACGGCGTCCAGCGAACTGGACCGGGTGCTGGGCGGTGGTCTGGTGGACGGTTCGGTGGTGCTGATCGGTGGTGATCCCGGCATCGGCAAGTCGACCATTCTGTTGCAAACCTTGTGCAACCTCGCCAAGAGCATGCCGGCGCTGTACGTCACCGGCGAAGAGTCCCAACAGCAAGTGGCCATGCGTGCCCGACGCCTCGGGTTGCCTCAGGATCAGTTGCGGGTCATGACCGAGACCTGTATCGAAACCATCATCGCCACGGCGCGGCAGGAAAAGCCCAAGGTGATGGTGATCGACTCGATCCAGACGATTTTCACCGAGCAACTGCAGTCGGCACCGGGCGGCGTGTCTCAGGTCCGCGAAAGCGCGGCATTGCTGGTGCGTTATGCCAAGCAGAGCGGTACGGCGATTTTCCTGGTCGGCCATGTCACCAAGGAGGGGGCGCTGGCTGGTCCCCGTGTGTTGGAGCACATGGTCGACACGGTCCTGTATTTCGAAGGCGAATCCGATGGTCGTCTGCGCCTGCTGCGGGCAGTGAAAAACCGTTTCGGTGCGGTTAACGAACTGGGCGTGTTCGGCATGACCGACAAGGGCCTGAAAGAAGTCTCCAATCCATCGGCGATTTTTCTGACCCGGGCTCAGGAAGAAGTTCCGGGCAGTGTGGTCATGGCGACGTGGGAGGGTACCCGACCGATGCTGGTGGAAGTCCAGGCGTTGGTGGACGACAGCCATCTGGCCAATCCACGCCGGGTAACCCTGGGTCTGGATCAGAATCGCCTGGCGATGTTGCTGGCGGTGTTGCATCGTCATGGCGGTATTCCGACCCACGATCAGGACGTATTCCTCAACGTCGTCGGTGGCGTGAAAGTGTTGGAAACGGCTTCCGATCTGGCATTGATGGCGGCGGTCATGTCCAGCTTGCGCAACCGGCCGTTGCCTCATGATCTGCTGGTGTTTGGTGAGGTGGGGCTGTCCGGTGAAGTGCGTCCGGTACCGAGCGGTCAGGAGCGTTTGAAAGAAGCCGCCAAACACGGTTTCAAGCGCGCCATCGTGCCCAAGGGCAATGCACCGAAAGAGGCTCCGCCGGGTTTGCAGATCATTGCCGTCACCCGTCTGGAGCAGGCGCTGGACGCCTTGTTCGAATAAGTTTCCGGGCCGGACTTGATCCCACTGGGATGGTGTCGGGCCGTCAGATTTCGATCAGGGCACCCAGCTCTCGTTCAAGTTCAGCGGCGTCACCCAGGTTGAGCTCGATCAACCGCCGCAGGCTCGCAATCGATTCCAGGCTGAGATGCCGGCAGACAAAGCCGAGCTGGCCTTTGTCCTCGTGGGTCAGTTCGACATCCATGGCAATGTCGGTGTCATCGGACAGGTGAATGCCGACGGAAAAGTTCTGCTGCGGATTACCCAGCCACGGGGCAGGGCGTTCAATCAGCAAGCCCTTGAGTGACAGGTCGATCAGCTTTACCGGCCAGGTGTGTTCACCCTGACGGAGCTCGGTTCGGGCATCGAACGCAATACGTTTGAAACGGCGGCGGTCGGCAGGGTGGTCGCTCATGGCGCAATCCTCGATAGGTTCGCTGACTATAGACCCGCCTTTCGCAAGACTGCCAGCAAGAGAGGCGCCAGACCAATATCGGGTATGCCCTTTGTCGTCAGGGGCGCTAAACTCGAGGTGGCTTTCTTTCTTGTCCACTCTGGCTGGAATAATAAAATGAAAAATAATAATAGCCCGCTACGCCATCTACCCTGGCTGGTGCTGGCAATCATAGGTGCGTGCGCCCTGGGTGTCGTGGCATTGCGTCGAGGCGAGGCGATCAACGCCTTGTGGATTGTGGTCGCAGCCGTGGCCATTTATCTGGTCGCGTATCGCTACTACAGTCTGTTCATCGCTAACAATGTGATGCAACTCGATGCGCGACGGGCCACTCCCGCCGTGCTCAATAACGACGGTCTTGATTACGTCCCCACCAATAAACATATCCTCTTCGGTCACCATTTCGCGGCCATTGCCGGCGCGGGTCCGCTGGTCGGGCCGGTGCTGGCGGCGCAAATGGGCTACCTGCCCGGCACGCTATGGCTGATCGCCGGTGTGGTGCTGGCTGGCGCCGTGCAGGACTTCATGGTCCTGTTCATGTCCACCCGCCGCAACGGCCGCTCCCTGGGCGACATGGTCCGTGAAGAAATGGGCCGCATTCCCGGCACCATCGCGCTGTTCGGCTGCTTCCTGATCATGATCATCATCCTCGCGGTGCTGGCGCTGATCGTGGTCAAGGCCCTGGCCGAAAGTCCGTGGGGCATTTTCACGGTGATGGCGACCATCCCGATCGCGATGTTCATGGGCATCTACATGCGCTACATCCGCCCGGGCCGCATCGGTGAAATTTCGGTGATCGGCGTAGTGCTGTTGCTGGGTTCGATCTGGCTGGGCGGGCAGATTGCCGCCGATCCAGTATGGGCCAAGGCCTTTTCCTTCACCGGTATCCAGATCACCTGGATGTTGATCGGCTATGGTTTCGTGGCGGCAGTTTTGCCGGTGTGGCTGATCCTGGCGCCGCGCGATTACCTGTCGACCTTCCTGAAAATCGGCACCATCGTCGCCCTGGCCATCGGCATCCTGATCACCATGCCCGAGCTGAAAATGCCGGCAGTGACCCAGTTCATCGACGGCACCGGGCCGGTGTGGAAGGGCGGGCTGTTCCCGTTCCTGTTCATCACCATCGCCTGTGGCGCGGTGTCCGGTTTCCACGCGCTGATCTCCTCCGGCACCACGCCGAAGTTGCTGGATAACGAAACCAACGCCCGCTATATCGGTTACGGCGGCATGCTGATGGAGTCTTTCGTGGCCATCATGGCCATGGTCGCTGCCTCGGTGATCGAGCCAGGCGTGTATTTCGCCATGAACAGCCCGGCCGCCGTGGTCGGCGGTGATGTCGTGGCCGTTGCACAAGCCGTCAGCAGCTGGGGCTTTGCCATTACCCCGGACGCCCTGCAAGCAGTGGCCAAGGACATCGGTGAAACCACCATCCTGGCCCGTGCCGGCGGTGCGCCGACCCTGGCGGTCGGTATCGCGCAGATCCTGCACAGCGTGCTGCCGGGTGAAAACACCATGGCATTCTGGTACCACTTCGCGATCCTGTTCGAAGCCCTGTTCATCCTGACCGCCGTCGACGCCGGCACCCGTGCCGGCCGCTTCATGCTGCAGGATCTGCTGGGCTCCTTCGTGCCGGCGCTGCGCCGCACCGAATCCTGGACCGCCAACCTGATCGCGACCGCCGGTTGCGTGGCAATGTGGGGCTGGCTGTTGTACCAGGGCGTGATCGATCCATTGGGTGGCATCAACACCTTGTGGCCGCTGTTCGGCATCTCCAACCAGATGCTGGCCGGTATCGCGCTGATGCTCGGCACCGTCGTGCTGATCAAGATGAAACGCCAGCGCTACATTTGGGTGACCTTGTTGCCTGCGGCCTGGCTGCTGGTCTGCACCACCACCGCTGGCTTCATCAAGCTGTTCGACGCCAACCCGGCGATCGGCTTCCTGTCCCTGGCTAAAAAATACAGCGATGCGCTGGCCAATGGTCAGATCCTCGCTCCGGCCAAGGACATCACGCAGATGCAGCACGTGATCTTCAACGCCTACACCAACGCAACGCTGACCGCGCTGTTCCTGTTCGTGGTGTTCAGTATCCTGTTCTATGCGCTCAAGGTCGGCATTGCCGCCTGGGGTAAAAAAGAACGTACGGATAAAGAATCGCCATTCCAGGCGCTGCCGGATGCTTGATCGAGGATTGCAGCATGTTCAATGACCTGAGTCGCCTCGGTAAATACCTCGGTCAGGCCGCGCGCCTGATGGTCGGCATGCCCGACTACGACAACTACGTCGAGCACATGCAAACCAAACACCCGGACAAACCGGTGATGAGCTACGAGGCGTTCTTCCGCGAACGCCAGGAAGCCCGTTACGGTGGCAAGGGTGGGCCGAAGTGCTGTTGATCCGGATGGCGGGTTAACGGCAAAACCTGTGGGAGCGAGCTTGCTCGCGATGGCGGACTGTCAATCAACAGTGATGTTGAATGTTAAGCCGCTATCGCGAGCAAGCTCGCTCTCACTTTTGTTTTGTGTTGTTTATCAGTTTTGTGAAACAGGAGATCAATTTTGTCCTCTCCCATCCCCGTCACGATCCTCAGCGGCTTCCTCGGCGCCGGCAAGACCACGCTGTTGCGCCACCTGCTCAAAGCCGAGCACGGTCTGAAAATCGCGGTGATCGAAAACGAATTCAGCGATGCGGGCATCGATACCCAGCTGTTGGGCGACGAGCCGGTACAAGTGATGACGCTGTCCAACGGCTGCGTCTGCTGCACGATTCACACTGACCTGACCAAAGCGTTGTATCTGCTGCTCGAACGCCTGGACAGCGGCGATATCACCTTCGACCGTCTGGTGATCGAATGCACGGGGCTGGCGGATCCGGCCCCGGTGGCGCAAACCTTCTTCATCGACGAAGAGCTGCGCGAGCGCTACATCCTTGATGGCATCATCACCCTGGTCGACGCGGCGCATGCCGAGCGGCACCTGACCCAGACCATTGCCCAGGCGCAGATCGGTTTCGCCGACCGTTTGCTGGTGAGCAAGCGTGACCTGGTGGACGAGCCGACCTTCACCGCGTTGAGTGAGCGCCTGACCCGGATCAATCGTCGCGCGCCGATTCGTGTGGTTGATCACGGCAGGATCGACCTGGCCGAGCTGCTCGACGTGCGCGGTTTCAATCTCAATGCCGACCTCGGGGGAGGCGTGAGTTTGCGGCCCGTGACCCAGGCGCCGTCCATCGACCGCATTTCCAGCCTGGTGCTGCGTACCGACAAACCGCTGGATATCGACAAGCTCAGCGAGTTCATGAATGAACTGCTGGAAGACCATGGCAAGCAATTGCTGCGCTACAAAGGCGTGTTGAACATCCTTGGCGAACCGCGACGCATGGTGTTTCAGGGCGTGCTGAAGCTTTACGGCTTCGACTGGGACACCGAATGGGCCGAGGGCGAATCGCGCGAGAGCGTGATCGTGTTTATTGCCGATGATTTGCCGGAAGAGAAAATCCGTGAGGGGTTTGCGAAGGTGGCGGCGCAGTAAGGGGTGCCATGTTCAGTGAGGCGGATGTCGCTATCGCGAGCAGGCGCGCTCCCACGGGAGATTTGGGAGCCAGCCTGCTCGCGAACGTGGTCTAACCGGCAACACGATTCTGGCGGGAGATCGGTTGCGGGTTCAGCAATGCCGCCTCCAAATGATCCAGATACTTGCTCAGCAAAAACTCGGCTTCCCGGGAGTCCTCGCGCTCAACGGCGTCCAGGATGTGTTCATGCACCTGCCACCCGCAATAACCTTCCAACTGCGTATCAAATTGCGCAATCGCCAGTGAGGTGAGCGGTACCAGGCTACCGAGAAAATGCGCCAGTGGCGCATTGCCCGCCATTTCAGCCAACTGCAAATGAAACGTCCCGGACAAGCGAATCGTCGGGCCGCGCGCGGTGCAGTGGCGCTCGCTATCGACCAGCGCGTGCAGGCGTTTCAGCTGTTCTGGCAGAGGTCGCTGACAGGCCAGTCTGACCAGCGTCATCTCGGTCAGGCGCCGTGCGTGCAGCGTTTGTCGGGTCTGTTCGACATCGGGTGCGGCGACACGAGGGCGATGGTTGGCTCGCAGGATAATGACCTGCTGGTGGGACAGTCGCGTCAGCACGCTGCGAACTTCACTGCGTCGAGCGCCGAACATCTGGCCCAGGCTGTCCTCGGTAAAGCGGCTGCCGGGCAGGAGGCGCTGTTCGAGAATGGCGTCGAAGATCCGGGAGTAAAGATCCTCCGCCGACGGCTGCCCGAGATTTTTTCCAGGGAAGGGCAGGGCAACGAGTGTTTGCGGTGAAGCGAAGCTGTTCATGGCCTGTCTCCAGTTCGAAGCGGTTTCAGCTACCGAAGTTGTCTTCCGGGATGTTCAATTCGATGCCCATCCGTTGGCCTTCACGAAGAATGTGCCGACGCATCTCGGCGCTGGCCTGGGCGCTGTTCTTGCTGCGAATCGCGCGCACCACGGCTTCGTTTTCTTCGAGGCGTTCAGCCAGATGCTCCGGGGAGTTACGCAGCACTTCGGCGCTTTGCTTGAGCGCGTTGCTGGTTTGCTGCACCACGCTCTGGAAGATCGGGTTGGACGTCAGCGTGAAGAGCTCTTCGTGGAACGCGATGTAGGCGTTGACCCCGGCCTCGCTGTCGTTGGCTTCCAGAGCTTCGCGCATGTCCATCAGGGTCAGGCGCAATTGCCCGACTTCCTTGCTGCTGATCGATTGCGCCACGAGGCCTACGATGAACGGTTCAAGGGTGTAGCGCAGTTGCAGCACGTCTTCCAGGCTTGCCGCCGACACCGCGTTGTCATAGCTCTGGCTGTCGCCGGGATTGGCCTCCAGCACCACCACGCCTTTGCCTGGCATGGAACGCACCAGGCCAAGGGTTTCCAGGACGATGACCGCCTCACGCAGGCTCGGACGACTGATGCCCAGTTGTTCGGCCAGTTCACGTTGCCCCGGCAGCATTTCGCCGGAGCGCCATTGACCCCGGGCCAGCGCGGCCCGAAGTTTTTCCACGACTGAATTTACAACGGTCGACGAGGTAATCACTGTTCGCTCCCTGAGCATCGAAAGTAGTAGGGGCGTGCCGGCCAGCTGGAGCGGCACGCCGTTGATTCAGAATTCCTGCTGATGCGCCGAAGCGGCCGGTTTTCGCGGCTGGAAGGTATAACCCACCTGACCGGAAAGTACCTTGTTCGCCCGTTGCACATCGATGTCTTTTTCCCAGCGGGCAATGGCCACGGTCGCCACGCAGTTGCCAATCAGGTTGGTCAGCGCCCGGCCGATGCCCATGAACCAGTCCACCGCCAGCACCAGGACCAGGCCCACCACCGGTATGGCCGGAATAGCCGTCAGGGTGGCCGCCAGAATGACCAGTGCCGAACCTGGGATGCCGTGCGCGCCCTTGGACGTGATCAACGACACCAGCAGAATGGTCAGCAGGTCGGTCATGGCCAGCGGTGTGCCGGTGGCGTTGGCGATGAACACGATGGCCAGGGTCAGGTAGATCGAGAAACCGTCGAGATTGAATGAATAACCGGTAGGAATCACCAGCCCGACGGTCGAACTGCCAATGCCCAGGTGCTCAAGCTTGCGCATGATTTGCGGGAGTACGGCGTCTGACGAAGCGGTGCCCATGACGATCAGCAGTTCCTCGCGCAGATATTTGAGCAGCGGCCACATTCTCAGGCCGGACAAGCGCATCACCAGGCCAAGAATCAACGCCACGAAAGCGGTGCAGGTCAGGTAAAACAAACCGACCAGGCTGCCCAGGTGTTGCAGCGAATCGAGGCCATATTTGCTGGTGGTGAAGGCAATGGCGCCGAACACGCCAATCGGCGCCAGGCGCACGATCATGCCCATGATGCGAAAGATCACGTGGCTGAGTTCATTGATCAGCCGCGAAATACCCGACGCCGCTTCGCCCACCAGATTCAATGCACTGCCGAACAGCACCGAAAACAGCAGGACTTGCAGAATGTTGTTGTCTGCAAAGGCCCCGATCACCGAGGTCGGAATCAGGTCCATCAAGAACTGCGTGGTGGTATGCATGTGCTGGCCGCGCTGGGCGATGTCACCCATGTCGGCAGCGGAAAGCTGATCCAGATGGATGTTCGCGCCGCTGCCGATGCCGGTGCTGAAAGCGAACACGAGGCCGATTACCAGAGCGATGGTGGTCAGCACTTCAAAGTAGATCACTGATTTGAGGCCGATGCGTCCGACCTTCTTCAGGTCGCCGGCACCGCTGATACCGCTGACCACCACGCAAAACACGATCAGGCCAATGAGCATCTTGATCAGCTTGATAAACCCGTCACCGAGGGGCTTGAGCTGAGCGGAGTATTCAGGAAGGGCCAGCCCGCAGACGATGCCGAGCACCAGTCCGAGAACCACTTGGAGGAAGATTGAACGCGAGCACCATCTGAGCATGGGAGGAATCCTGGTCGGTGTCCTGGCCGTCGCCCGCATAAGCCGATCGACGTCAGTACTTAATTATTGTGGTCTTACCGGTATGTCCAGTGCGGAGCCAGTCTAGGCACTGAATGCAGGTGATCGCAAGTGAAAATTGAGCGATTGGCTTTACCGGTCTTACCAGTTGCGCGCGATGCCCTGGTTTTGAGCGGTTGGCAGAAAAAATCGGCAATGGATGCCGATTTTTTCAGGGTGCGGCCAAGGTGACATCGTGTATCAGTGTCCAGACGCCTTCAGGGATGTCGCTTCAGAGGGTGTTTTTTCTGATATTGAAGGGCATTTCAGGACAGGGTCTGAGGTACTTTTCTTTGAAGAATACTCAGAATGAAAGTTATCTTTGAGCGCTCTTCGGTTTTGCCAAGATAAACATAGGGCGAGCCATTTAGTTTGAGTCCGCCCAAATAGTGTTTGTCTTTGATCTTGAGTGAAACTGCAGAGTGAGTGTTGCGTAGATTATCCAGTGTGACAGGTTGGCCTTGTTGGTTGACAAGGGTAAAGGCTGTCGGGTCTTCAGCGTCCGAGTCAATGGCGGCAAAAGTATCCAGCGCTTTTTCACTGATGATCTGATTGTAATATTCACCGGTGTTTTTTATCGAGAGTATGTAGCCATCGGCCGTATGCCGGAAGTGCAGTGTGAGTGGCGCTACCTCACCGATCTGCTCGTTTGGTCGGATGCCAAGTCGCTGGGAGTGGTCGTGGGTCTGCGGCTTTCCGGTGAAGAAACCACCGCTGAAGTGTCTGATGGTGGCCAGCGCGGGTTTGCCATGGAGCTCTTCAAGTAGGTTTACTTTATGGTCAAACATTCTCAACGTTGCGATGAAAGATTTTTCTATATTGCTATTCATGATGTAACCCGTTTATTAAGTTTGTTGGGTAGAACGGGTTTTAGAGTAGGTAGTTTTTATTGATTTTTGGGATTGCGTATGTTGCAAGGATTTAAATCGGGGGCGGTATTGGAGTGGGTGGCCAGAGTGACTTGTGGGTTGCTTTATTAAATGTGTGCGTTGCTCGTCTTTATTCTGGCAATAAAAAACCGGCCATCTCTGGCCGGTTCTTTTACTGCGGTCTAGCGGGGCTTATCAAGCACCGTATACCGGCAGCTTCTTGCAGATGGCTTTGACTTTCTCACGAACGGCGTCGATCACCGCTTCGTTGTTCAGGTCAGCCAGGATGTCGCAGATCCAGCCGGCCAGTTCCTTGCACTCTGCTTCCTTGAAGCCGCGAGTGGTCACGGCCGGAGTGCCGAAGCGCAGGCCGGAGGTGACGAACGGGGAGCGCGGATCGTTTGGCACGGAGTTCTTGTTCACGGTGATGAACGCCTTGCCCAGCGCGGCATCAGCGTCTTTACCGGAGATTTCCTGCTTGATCAGCGACAACAGGAACAGGTGGTTTTCGGTACCGCCCGATACAACGTCGAAACCACGCTCGATGAACACACCGGCCATGGCCTTGGCGTTTTTCACCACTTGTTGCTGGTAAGCCTTGAACTCAGGCTGCAGCGCTTCCTTGAAGCAGATCGCCTTGGCTGCGATCACGTGCTCCAGCGGGCCACCCTGGGCGCCAGGGAACACGGCGGAGTTCAGCTTTTTCTCGATGTCGGCGTTGGCGCGAGCCAGGATCAGGCCGCCACGTGGACCGCGCAGGGTCTTGTGGGTGGTGGTGGTCACGACGTCAGCGAAAGGAACCGGGTTCGGGTAGACGCCAGCGGCGACCAGACCGGCCACGTGGGCCATGTCGACGAACAGGTAGGCGCCCACCTTGTCGGCGATTGCGCGGAAACGCGGGAAGTCCAGGATCTGCGAGTAGGCAGAGAAACCGGCCACGATCATTTTCGGCTTGTGCTCAACCGCCAGGCGCTCGACTTCGTCGTAGTCGATCAGGCCGTTGGCATCGATGCCGTACTGGATGGCGTTGTACAGCTTGCCGGAGGACGAAACGCTGGCACCGTGGGTCAGGTGACCACCGTGGGCCAGGCTCATGCCCAGGATGGTGTCGCCAGCCGACAGCAGGGCCAGGTAAACGGCGCTGTTGGCCTGGGAGCCAGCGTGTGGCTGGACGTTGGCGTAATCGGCGCCGAACAGCTCTTTTGCACGGTCGATGGCCAGTTGCTCGACCACGTCGACGTACTCGCAGCCACCGTAGTAGCGCTTGCCCGGGTAGCCTTCGGCGTACTTGTTGGTCAGTACCGAGCCTTGAGCTTCCATCACCGCAGGGCTGGTGTAGTTTTCCGAAGCGATCAGCTCAATGTGCTCTTCCTGGCGCTGAGCTTCTTGCTCCATGGCGGCAAAGAGATCGGCGTCGTACTTGGCAATAGTCAAATCACGGCTGAACATGGCGGTCCTCAAGGATCGGGGGCGGAAAAGGGGGGCATTCTAACCCAACCGCTTTTAGAAGGGATATGAAACACAGTCAGGTTGTGGATAAGCGGGCTTCAAGCTGCAAGTAAAAGCCGATTCGCCCTTGCTCGCAGCTCGCAGCTCGCAGCTTTTAGCTTGCAGCTTGCAGCTCGCAACCGGTCTTCATGTTTGATTGATTGGAGCGTTGGGCTCCAATCAATCAAACATGAAGAGGGCATCATTGCTGAACTGCGCTGCAAACTTGTTGGCCGGCATCGGGCGGCCGAACAGGTAGCCTTGAACCTCATCGCAACCGTGTTCGCGCAGGAAGTCCAGCTGTTCCTGGGTTTCCACGCCCTCGGCGATCACTGCCAGGTTGAGACTGTGGGCCATGGCGATGATCGCGCGGGCAATTTGTGCATCCTGTTCACCCGAGGGCAGGCCGTCGACGAAGGTTCGGTCGATTTTCAGTACGTCGATCGGGAACTGCTTGAGGTAGTTGAGCGATGAATACCCGGTGCCGAAGTCGTCGACCGCAATGCTCAGGCCGAGGTTCTTCAGGCCGTCGAGGATCTGCATCGCCTCGCAGACTTCGCGCATCAGGATACTCTCGGTCAACTCCAGTTCCAGGCAGGCCGGCGGCAGGCCGGTTTCCTTGAGAATGGTGGCGATCCGCGTACCGAGCTGACCATCCGAGAACTGCCGGGCGGAAATGTTCACCGAGACCTTCGGCACGCGCACCTTGGTCTGGTGCCAGTTTTTCAGCTGGCGACAAGCCTCGCTGATCACCCAGTCGCCGACATCCACCACCAGGCCGAGTTCTTCGAGCACCGGAATGAAGTCCCCCGGCGGCACCAGGCCACGTCGTGGATGGCGCCAGCGCAGCAGGGCTTCGGTGCCGGTCAAGCGTTTGCCGTCGCCACTAAATTGCGGTTGGTAATACAGCACGAATTCGTTTTGCTCCAGGGCGTGGCGCAAGTCGCTTTCCAGCTCCAGACGCTCCAGGGCAGTGGCGTTCATGTCCGCCTGGTAGAACTGGAAGTTGTTCTTGCCTCGTTCCTTGGCGTGGTACATCGCGGTGTCGGCGTTCTTCATCAACTGGCTGAGTTCGTTACCGTCCTGCGGGCTGAGGGCGATGCCGATACTGGCGGTCACGAAGAATTCGCGGCCTTCGAGCACAAAGGGTTTCACCAGGCTGGCGAGTATCTGCTCTGCCACATGAATCGCCCGGTTCAAGGCGATTTGGCGGTTGGCTCGCGGTTGCAGGAGCAAGGTGAACTCGTCGCCACCCATGCGCGCCACGGTGTCGTCATCGTCGACGCAGCCGAGCAGGCGCGTGGCCATGTCCTTGAGCATGCGATCGCCTGCGGCATGCCCCAGGGAGTCGTTGATCGGCTTGAAGCGGTCCAGGTCGAGGAACATCAGCACCACCCAGGACTTTTGCCGTTCCGCCGCTTGCAATGCGGTGTGCAGACGGTCCTGGAACAATGTGCGGTTGGGCAGGTGCGTCAGGGCGTCGTAATAGGCGAGGCGGTGAATCCGCTGTTCGCTGGCCTTGCGCTCGCTGATGTCGGTGAAGAAGCACACGTAACTGGCCAGATCGCCCTCATCATCCAGAACGGCGGTGATGCCGACCCAGGCCGGATAGTGCTCACCATTGCGGCGCTTGAGCCAGACTTCGCCTTCCCAGGTGCTGTGCTGGCTCAGTTGCTTGAGTACATAACGCAGATGGGCTTCCTGCTGCTCGTCGACGGTCAGCATGTTCGGCAACTGGTCGAGGACTTGCTCCACCGCATAACCACTGACGCGGCTGAACGCCTCGTTGGCCTGGACGATATAGCCGGCCGGGTCGGTGATCAGGATCGCCGAGGTCGAGTGTTCAAAAACCGTCGCCGCCATGCGCAGGTCTTTCTCGGCGCGGCGTTGCTGGCTGATATCGCGACCGACCCCCAACACGCCTTCAAACGCACCGTGTTCATCCCAGACCAGCACCAGTCGCAACTCGATGGGAATCTTGCGCCCGTCGGCCCGCAGGCAGTCGAACAGGAACAATTGGGTCTGCACCTGGCTGCGCAACAATGCCAGTTGATCGGGTTTATCCAGCGCTTTGCTGACCCGGTCCATGAGGTGGAATATGCTGGTCAACTGCTGCGGGTTGGCAATGGTCGATTGCCAGCCATTGTTGAAAATCCACTCGACTTCGTAGCCCAGCACCGATAGCACCGACGGGCTGACGTAGTTGAGTGCCAATCGGCTATCGGTGGAGAAAATCACGTCGCTGATGCTTTCAGCGAGCATCCGGTAGCGCTGTTCGCTGTCGCGCAGCGATTCACTGGCTTCGATCTGGTCGGTGATGTCCTTGGCCACGCCGATAATCCGCGTGACCTGGTCGTGCTTGTCCCTTGCCAGAGCCTGCTCGCGAATCTCGAAGCGCCGCCATCCGCCGTTGTGGTGACGAAAGCGCAACTGACACTGCATCAATTGCCGATAACCGGCTTGCCTCTGGGCCTGGCGCGAACGGTGATAGAAGTCGGCGTCTTCGGGGTGCAGCAGGATTTCCCAGAAATACTCGCCCATCTGTTGCAGTTCGGTGCGGTTGTATCCCAGCGTCTGGCCCAGATGGTGGTTGCTGAAGATCATTCGTTGGCTGATCACGTCCTGCACATACAAGTGATCGGGCACGGTTCGCACCACGTCGGACCAGAATCCTTCGCGCTCCAGCAGAGACAGCTCGATGAGTTTACGGCTGGTGATGTCGGTGATGCTCAGGATCACCGCTTTATAGTCCTCGGGATCTTCCGGCAGGCGCAGCACCAGCCACAGATGCTGGTCCCGACCACTGGCGTTCTCCAGTTTGATTTCCAGTTCAAGCTGCTTTTGCTGGTTGAGGACCGCTTCGAGCACCTGATTGCCGATGGCACTGTCCCCAAGCGGGTTGCCGTCGATCAGCAACTTCCAGGCTTGAGCGGGGGTCGTGACGTTGAGCAGTTGCAGTGCAACCTGATTGACTTCGGTTATGCGCAATTCCTGCAACAATTGCCGGCGACTCTGCGGGACCGCCAGCCACGCTTGCAGTTGTTCGGTGTTCTGCAATTGAGCCTTGTCGAAGGCGTTTTTAAGGCCGGATATGTTGAGCACGCACAGTGCGACGCCGGTGCCTTCGAAGATCTCCTGATAACGTCGACGCCCTTCATGCAACTGGCGCTGTCGGCGGCGCATGTTCAACAGGACGATAAACGGCAGCATGGAAAAGGCCAGGCCCAGCAGGCACTTGCCAATGAAGGCCGGCAGCAGTTCTTCAAGTACACGCTGCCGATCGAACAATCCACGTAGTTGCCAGTCGCTGCTGCTCAAGGGCACGGTCAGCACGCTGTTGGCCACATCGTCCTGGGTCAGCGTGCCCGGATTGACCAGGGGAAGGGCTTCATCGCGACTGATGATCTGGTGGTTGAAGCGGTTTTCCACCAGCCACTGCGGTCGGCCGGTCACTTCAGTCAGATTGGTCAGTGACGAAAGAAACGTCGGCTTCAGGCGCAAGGCCCAGTAGCCGCGGGTACTACCGCTGGCCTGATGCAACAGCAGATGCACCGCCGAGCCGTCGATGGCATTGCTGAAGTAGTGACGCTGGGCACCGCTGCGACGGACCAGTTCGCTCAGGAAATCGGCGTCTTCGCTATTGTCGGCGCTGTCATTGAGGATGACTCCGGACGGGCTGAGCAATGCCAGGCTGACCAGGTCGGGCAAGGACTTTTGCAGTTTGCGCAGCAGCTCCTGCTGTTCGTCGGGACTTTGCGGTTGTTCGACGATCGGTAGCAGGTTAAGGGCGATCTGCGCGTTGAGCGCCATGTTCAGGCTGACTTGTGCGGCCAGATCAGCGGTGTAGTCGATGGTGTACTGACGCTGGTTTTTCTGTGTTTCGCGCAACTGATCCAGCAGCTGCCAGAACAGCAACGCGAGCAGCAAGAGTACAAGCGTCGCCAACGCGCCTATGAGCGTTCCGCGCAGGGGAGAGCCGGGCGCCGTTATCGGTGCGCTGGTGGTCAGGGGCGAAGGGACGTTGGACAAACTTTGATCCTGCGGTTTGGCTTGACTGGCGCGACGTGCACTATAAGCCGGACGCCCGAAGGGCGGCTAGCATGCCTTGAGTTGTGGCAAAGTGCCAGTCCCGCTCGGCTGGACGGCCATCTGTCATTCAGGTAGCTTTGCCGGTTACGCGGGAGCGTTCCAGCTCCCAGGGCTTTTTCAGCGCGCACCACCTTGAACGCTTTCAATCGGGCGACGCGCACGGCCTGGCCAGGCATCGCCTGAGCCCTGATCATTCATCTGTCACTGACCCTAGGTTCTCCATGGCTCAATACGTATTCACCATGCATCGGCTGGGCAAAGTTGTGCCGCCGAAGCGGGAAATCCTGAAAAACATCTCATTGTCCTTCTTCCCAGGCGCCAAGATCGGCGTGCTCGGCCTCAACGGTTCGGGTAAATCCACGCTGCTGAAAATCATGGCGGGCGTCGACACCGAGTTCGACGGCGAAGCCCGTCCGATGCCGGACCTCAACATCGGCTACCTGCCGCAAGAGCCGCAACTGGATCCGACCAAGACCGTGCGTGAAGTGGTCGAGGAAGCCGTCAGCGTGATCAAGGACGCGCAAGCGCGCCTGGACGAGGTCTACGCCGCCTATGCCGATCCGGATGCCGACTTCGACAAACTGGCTGCCGAACAGGCCAAGCTCGAAGCGATCCTGCAGGCCAGCGACGGTCACAACCTGGAACGCCAACTGGAAGTCGCCGCCGATGCACTGCGTCTGCCGGCCTGGGACGCCAAAGTCGAACACCTGTCCGGTGGTGAAAAGCGTCGTGTGGCCCTGTGCCGCCTGCTGCTGTCCGCCCCCGACATGCTGTTGCTCGACGAACCGACTAACCACCTGGACGCCGATTCCGTCGCCTGGCTGGAGCACTTCCTGCACGACTTCCCGGGCACCGTGGTAGCGATCACGCACGACCGTTACTTCCTGGACAACGTGGCTGGCTGGATCCTCGAGCTCGACCGTGGCGCGGGCATTCCTTACGAGGGCAACTATTCGGGCTGGCTGGAAGCCAAGTCCGATCGTCTGGCCCAGGAATCCAAGCAGCAGTCGGCCCATGAAAAGGCCATGAAGGAAGAACTGGAGTGGGTGCGCAAAGGCGCCAAGGCCCGCCAGTCCAAATCCAAGGCTCGTCTGCAACGCTTCGAGGAAATGCAATCGCAGGAATTCCAGAAGCGCAGCGAAACCAACGAGATCTACATCCCGGCCGGTCCGCGCCTGGGCGACAAGGTCATCGAGTTCAAGAACGTCACCAAGGGCTACGGCGATCGCGTGCTGATCGACAACCTGTCGTTCTCCATGCCTAAAGGCGCCATCGTCGGTGTGATCGGCGGTAACGGTGCCGGTAAATCGACCCTGTTCCGCATGCTGATGGGCAAGGAAACGCCGGACTCGGGCACCATCGAAGTCGGTGAAACCGTGCAACTGGCGTGCGTCGATCAGAGCCGCGAAGACCTGGACGGCAGCAAGACCGTGTTCCAGCAGATTTCCGATGGCTCCGACCAGATCCGCATCGGCAACTACGAGATCCCGTCGCGTACCTACGTCGGTCGCTTCAACTTCAAGGGCGGCGATCAGCAGAAGTTCGTCAAGGACCTGTCCGGTGGTGAGCGCGGTCGCTTGCACCTGGCCCTGACCCTGAAAGAGGGCGGCAACGTCCTGCTGCTCGACGAACCGTCCAACGACCTCGACGTTGAAACCCTGCGTTCCCTGGAAGAAGCCCTGCTGGACTTCCCGGGCGCTGCCATTGTGATCTCTCACGATCGGTGGTTCCTTGACCGTGTCGCCACTCACATCCTGGCGTACGAAGACGATTCGCAAGCGGTGTTCTTCGAAGGCAACTACACCGAGTACGAAGCCGATCGCAAAAAACGCCTCGGCGAAGCCGCTGCCCAGCCGCATCGGGTACGGCACAAGAAGCTGGCCTGATTCGGGTCGGTGGCATGAAAAAGCGGAGCCTTCGGGCTCCGTTTTTTTTGCCTGGGGTTTTTTTCAGGAGTGCCGAGGCGAATTCATCGCTAGCAGGCTAGCTCCCACAGTGTTTTTTGGGATGTCCGGGATCAGTGTTCCACCGCCGTCCTCTGTGGGAGCTGGCCTGCCAGCGATAGCGGTGTAGCTGTTGGTGCATGATCTGGATCTTGTCTCCCCATTCAGGTGCAAAATAAGCTCAAAAATCAGTCTTATTTATATCCTGCGCACCATTTAATTTCACAAATGCGACATTTTGCGCTGTTCCTGTGCACGAGTCGTTTGTTAAAGTCCGGCCCAAACGCTTCCTACGACAAAAAATTTGCCGAGACTTTTCCATGATCGAATCCGTCGAATCCTTCCTTGCCCGCCTGAAAAAACGCGACCCGGATCAGCCTGAATTCCACCAGGCCGTCGAAGAAGTCCTGCGCAGTTTGTGGCCCTTTCTCGAAGCCAATCCGCACTATCTGACTTCCGGCATCCTGGAGCGCATGTGCGAGCCGGAGCGCGCGATCGTCTTTCGGGTTTCCTGGGTCGATGATCAGGGCAAGGTCCAGGTCAATCGCGGTTTCCGTATCCAGATGAACAGCGCCATCGGCCCGTACAAGGGCGGCTTGCGTTTCCACCCTTCGGTGAATCTCGGGGTGTTGAAGTTCCTGGCGTTCGAGCAGACCTTCAAGAACTCGTTGACGTCGTTGCCCATGGGCGGTGGCAAGGGGGGCTCGGACTTCGACCCTAAAGGCAAGAGCGACGCGGAGGTCATGCGCTTCTGCCAGGCCTTCATGAGCGAGCTGTACCGCCACATTGGTGCCGACGTTGATGTGCCGGCCGGTGATATCGGCGTCGGTGCCCGCGAGATCGGTTTCCTGTTCGGCCAGTACAAACGCCTGAGCAACCAGTTCACCAGCGTGTTGACCGGCAAGGGGCCAAGCTACGGCGGCAGCCTGATTCGCCCCGAGGCCACCGGTTTCGGTTGCGTGTACTTCGCCGAAGAAATGCTCAAGCGTCGCGGTCAAACCGTTGAAGGCAAACGCGTGGCGATTTCGGGCTCGGGCAACGTCGCGCAGTACGCTGCGCGCAAGGTCATGGATCTGGGTGGCAAGGTGATTTCGCTGTCCGATTCCGAAGGCACGCTGTATTGCGAAAGCGGTTTGACCGAGGCGCAATGGCAAGCGGTGCTTGAACTGAAAAACGTCCAGCGTGGACGCATCAGCGAATTGGCCGGCCGTTTTGGCCTGGAGTTCCTCGCCGGCCAGCACCCTTGGGGGCTGAGCTGCGACATCGCGCTGCCATGCGCCACGCAAAATGAACTGGATGCCGAGGCGGCCCGTGCGCTGCTGCGCAATGGCTGCACCTGTGTGGCGGAAGGGGCGAACATGCCAACCACCCTGGAGGCTGTGGACCTGTTTATCGAAGCGGGCATCTTGTTTGCGCCGGGCAAGGCGTCGAACGCCGGTGGCGTCGCGGTGAGCGGGCTGGAGATGTCACAAAACGCCATGCGTCTGCTGTGGACCGGTGGTGAAGTGGACAGCAAGCTTCACGCGATCATGCAGTCGATTCACCATGCGTGCGTGCATTACGGGGAAGAGAACGGCCAGGTCAACTACGTCAAAGGCGCGAACATCGCCGGCTTCGTCAAAGTCGCCGACGCCATGCTCGCCCAAGGTGTGGTTTAAGCCGGTTGAATGCGGATGATCTCGATCAGTTGATCGCCGGCCGGGCGTTGCCACAGCACCTCATCGCCCAGTTGTGCCCCGAGCAATGCCCGGCCCAGGGGTGAACTCCAGTTGATAAGGCCGGCTGCCGCGTCGGCCTGGTCCTCACCGACCAATTGCACGGTTTGTTCGTGGCTGTGCTCGTCTGCGAACGTCACGCGGCTGCCGATCTGCACCTTCGTCGTCGAACTGGCGGGGGTGACGACTTGAGCGCTTTGCAGGCGCTGGTTGAAATACCTCAAGTCGCGCTGAAGATCAGCTTCGCGCTGCTTGTCGGCCAGCTCACCCAGGGCGTTCAGTTCTCCCAGCAGGGTTTGCAGCTCCGCAACCTTCGCCTGCAACTGGGTCAGGCCTGAGGGGGTGACGTAATTGGGTTGCACGCTGACCTGCCGTTCGACCGGCTGATCGGCTTGCGCGGCGGCATTATCTTCATTGACGAAGGCACGACTCATGGTTTTCTCCCGATATAGGGTTTGGGCCATGGTTGCAGGCTTTTAGTTTCGAGGAATGTCTGTGAGCGACCTGTGGCGACTGAAGGGCCCGGGCCGCACGCTCGTCCACAACGGGGTGGCGCGCTGCCTGTGAGCTAGTAGTGATACCACTTCACCTCAAGCATCACTTCGTTCTCGGGCGTGGCCAGGTGGCTGAATTCGCGCTGGGCGCTCAGGCGCAAGCCCAGGTTGCGCGACAGTTCCCACTGCTGGTTCAGGCTCAGGCCACGACGCACTTCGCCGTTGGTGAAGTAATCGCCCTTGGCTTCCAGGCTGAAGTTGCCCAGCGGATTTTTCCACAGCAGGCCCGTGTTGAAACCCGCCGCCGGGGCGATAAAACCGGCGAAGTCATTGTTGTGTTCGACCCGTACCGTTCCCAAGGCAAAACCCAGCAGGTCGTCGCCCAGTTGCCAGGTGCCACCACCGCCGCCGTTGACGTGGCTGACCAGGGTTTCGTCGTCATGTTTGCCCGGGACCCGCTCCAGGCCGCCTGTGACCTGCCACGACAGCGGTTGCAGCAACTCATTGCGCGGTGTCAGGGAGCGGATGGTCGCCAGATCCAGTTGCTGTAACTGCCAGTCATTGCCTTCGTACTGGCGCAATTTGAGCTGGAGGATTTCGATCTGCGCGCCGAGGGGGAAACTTTCGGCGTTGTCGTTGAGGTCGTGATAGGCCATGCGCAGGCCGTATTCACCAAACGCCTTGTCGCCCCGGGTGCCGAGACCGGCCTGCCAGGTGCGGGATTCGTGACCGTCCTCCGGCAGGCTGGGTTGCGGGATGTCCAGCTCCGGTGCCGGGTTCTGATTGATCGCCCGCAGCAGTTCGAAGCTGCGCTGGGCCCGTGCGGGATCGCGTTCCTGTCCATTGGCCCGGTAGCGCTCCAGTCGATAAGCGGCGTCGATGATCAACGCCTGGCGGTCGCGGGGCTGTGCCTTGAATGCCGGGGCCTGCAATTGTTTCTGGTCGGCGCTGACCTTCAGCACCCACTGTTGTTCTTCGGCGGTCAGCGGTTCGGCGCGGCTCAGCAGTTCCCGTTCACGCGACGGCCGATATTGAATGGACTCCACCAGCCCGGCCTCTTTCACCGCTTTGACAGTGTCGGTGGGAATGGCCGTCAGGGGGAATTGTTCGGTCAGGCGCAGGCTCGGGCGAGCCACTTGCAGCAGCTCCAGCAGGCGATAGGAACAGTTTTCGTCGAAGAAAAAATAGTCGAACTTGATCTGTTTCAGTTCCCAGACGTGCTCGACCATGCGCGCCGTTTCTGCCTGGGTCAGGTTCAGCCGGTATTCCCACAGGTCACGGTTTTCCAGGCTGCGGTATTCCGAGAGTTTTTCCTGGTACGGCACCAGCGCAAAGAGGCCCGGATACCCGCCCATCAGGCCTTTCCAGGCATAGAGGATGCTGTTATCCGAGCCTTCGATGTAGGCGCCGAAGTTGATCGCGTAGCTGAGCAGCGAGGTCTTGTCGGTCTGTACGTCAGCCTGATCGATGCGCAACAGGGTGTGGCCGAACATCGAGGAGGGGCTGTTCAGGTAAGCCGCCGGAAAAATCATCACCGCGCTGTGGGGCGAAACATCCTTGAACCACTGCTTGAATTCAGCGCAGTCCACGGTCGGCAGGTCCGTCAGGTTGAGCTGCGCTTTCAGCCAGCGGGTGCGGGCCGGGTAAACGCATTGGGCATGCTGTTCGCCTGCACTGGTCGGGGCATATAGCGCTTGCACGGTGGCCGCCAGTTCGTGATCAGGGTGTTCATTGCCATCGGCGGCGAGGAAGAATTTTTTGTCACTGACGTAGCTGCGCCAGCCGCCGAGCTTGGCGGTTTCGTAATGACCCAGGGAAATCCAGAAAGGGTCGTTGGCCAGTTGCTGCAAACGTTGTGGATCGATGTGAGGCGCGGCGGACAGCGGGGCGCAGATACTGAGCGCCAGCCAGGCAAGGCGTTTGAGCATAAGTGGCAACTTAATTCGAAAAAAAACAAAGACCCAAAGAGGGGCAGGTCCAAAAAACAAAACCCGCTTCCCTGAAGAAGCGGGGTGGCGTCGAGCTTAAGCCTGGGTGGCGTACTTGGCCAGGCGAGGGTCGTTTTTCAGAACGGCCAGCGTGTTGGTATGCACATCTTCAGCGGTCACGTCAGCTTTGCTGAAGATTTGTTGGAAGTGCTCGTGAGTGACGGCGGCGAAGTGCGCACGGTCTTCCGGCGCCACGCCCAGTACCACGGCGTAAGTAGTCAGCGCTTCGCCCTGACCTTTAGCCATGTCTTCGGACAGCTCATTCATCATGCCATTCATGGCGAACCATGATTTGCCGCCATAGGTCAGCGCCGCGTTGGTCGCGCAACCGTTGGTACCGGAAGTCATGCCGAAGGTTGCGTTGCCGGAAGTGCCGTTGGTGGTGGATGCCAGGAAGTGAGCCGGAGTACCACGCTGACCTTCGAACAGCATGTTGCCCCAACCGCAATCCGGACCGCCTGGCGCCTGAGCCATGGCGTTGAGGGATGCAACGGTGAAGAGAGTACCGAGAAGAATCCGTTTCATAGCTTTGTTCTCTTTTAGATGCGTACCAATGGAAAAGGGGGTTTGGCCCGTTCCGGCGCCAGTTGGGCCGGTTATTAGTCCAGCCGCGCAGTTTGGAGTTTAGGCACGATCAAGCGGTTCCGTGATTTTTTGCAAAACATTCGTTGAAAACAGTGAATTGGCGCGGCTCTGTACCGGGGTTTCGACTTCTCTATGCTTTGGGTAAGGCGCTCCTTGCCAGTCGGGCATGGGCAGCGCCAGAATGCCGCTATCTGCCCCGCCTGATGTAAGGAAGCCCGATGCCTGATCCTGTTGCTGCCAGCTTGCGTCTAGCGCCTGAAGCGCTGACCCGTCCGTTTTCCGCTGAACAGTTCAGCTTCTCTACCACTAATGATCTGGAGCCCTTCCGCGGTGTGCTTGGCCAGGAACGTGCGGTCGAAGCCTTGCAGTTCGGTGTGGCCATGCCACGCCCCGGTTACAACGTGTTCGTCATGGGTGAGCCCGGCACCGGCCGGTTTTCGTTCGTCAAACGCTACCTGAAGGCCGAAGCCAAACGCCAGCAGACCCCGGCGGACTGGGTCTACGTCAATAATTTCGATGAGCCGCGCGAGCCCCGCGCACTGGAATTGCCGTCGGGCACCGCCGGCGCCTTCATCGGCGACATCAACGGCTTGATCGACAACCTGCTGGCCACCTTTCCAGCAGTGTTCGAGCACCCGTCCTATCAACAAAAGAAAAGTGCCATCGACCGCGCCTTCAACCAGCGCTACGACAAGGCGCTGGATATCATCGAGCGTCTGGCCCTGGAGAAGGATGTCGCGCTCTACCGAGACAGCAGCAACATCGCCTTCACCCCGATGGCCGAGGGCAAGGCGCTGGACGAGGCGGAGTTCGCCCAGTTGCCGGAAGCCGAGCGTGAACGCTTCCATGACGACATTTCCGCTCTGGAAGAGCGTCTGAACGAAGAACTGGCCAGCCTGCCGCAATGGAAGCGCGAGTCGAGCAATCAGCTGCGCCACCTCAACGAAGAAACCATCACCCTGGCCTTGCAGCCGTTGCTTTCGCCATTGTCGGAAAAGTACGCAGAGAACGCCGCCGTGTGCGGTTACCTGCAAGCCATGCAGGTGTACCTGCTCAAGACCGTGGTCGAGCAACTGGTGGACGACAGCAAGACTGACGCCGTCGCCCGCAAACTGCTGGAAGAACAGTACGCGCCGAGCCTGGTGGTCGGTCATGCCTCCAGCGGTGGTGCGCCCGTGGTGTTTGAGCCGCACCCGACTTACGAAAACCTGTTTGGCCGGATCGAATACAGCACCGATCAAGGCGCGCTGTACACCACCTATCGCCAGTTGCGGCCGGGGGCGTTGCATCGGGCCAACGGCGGTTTCCTGATCCTGGAAGCGGAAAAAATGCTCAGTGAGCCGTTCGTGTGGGACGCGCTGAAGCGCGCCCTGCAATCGCGCAAGCTGAAAATGGAATCACCGCTCGGAGAACTGGGGCGCCTGGCCACTGTGACCCTGACCCCGCAAAACATCCCATTACAGGTCAAGGTCGTGATCATCGGAGCCCGTTCGCTCTACTACACGCTGCAGGACCTCGATCCGGACTTCCAGGAGATGTTCCGCGTCCTGGTGGATTTCGATGAAGATATCCCGATGGTCGACGAGAGCCTGGAGCAGTTCGCCCAGTTGCTCAAAACCCGTACTTCGGAAGAAGGCATGGCGCCGTTGACCGCCGATGCGGTGGCGCGACTGGCGACTTACAGTGCTCGCCTGGCCGAGCATCAGGGGCGTTTGTCGGCACGCATTGGCGATCTGTTCCAACTGGTCAGCGAGGCGGATTTCATTCGTCATCTGGCGAGTGATGAAATGACCGATGCCGGCCACATCGAGCGGGCGCTCAAGGCCAAGGCCACCCGGACCGGGCGTGTGTCAGCGCGGATTCTCGACGACATGCTCGCCGGGATCATCCTGATCGACACCGATGGCGCGGCCGTCGGCAAGTGCAACGGCTTGACGGTGCTGGAAGTCGGCGATTCGGCCTTCGGTGTGCCGGCGCGGATTTCTGCCACGGTGTATCCGGGCGGCAGCGGTATCGTCGATATCGAACGTGAGGTCAACCTGGGTCAGCCGATTCACTCCAAAGGCGTGATGATCCTCACCGGCTATCTGGGCAGTCGTTATGCCCAGGAATTCCCGTTGGCGATTTCCGCGAGCATTGCGCTGGAACAATCCTACGGTTATGTCGATGGCGACAGTGCGTCGCTGGGCGAGGCGTGCACGCTGATCTCGGCATTGTCGAAAACCCCGCTCAAGCAGTGTTTTGCAATCACCGGTTCGATCAACCAGTTCGGTGAAGTGCAGGCGGTGGGTGGGGTCAACGAGAAGATCGAAGGGTTCTTCCGTCTCTGCGAAGCCCGTGGGCTGACCGGCGAGCAAGGGGCAATCATTCCCCATGCCAACGTCGCGACGCTGATGCTCGACGAAAAAGTGCTGACTGCGGTGCGCGCAGGGCTGTTCCATGTCTACGCGGTGCGCCAGGCGGACGAGGCCTTGAGCTTGCTGGTGGGCGAGCCGGCGGGTGAGCCGGATGAGAATGGCGAGTTTCCCGAAGGCAGTGTCAACGCGCGGGTGGTTGAGCGCTTGCGGGTCATCGCGGAAATGATCAGCGAAGACGATCTGAAGGAAGCCGAGAAAGAGGCGGCGCAGGAGGCACTGGTCGAAGCCAAACCGGCCTGATACAAAACAATCCAGGGATTAAACCGCTCCACTGTGGGAGCGAGCCTGCTCGCGATGACGGATTAACATTCAGCATGTTTGTTGATTGTCAGTCTGTTATCGCGAGCAGGCTCGCTCCCACATTTGTTTGTGTGTATCCCAAAGTGCCATCACTCTGGCGTCAATATTCACACAATGACCATTCGGCGCCTTCTGGACTTGCCTGACGTGCTAGTCAGACTTTTCTTCTATTCTCTGCTCAAGGATATCGACAGTAATCACTGGATCGAGACAGCCTTCGCGTGGGGGCTGAATACCGGATCTAACGAGGGTCGCCGCCATGTCGCGCAACCTCTGCCTCACCCGTCAATGCCTGGGCCTTGTGACCCGTATCGAATGCGCCATCAAACCGTTGGCGGGCGATACGGGCATGTGGACCTTACTCTTCGCCGCCGGAATGGCGGGCGAACAACCTTCAGCCATCAAGGCTCAAGGTCCGTTTCATGGACCTTTTGTCGCTGAGTCGATACTCGACACCATCGTTGAAAGCCTGACCTTGCACGGTTATGAACTGGCCGATGACCCGCAGATCTGGTGCCTGCATCTGCAAGCCCAGTTGCGGGAAATCAACGGTGGTCGTTGCCGTAGCGTCGGTGGCTTCGAGTTCCGGCCCGAGCATTAAGCGCTATTGGACCAGATGGGACGTGTCGGCCTTGTCGAGCTTGACCTCGAAACCGTATTGCACGGTGGTGAGGTCAGTTCGCTGATAGGTTTCCAACTGCGTGGGTTGCCCGTAGAAGTAATGCACGGCAAATAATCCGGGGCCTTCTGCACTCGCATCATGGTTGACCGCCAGAATTTCCTTCAGGTAGTTGCCGCTGTCATCCTTGGCGAAAAAACGCCAGTCCTGATCGGGAAACACTTTCAGATCCACTACCAGTGCATTGCCCTTTAGCTCAAGCCCCTTGGGCAGCTGATGGGCGTCGAGGGGCTTTTTCTCGACCGTGGCCAGGAACAGCGGCATGGAGCCCACCACGTAAGCCGGTGTTTCCGGAAACAGGTTCAGGTCATAGGTGATGGTGCCGCGCAGTGGATCGACCTGGTAGGCCTCTGCGGGTAGTTCGATGGGCTCGTCGCGTTTGCCGCGACTGTCCTCGGTGAAGAAACTGACGGGGCTGTCGCCGGGGTTGAAGGACGAGCCGAGCAGTTCGTCATTGAAGCTTTTGAGGTGACTGAATTCGACCCTTGCTGCGCTGGGGTCATCGACCGATTGACTGATGTTGACCCCTTTTTTCAGTTGTTCCTCCGTCAATGCGGCGCCTTTGAGCCAGGTCGACGCCTGGTCGTCATACACCACCACAGGAAAGCTCAGTGGCTGGATGGTTTTCTCCGTGGTGTGGCGGTCGAAGCGACGCACCGGCAGGTTCAGGTCCTTGCGCGTTACGGTGGCTCCGGAAAAATCCAGCAGGCTGACTTCGAGGGTTTCGATCGGCCCGTTGAAGTACACCTTCGAGTAATGGTGGGTTTGTTGCTTTTCAAAGGCGCGCTGTTCTTCGTCGAGTTGTTTGCCGAACGCGTCGGTCCATGTTTTCTGCTGCTGCATTTTTGCCAGCTGTTGTTGGTAGAAGGCGATTTGCGAGGCGGTTTCGTTGATTGACCCCGAGCGCGTGAGAAATTGCCCGGTGGCGTCCCTGGCCTGGACGATCAGCGGGTTCAGTGGGGTTTCGCCAATCTCGGGTGCAAGCGGTGCGTTGTTGTTGAACTCAATTTCGGCGTAGTTGTGGGTCAGCTTGAGCAAGGTGACGCTGAGGTTGTCGTTGGTGCGAGTCTGGCCAACGTCCTTTTTCGTCAAGTCGAAGCTGTAGAGCCGGCGCGGTGCAATGACTTCCAGCTTGCCTTGCAGACTCACCGGTTGTGGCTGGTTCTTGTGGTCGATGTCCAGGCCTTCGATGAACGGGTAGGTCACGGTCAGGTCATCGGGGCTGGTCAGGTTGGAGCTCGACGGGCTCAATTGAATGCCCGGATCGGTTTCCGACCATTCCGGCTGGAAAGCGATGACGCGTTTGTTGTTCAGGGTGACCGACTGCCATTCCAGGCCATGGGGAAACAGGAACGCGGCGGGAATGTTGAAATTGAAGGGGAACACCGGTTGCAGGTCGATCAGGTAGTCGGAGCTGGAGTCTTTGCGCAGCACGAACAGGCCGTTGATATAGGTATCGACCAGGGCCTGGGGCGTGGGGTAGTGCTTGAGTACGGCGAGGGCGTCGTCGCCGTACTCGGTTTCCACGGGTTTGCTGTCCAGCTTGAGCTGCGCGCGTTCCAGCAGCAACAGCGAGCCGCCCAGTTCAGCCACGGCATCCTTGAGTTTAGGGTCGGTGATGGCGTCCAGGGATTTTTCGAACTGCGCGGTCTTTTCCTCGAGGCTGACCTGGCGTTTCTCTTCGCCGGGTGAGCAGGCGCCCAGCAACAGGGCCAGGCAAACTCCAGCACTCGTTAACGTTAGTCGCACATCCATTTCCACTCTTCCTGTCCGATATCACGCGGCTGTCAATAGTTTGGACACTAGCAGAAAAAATTTGACACATACGCGCAGGTGGCGGATTTCTCAACGGTTTCTGGCGGCTTTTGGGCATACACAGGCGACTGTTATACTCGCGGCCATTTCAGACCACGTGTGAGATTCAATGGAACGCTTTATCGAAAATGCAATGTATGCATCCCGCTGGCTGCTGGCACCGATCTACTTCGGTCTGTCCCTGGGATTGTTGGCGCTGGCACTGAAATTTTTCCAGGAAGTCTTCCACGTCATTCCCAATGTCTTTTCGATGGCCGAGTCGGACCTGATTCTGGTGCTGCTGTCGCTGATCGACATGGCACTGGTGGGCGGTCTGCTGGTGATGGTGATGATTTCCGGCTACGAGAACTTCGTTTCCCAGCTGGATATCGACGAACACAAGGAAAAGCTCAATTGGCTGGGCACCATGGATTCGTCTTCATTGAAGATGAAGGTGGCGGCGTCCATCGTGGCCATTTCCTCCATCCACTTGCTGCGGATTTTCATGGACGCCAAAAACGTCGATCCCGAGCATTTGAAGTGGTACGTGATCATTCACATGACGTTCGTGGTGTCGGCGTTTGCCATGGGTTATCTGGATAAGCTGACCAAGCACTGACACCAGGCATGCCCCCTGCGGCGAGCAAGCTCGTTCGCCACAGGGGATTTTGCCCAAACAGACGGGCGGCATCGTTTGTGGCTTGTGCTTTGACGCGCCGAGGCATATCCCTGTAGATGTCTTGGCTCGCCAATGCGTGAGGTGCGTTCATGAACCTGCAAGAGTTGAATGCCTATGCTGTCGCCGGGAAGGTCGATGAGCTGAACCTGATCTCCATGGAAGGCGGTATCTACCTGCTGGAAGCGCGGATGCATGGCGCGGCGTATCCATTGAGCGATGCTCGCGGGCAGATGTTTCACCTGCGTTCGGTCGAGCATGCGCGTGAAGTGCTGCATTCCTTTCCCAAGTTGAATTTCAACCTCGTGCACACCTTGGTCCATGACGAGATGTGCGGGCTGGGTGACGTCGAAGAACACCTGAAGGTGCCGATCGACCTTGGTTCTTCGCGACAGGGCTGACGTCCCTGATCAACACCGTGGCAACTGTGCTAGTCTGCTGGCCCTTTTGGTTCCGGGCGCTCCGGGACGCGCTGTGCACGCACGGCAAGTTCCAGGGCCGTCCGCACAGCGGAGCAGTGTCATGTCCGAAGTAAATCTGTCCACCGACGAAACCCGCGTCAGCTACGGTATTGGCCGTCAGCTGGGCGACCAACTGCGTGATAATCCGCCACCGGGCGTTAGCCTGGACGCGATCCTGGCTGGTCTGACCGACGCATTCGCCGGTAAGCCAAGCCGTGTGGGTCAGGAAGAAATGTCCGCCAGCTTCAAGGTCATCCGCGAAATCATGCAAGCCGAAGCGGCAGCCAAGGCTGAAGCGGCTGCTGGCGAAGGCCTGGCCTTTCTGGCCGAGAACGCCAAGCGTGAAGGCATCACCACCCTGGCTTCCGGTCTGCAGTTCGAAGTGCTGACTGCTGGCGAAGGCGCCAAGCCATCCCGTGAAGACACCGTGCGTACTCACTACCACGGCACCCTGATCGACGGCACTGTGTTCGACAGCTCCTACGAGCGTGGCCAGCCTGCAGAATTTCCGGTCGGCGGCGTTATCGCTGGCTGGACCGAAGCCCTGCAACTGATGAATGCCGGCAGCAAATGGCGTCTGTACGTGCCGAGCGAGCTGGCTTACGGCGCACAAGGCGTTGGCAGCATTCCGCCGCACAGCGTACTGGTGTTCGACGTCGAGCTGCTCGACGTTCTGTAAGACCTGCTGATTACCTGTAGGAGCGAGCTCGCTCCTACAGTGTTTTACGTATTTCATACTTCGATTTTATGGTGCGGTTCAGTGTGCGGGCGCAAGGCCCGGGCATAGCAGAACAGAAACAGATTGCGCACCAGTTCCTTGAGTACCATTGGCTCGCAGGAGCTCAGGCCATTGACGTCCAGATCACCCTGATCCTGCAGTTCGCACAAGGCTTCCTCTTCAAGCACCGCACAGACTTCCCCGGTTTCCCGATGCAGGATTCGCAGGTAAGGGTGTGGGCGGTCCAGCCAGGCATCGATCAAATAAGTCATGCGTCATCTCCATTGAAAAGGGTTTCAATGAGAATAATTCTTATTATCTGAATAGCAAGCATCTATCGACGGATTGTGGCTTTTCCGGGGTAAAGACTGCGCAAGGTCAAAACAGCTGGCGGCTGGCTACGGCGAGAGAGGCGGGGTGGGGGAGGGCGAAGCACCATCCCGCGCTTGGCGCGGGATGGAATACAGCGGAATCAGACTTTTCTGACGAACTCGGATTTGAGTTTCATCGGGCCGATACCGTCGATCTTGCAGTCGATATCGTGATCGCCATCGCACAGGCGAATGTTCTTGACCTTGGTGCCGACCTTGACCACCAGGGATGTGCCCTTGACCTTGAGGTCCTTGATCACGGTGATGGTGTCGCCGTCCTGCAGGACATTACCGACCGAATCCTTTTTAACGGTGTCATCGGACACGGCTTCGGCTTCACCGTTGGCGGACCACTCGTGGGCGCACTCGGGGCAAATCAGTTGGGCGCCATCTTCGTAGGTGTATTCGGAATTGCATTTCGGGCAGGGTGGCAACGTGCTCACTAAGGCTCCTTTGGATTCAGGATCGCTAAAAAGCGCACATTATATAGGGTTTTAGGCGGGAGCGGGCACAGCGCAGGAAAACCTGTGGGAGCGAGCTCGCTCCCACAGTGTCTGTCAGTGCGTGCGGGCGACGGCGAACTCGCTCAGCTCGACCAGGGCATCGCGGTATTCGCTGGCAGGCAGCGCCTCGAGGCATTTGATCGCGCGGGCAACGTAGTCGCGGGCCAGTTGCGCGGTGTAGTCCAGGGAGCCCGAGGCTTCCACGGCTTCGCGGATGCTTTCCAGGTCTTCGATACCCCCTTTCTGGATCGCCTTGCGCACCAGTGCAGCCTGTTCCGGCGTGCCCTCGCGCATGGTGTAGATCAGCGGCAGGGTCGGCTTGCCTTCAGCCAGATCGTCACCGACGTTCTTGCCCAGGGTTTCTGCGTCGCCCTTGTAGTCCAGCAAGTCGTCGACCAACTGGAAGGCTACGCCCAGATGATCACCGAACGTGCGCATGGCTTCAGCCTGCTCCGGCGTGGCTTCGCACAGGGCTGCGGCACTGTGGGTCGAGGCCTCGAAGAGCATCGCGGTCTTGCCGCGGATGACTTCCATGTAGGTTTCTTCGGTGGTGCTGGCGTCACGGACCTTCGACAGCTGCAGCACTTCGCCTTCGGCGATGATGCGCGTGGCTTGCGAGAGGATCTTCATCACCGGCATGGAGCCGAGCTCGACCATCATTTCGAAGGAGCGCGAATACAGGAAGTCGCCCACCAGCACGCTGGGGGCGTTGCCCCACATCGCGTTGGCGGTCGAGCGACCACGGCGCATGCCGGACATGTCCACCACGTCATCGTGCAGCAGGGTCGCTGTATGCAGGAATTCGATGGTGGCTGCCAGCAGGCGCAGGTCGTCGCCTTCGCGACCCAGTGCCTTGCCGCACAACAAGACTAATAAAGGACGCAGGCGTTTGCCGCCGGCCGAGGTGATGTAATCGCCGATTTTCGATACCAGCGGCACTCGGGAAGTCAGCTGCTTCTTGATGATGCCGTCGACGGCGCTAAAATCGTCCGCCACCGCGCGGTAGAAAGCTTGGGGTTGCATCAGCGACAGTTGCTCCAGAAGGGTTGCGCGGCATGCTAGGACCCGCGTCGGCAGGTGTCAAGGCGCGATGGACGGCCTATTGCAAGGCGCTCGTGCCTTGCGTACAATCGCGCACCCTGAACTTCCTGGGCAGCACCTGCCTTACGCAATTGCAAGCGGGCCTTCCAGCCCCATGCAGCCATGCCAGCCAATACCTCTTCTTATAAAGAGCTGGGTGAGCAGGATTATCGGAGAAATACCATGTCTTATGCAGTAATCGTTACTGGCGGCAAGCAGTACAAAGTCGCCCCAGGTGAATACCTGAAGATCGAAAAACTGGAAGTCGCTACCGGCGAATCCGTTACCTTTGATCGCGTTCTGTTGGTTGCCAATGGTGACGACGTGAATATCGGTGCTCCAGTTGTTGCTGGCGCTACCGTTGTGGCTGAAGTGATCTCCCAAGGTCGTCACGATAAAGTCCGCATCATCAAGTTCCGTCGCCGTAAGCACCACATGAAGCGTATGGGCCACCGCCAGTGGTACACCGAGATCAAAATCACCGGTATTCAGGCTTAATTACAGCCTAATTCCTCACTAGGAGAATTGAACTCATGGCACACAAAAAAGCTGGTGGTAGTACCCGTAACGGTCGCGACTCAGAAGCCAAACGCCTTGGCGTGAAGATGTATGGCGGCCAGGCTATCAAAGCAGGCAACATCATCGTGCGTCAGCGCGGCACCCAATTCCACGCTGGCTACGGCGTTGGCATGGGTAAAGATCACACCCTCTTCGCTAAAGTCGAAGGCGTGATCAAGTTCGAAGTAAAAGGCGCCTTCGGTCGTCGTTATGTGAGCGTAGTCGCAGCTTAATTGCGCGATCGCTGGAAAAGCCCTGTCTCGCGACGGGGCTTTTTCGTTTGTGGGGTGAGTCTCTTGCAAAACTGTTTGTATGGGCTGTCGGCGCGCTGGATTGTGCGGTCGTTGATTGAGGTCGCTGCGCTCATTTTTGCAAGAGTCTTATGTCTTAGTGTTTTTCGGCTCGTCCGTATGGCGAGAGGCGTTGTGTTATGAAGTTTGTTGATGAAGTATCGATTCGAGTAAAGGCTGGCGACGGCGGTAACGGTTGCATGAGTTTCCGGCGCGAGAAGTTCATCGAGAACGGTGGTCCGAACGGTGGTGATGGCGGTGATGGCGGCTCGGTCTACATGATCGCCGACGAAAACCTCAATACCCTGGTGGATTACCGTTACACCCGGCACTTCGATGCCGAGCGTGGCTCCAATGGTGGCAGCACCGATTGCACCGGCAAGAAGGGTGAGGATCTGGTTCTGCGCGTTCCGGTTGGCACCACCGTGATCGATTCCGCGACTCAGGAAGTGATCGGTGACCTGACCAAGGCTGGCCAGAAGCTGCTGGTGGCCCATGGCGGCTGGCACGGTCTGGGTAACACGCGCTTCAAGTCCAGTACCAACCGTGCGCCGCGCCAGACTACGCCGGGCAAGCCGGGCGAGCAGCGTGATCTCAAGCTGGAAATGAAAGTGCTGGCGGACGTGGGTCTGCTGGGCTTGCCGAATGCTGGCAAAAGTACCTTTATCCGTTCGGTATCGGCGGCCAAGCCGAAAGTTGCCGACTACCCGTTCACCACGCTGGTGCCAAACCTCGGCGTGGTCAGCGTCGATCGCTGGAAAAGCTTCGTGGTCGCGGACATTCCGGGCCTGATCGAAGGTGCTTCCGAAGGCGCGGGTCTGGGCATTCGCTTCCTCAAGCACTTGTCGCGTACCCGTCTGCTGCTGCACCTCGTCGACATGGCGCCGCTGGATGACACCAGTGCTCCGGACGCCGCAGAAGTCATCGTTAACGAATTGACCAAGTTCAGTCCGTCCCTGGCTGAGCGTGATCGTTGGTTGGTCCTGAACAAATGCGACCAGATTCTTGAAGAAGAGCATGATGCACGCGTCAAGGAAATCGTTGATCGCCTGGAGTGGACGGGTCCGGTCTATGTGATTTCGGCCATCGCCAAGCAGAACACCGAGCGCTTGTGCCACGACATCATGCGCTATCTGGAAGACCGTGCCGATCGTCTGGCCAATGATCCCGCCTACCGTGAGGAGCTGGCAGAGCTCGATCAGCGCATTGAAGACGAGGCGCGTGCCCAGCTGCAAGCGCTGGACGATCAGCGTGCCCTGCGTCGCAGCGGCGTGAAGTCGGTCCACGACATCGGTGACGATGATTGGGATGAAGAAGACGTGGATGACGAAGACGGTCCGGAAATCATTTACGTGCGTGACTGATTCGTTGCGATAAACTTAAGCGCCGCTCAATTGAGCGGCGTTTTGGTATCTGGAAATCGGTTGGTCACGAATAGCCACGAATAACGTCACGGGCAGTGCCAGGTCGCGCTGCCCTCAAGCTAAGGTTGAAGATGATGCGGAGCAAGGTGACAGGTGCGCAGCGTTGGGTCGTGAAGATCGGCAGCGCTTTGCTGACGGCGGACGGCAAGGGCCTGGATCGCGCGGCAATGGGTGTCTGGGTTGAGCAGATGGTGGCCTTGCATGAGGCGGGCGTCGAGCTGGTGCTGGTGTCCTCCGGGGCGGTAGCGGCCGGCATGAGCCGTCTGGGCTGGACTACGCGACCCAGTGCAATGCACGAGCTTCAGGCCGCCGCTGCAATCGGCCAGATGGGGTTGGTGCAGGCCTGGGAGTCGAGCTTTGCCGAGCATGGCCTGCACACTGCGCAGATTCTCCTGACTCACGACGACCTGTCCGACCGCAAGCGCTACCTGAATGCCCGCAGTACCTTGCGTGCGCTGGTGGAGCTGAAGGTTATTCCGGTGATCAACGAGAATGACACCGTGGTCACCGATGAAATCCGTTTTGGCGATAACGATACCCTGGCGGCGCTGGTGGCCAACCTGGTCGAGGCTGATCTGCTGGTGATCCTGACCGATCGCGATGGCATGTTCGACGCCGACCCGCGCAACAATCCTGATGCCAAGTTGATTTACGAAGCGCGTGCCGATGATCCGGCGCTCGATGCTGTAGCGGGTGGCACTGGTGGTGCGCTGGGGCGTGGCGGCATGCAGACCAAATTGCGCGCGGCGCGTCTGGCGGCGCGTTCGGGTGCTCATACGATCATCGTAGGTGGGCGCCTTGAGCGCGTGCTGGATCGCCTGAAGGCGGGCGAGCGCATCGGCACCTTGCTCTCGCCTGAGCGCGGCATGCTGGCGGCGCGCAAACAATGGCTGGCCGGGCATCTGCAAACCCGCGGCACATTGGTGCTGGATGCAGGGGCGGTGGTGGCGTTGTCCCAGGGTAACAAGAGTTTGCTGCCGGTCGGGGTCAAGCTGGTTCAGGGCAGCTTCCGTCGCGGTGAGATGGTGGTGTGCGTGGCGCCGGACGGTCGTGAAATCGCCCGTGGCCTGGCCAACTACAGTGCGCTGGAAGCACAAAAAATCATCGGTCAGTCATCCGAGGCGATTGTCGGTCTGTTGGGTTACATGGCAGAGCCGGAGCTGGTTCACCGCGATAACCTGATTCTGGTCTGAAGGAATATCTGAATGCGCGTGGCAAAAGGATTGTTGGGCTTGCTGTTGGCGGTGCCCTTGCTGGCTTCGGCGGAAGAAATCGGTCAGGTCTCGACGGTGTTCAAGTTCGTCGGGCCAAATGACCGGATCGTGGTCGAGGCCTTTGATGATCCCAAGGTCGATGGCGTGACCTGCTATCTCTCACGCGCCAAGACCGGCGGTGTGAAGGGTGGTCTTGGATTGGCCGAGGATCGCGCCGAGGCGTCCATCGCTTGCCGGCAGGTCGGGCCGATCAGCTTCAAGGGTGAGCTCAAGGATGGCGACGAAGTATTCAAGGAGCGCACTTCGCTGGTCTTCAAGACCATGCAGGTGGTGCGTTTCCTCGACAAGAAGCGCAATACGCTGGTGTATCTGGTGTACAGCGACCGTTTGATCGAGGGTAGCCCGCAGAATGCCGTCACGGCGATTCCGATTCTTCCTTGGGCTAACACCCAATAATCTGACCCAATCAGAACTGTGGGGGTGAGGAAACTCGCCCCCACAGTTTTTTGTGTGGTCATCAAATTACAGGCAATAAAAAACCGACCCTGAGGTCGGTTTTTTAATGAGCGTGTCGCTTAGGCAGCAGCGGCAACGTTCAGGGCCTTGACGTGGCCATTCAGGCGGCTCTTATGGCGAGCGGCTTTGTTCTTGTGGATGATGCCTTTATCGGCCATACGGTCGATAACTGGCACGGCCAGAACGTAAGCAGCTTGAGCTTTTTCAGCGTCTTTTGCGTCGATGGCCTTAACTACATTCTTGATGTAGGTACGAACCATGGAACGCAGGCTGGCGTTGTGGCTGCGACGCTTCTCAGCCTGTTTTGCACGTTTTTTGGCGGAAGGTGAGTTGGCCACCGTCGAGCTCCTCGAAAGACTTTTAGGAAATAGCAATCAAAATAGGCCGCGAATCATGCCGATGAGTTGCAGTGTTGTCAAGGGCGGAGGAAACGTTCCGCTAAGTGGTAGGTCCCGACCCCTTGAAAACGACTGCGCTCGGCAATGCAGCGTTGAAAACAGTCTCGAAATGCTCATTGACGTTCGTCAACTCTGCTTTCTCGCCTGTTTTCGCCTTGTCTTGCCTTCGCTCGTCACGTTTTCATGAGGTCGGTGGCACAGAATATTTCTTTCCGGCGTGCGACCTGTAAACTCGCGAGCTTTGGCTCTGTGCTGTTGCGGCGCGGAGTATCGCATAAGTAGGCGCTCAGTTCGCCTGCTGTTTATCGACAGGCACAAACTCTTTCAATGAATCTGCTCAAATCGTTGGCCGCCGTCAGCTCTATCACGATGCTTTCCCGGATCCTGGGCTTCGTTCGTGACACCCTCATTGCACGCATATTTGGTGCAGGAATGGCGACCGACGCGTTCTTCATCGCCTTCAAATTGCCCAATCTGTTGCGGCGTATCTTCGCGGAGGGCGCGTTCTCCCAGGCTTTTGTGCCGATTCTTGCCGAATATAAAAGCCAGAAGGGCGAGGAGGCGACGCGAACGTTCATTGCTTACGTCTCGGGTCTGCTGACGCTGGTGCTGGCCGTGGTGACCGCGCTGGGGATGATTGCCGCACCCTGGGTCATCTGGGTGACGGCGCCGGGCTTTACCGATACGCCGGAAAAATTCGAGCTGACCTCCAGCCTGCTGCGGGTGACCTTTCCTTACATCCTGCTGATTTCCCTGTCCTCGCTGGCGGGCGCGATCCTTAACACCTGGAACCGCTTTTCGGTGCCGGCCTTTGTGCCGACCCTGTTGAACGTCAGCATGATCATTTTTGCGGTGTTCCTGACGCCGTACTTCGACCCGCCGGTGATGGCGCTTGGCTGGGCGGTTCTGGCCGGCGGCCTGGCGCAGCTGTTGTATCAGCTGCCACATCTGAAAAAGATCGGCATGCTGGTGCTGCCGCGCCTGAATCTGCGTGATACGGGGGTCTGGCGGGTCATGAAGCAAATGCTGCCGGCGATTCTCGGGGTGTCCGTGAGTCAGATCTCGCTGATCATCAACACCATTTTCGCTTCGTTCCTGGTCGCCGGTTCCGTGTCCTGGATGTACTACGCCGACCGTTTGATGGAGCTGCCGTCCGGTGTGCTGGGCGTGGCATTGGGCACGATCCTGTTGCCGACCCTGGCCAAGACCTACGCCAACAAGGATCGCCATGAATATTCGCGAATCCTCGACTGGGGCCTGCGCCTGTGCTTTGTACTGGTGTTGCCATGTTCCCTGGCGTTGGGGATTCTGGCTGAGCCGTTGACGGTTTCGCTGTTCCAGTACGGTCAATTCAATGCATTTGATGCGGCCATGACCCAGCGTGCGTTGATCGCCTATTCGGTCGGGTTGCTCGGGATCATCGTGATTAAAGTGCTGGCACCGGGCTTTTATGCGCAACAAAACATCCGCACGCCGGTAAAGATCGCAATTTTCACCTTGATCATCACCCAGCTGTTCAACCTCATGCTGATCGGTCCGCTGGCTCATGCTGGTTTGGCGCTCGCCATCAGTGGCGGTGCCTGTATCAACGCCGGGTTGCTCTTCTATCAGCTGCGCAAGCAGCAGATGTACCAGCCGCAACCGGGCTGGGGGGTATTCGGCTTGAAGCTGGTGATCGCGGTGACGGTGATGTCAGGCGTGTTGCTGGGTGCGATGCACTTTATGCCAGCCTGGGATCAAGGGCATATGCTTGAGCGGTTCCTGCGCCTGGGGGCATTGGTGGTCGCCGGTGTGGTGGCGTATTTCGGGATGTTAGTGTTGATGGGTTTTCGCTTGCGCGACTTTAATCGCAAGGCGTTGGGCTAAGGCTCGGGCCTCGATAAACACGGGTGGGCCGGCGTTTTTGTCGGCTCGATCACTTTGGGATACGGTGTTGCCTGTCGTCGGCCGCCGGGTGTGGTTATAATCGACCACTTTATGAGCAAGAAGCGCGTTATGCAGCTGGTTCGAGGCCTCCAAAATCTGCGCCCCCAGCATCGGGGCTGTGTCGCCACTATTGGCAACTTTGACGGTGTACACCGTGGCCACCAGGCTATCCTGGCGCGACTACGTGAGCGTGCGCTTGAATTGGGCGTGCCCAGCTGCGTGGTGATTTTCGAGCCGCAGCCGCGTGAGTTTTTTGCGCCGGACACGGCACCGGCCCGTTTGGCACGCCTGCGCGACAAGTTGCAGCTGCTCGCTGCCGAAGGTGTTGACCGGGTCTTGTGCCTCGCCTTCAACCAGCGTCTGAGCAAGCTCAGCGCCAGCGAGTTTGTGGACACCATTCTGGTGGATGGCCTGGGCGTGCAGCATCTTGAAGTCGGCGACGACTTCCGTTTCGGCTGTGACCGGGTAGGGGATTTCGATTTCCTGCAACAGGCCGGCGTGAAGCAGGGCTTTACCGTCGAGGCGGCTCAGACTGTCGAACTCGACGGTATCCGGGTCAGCAGCACCCAGGTGCGTAATGCGCTGGCCGCTGCAGATTTTGCCCTTGCCGAACGTCTGCTTGGCCGCCCGTACCGGATTGCCGGGCGGGTGTTGCATGGCCAGAAACTGGCGCGCCAGTTGGGTACGCCAACGGCCAACATTCAACTCAAGCGCCGTCGCGTGCCGTTTACCGGGGTTTACCTGGTCAGCGTCGACCTCGACGGCAAGACCTGGCCAGGCGTCGCCAATATCGGCGTTCGACCTACGGTCCAGGGAGATGGCAAAGCCCACCTCGAAGTCCATCTTTTAGATTTTGCCGGCGATCTGTATGACCGGCGTATGACGGTGGTTTTCCACCAAAAGCTGCGTGAAGAGCAGCGTTTCGCCTCTCTGGAGGCGCTTAAGACGGCGATCAATGCGGATGTCGCCGCCGCCCGTGCCCTGTCGCACCTAGCGCCAATCGCTAATGAAGAGCCTTAAATGACCGACTATAAAGCCACGCTAAACCTTCCGGACACCGCCTTCCCAATGAAGGCCGGCCTGCCACAGCGCGAACCGCAGATTCTGCAGCGCTGGGACAGTATTGGCCTGTACGGAAAGTTGCGCGAGATTGGCAAGGATCGTCCGAAGTTCGTACTGCACGACGGTCCTCCGTACGCCAACGGCACGATTCACATCGGTCATGCGCTGAACAAGATTCTCAAGGACATGATCATCCGCTCGAAGACCCTGTCGGGCTTTGACGCGCCTTATGTTCCGGGCTGGGACTGCCACGGTCTGCCGATCGAGCACAAAGTCGAAGTGACCCACGGCAAGAACCTGGGCGCGGACAAGACCCGTGAACTCTGCCGTGCATACGCCACCGAGCAGATCGAAGGCCAGAAGTCCGAATTCATCCGTCTGGGCGTGTTGGGCGATTTCGCCAACCCCTACAAGACCATGGACTTCAAGAATGAGGCCGGTGAAATCCGCGCCCTGGCAGAAATCGTCAAGGGCGGTTTCGTGTTCAAGGGCCTCAAGCCTGTGAACTGGTGCTTCGATTGCGGCTCGGCCCTGGCCGAAGCGGAAGTCGAGTACGAGAACAAGAAGTCCTCGACCATCGACGTGGCCTTCCCGATTGCCGATGAAGCCAAGCTGGCTGCCGCATTCGGTCTGCCATCGCTGGCCAAACCGGCTTCGATCGTGATCTGGACCACGACCCCGTGGACCATCCCGGCCAACCAGGCGCTGAACGTTCACCCGGAATTCAACTACGCCCTGGTGGATGTCGGCGACAAATTGCTGGTGCTGGCTGAAGAGCTGGTCGAGTCGTGCCTGGCACGTTACTCGCTGGAAGGCTCGGTGATCGCCACTGCCACCGGTTCCGACCTGGAGCTGATCAACTTCCGTCACCCGTTCTACGACCGTCTGTCGCCGGTTTACCTGGCCGATTACGTCGAACTGGGCGCCGGTACTGGCGTGGTTCACTCTGCACCGGCCTACGGCGTCGACGACTTCGTGACCTGCAAGAAATACGGCATGGTCAACGACGACATCCTCAATCCGGTACAAAGCAACGGCGTTTATGTGCCATCGCTGGAATTCTTCGGCGGCCAGTTCATCTGGAAGGCCAACCCGGCCATCGTCGACAAGCTGACCGAAGTGGGTGCGCTGCTGCACACCACCATCATCGAGCACAGCTACATGCACTGCTGGCGCCACAAGACGCCACTGATCTACCGTGCCACCGCGCAGTGGTTCATCGGCATGGACAAGCAGCCAACCACCGGTGACACCCTGCGCCAGCGCTCGCTCAAAGCCATCGAAGAGACCAAGTTCGTGCCGGCCTGGGGCCAGGCGCGACTGCACTCGATGATCGCCAACCGTCCGGACTGGTGCATCTCCCGTCAGCGCAACTGGGGGGTACCGATCCCGTTCTTCCTGAATAAGGAAAGCGGCGAGCTGCACCCACGTACCGTCGAGCTGATGGAAGAAGTCGCCAAGCGCGTCGAAGTCGAAGGCATCGAAGCCTGGTTCAAGCTGGATGCCGCCGAACTGCTCGGTGATGAAGCGCCACAGTACGACAAGATCAGCGACACCCTCGACGTCTGGTTCGACTCGGGCACCACGCATTGGCATGTCCTGCGCGGTTCGCACCCGATGGGCCACGAAACCGGGCCACGCGCCGACCTGTACCTGGAAGGCTCGGACCAGCACCGTGGCTGGTTCCACTCGTCGCTGCTGACCGGTTGCGCCATCGACAACCACGCGCCGTACCGCGAACTGCTGACCCACGGTTTTACCGTCGACGAGTCCGGCCGCAAGATGTCCAAGTCCTTGGGCAACGTCATTGCACCGCAGAAAGTCAACGACACCCTGGGTGCGGACATTATGCGTCTGTGGGTCGCGTCGACCGATTACTCGGGTGAAATGGCGGTTTCCGAGCAGATCCTGCAACGCAGTGCGGACGCCTACCGGCGTATCCGTAACACCGCGCGTTTCCTGCTCTCGAACCTGACCGGCTTCAACCCGGCCACCGACCTGCTGCCGGCCGAAGAAATGCTGGCACTGGACCGTTGGGCCGTGGATCGCACCTTGCTGCTGCAACGCGAGCTGCAAGAGCACTACGGCGAATACCGCTTCTGGAACGTCTACTCCAAGATCCACAACTTCTGCGTGCAGGAGCTGGGCGGTTTCTACCTGGATATCATCAAGGACCGCCAGTACACCACCGGCGCCGACAGCAAGGCTCGTCGTTCGTGCCAGACCGCGTTGTTCCACATCTCCGAAGCGCTGGTGCGCTGGATCGCGCCGATCCTGGCGTTCACCGCCGACGAGCTGTGGCAATACCTGCCGGGCGAGCGCAACGAATCGGTGATGCTCAACACCTGGTACGAAGGCCTGACCGAATTGCCGGAAGGTTTCGAACTCGGTCGCGCCTACTGGGATCGCATCATGGAAGTGAAGGTTGCGGTCAACAAAGAGATGGAAATCCAGCGCGCGGCGAAAGCCGTCGGTGGCAACCTGCAGGCTGAAGTGACGCTGTTCGCCGAAGACGCACTGAGCGCCGACCTGGCCAAACTGAGCAACGAACTGCGTTTCGTGCTGATCACCTCCACCGCCAGCGTCGCACCTTTCGTGCAGGCGCCGGCCGACGCCGTGGTCACCGAAGTCAGCGGCCTGAAGTTGAAGATCGTCAAGTCGGCCTTCGCCAAGTGCGCCCGTTGCTGGCACTGCCGTGAAGACGTCGGCGTGAATCCGGAGCATCCGGAAATCTGCGGTCGTTGCGTCGACAACATCAGCGGCGCTGGTGAGGTTCGTCACTATGCCTAATGCCGTTGGCCGTTTCGGACGGCTGAGCTGGCTCTGGTTGAGTTTGCTGGTCCTGGTCATCGACCAGGCCAGCAAGTTCTACTTCGAAGGCAAGCTTGCGATGTACCAGCAAATCGTGGTGATCCCCGATTACTTCAGCTGGACCCTGGCCTACAACACTGGCGCGGCGTTCAGCTTCCTGGCTGACAGTTCCGGTTGGCAGCGCTGGCTGTTTGCACTGATCGCGGTGGTGGTCAGTGCGGTGCTGGTGGTCTGGCTCAAGCGCCTGGGGCGCAACGAAACCTGGCTGGCCATCGCCCTGGCGCTGGTGCTCGGTGGTGCGTTGGGCAATCTGTATGACCGCATTGCCCTGGGACATGTGATCGATTTCATCCTGGTGCATTGGCAGAACCGCTGGTATTTCCCGGCGTTCAACTTTGCCGACAGTGCAATTACCGTCGGTGCCGTGATGTTGGCACTGGATATGTTCAAAAGTAAAAAGACCGGAGAAGCCGTTCATGACTGAACAGGTATTGGCTGAGCAACGCATTGGCCAGAACACGGAAGTCACCTTGCATTTCGCATTGCGCCTGGAGAATGGCGACACGGTGGACAGCACCTTCGACAAAGCCCCGGCGACCTTCAAGGTCGGTGACGGCAACCTGTTGCCAGGTTTCGAAGCGGCGTTGTTCGGTTTCAAGGCTGGCGACAAGCGTACTCTGAGCATCGAGCCGGAAAACGCCTTCGGCCAGCCCAACCCGCAAAACGTACAGATCATTCCGCGCTCTCAGTTCCAGGACATGGAGCTGTCGCCGGGTCTGTTGGTGATCTTCAATGATGCGGCCAATACTGAATTGCCAGGTGTGGTGAAAGAGTTCGATGATGCTCAAGTGACCATCGACTTCAACCACCCGCTGGCAGGCAAGACGCTGACCTTTGACGTGGAAATCATTTCCGTCACAGCGCTGTAACTGACCAAACCGGCCCGTTGTAGGCGCGAGCCCGCTCGCGAAGGACTCAAAGACACCGCTTTCATTCAGAATGATCGTGTTGTCATTGACGCCCATCGCGAGCGGGCTCACTCCTACAGGGCAAGACACGAGGCACAGCATGCAAATCAAACTCGCCAACCCCCGTGGCTTCTGCGCCGGTGTGGACCGCGCGATCGAAATCGTCAACCGCGCCCTGGAAGTGTTCGGTCCTCCGATCTACGTACGCCACGAAGTGGTCCATAACAAATTCGTCGTCGAAGACCTGCGCGCACGCGGGGCGATTTTCGTCGAGGAACTGGATCAGGTTCCGGACGATGTGATCGTGATCTTCAGTGCCCACGGTGTTTCCCAGGCTGTTCGCACTGAAGCTGCCGGGCGGGGCCTGAAAGTGTTCGACGCCACCTGCCCACTGGTGACCAAGGTGCACATTGAAGTGGCGCGCTACAGCCGCGACGGTCGCGAATGCATTCTCATCGGCCACGCCGGTCACCCGGAAGTCGAAGGCACCATGGGCCAATACGACGCGAGCAATGGTGGTGCGATCTATCTGGTCGAGGACGAAAAAGACGTCGCCGAACTGCAAGTGCACAACCCCGAGAAACTGGCGTTCGTTACCCAGACCACCCTGTCCATGGATGACACCAGCCGTGTCATCGACGCCCTGCGTACGCGTTTCCCGGCCATCGGTGGTCCGCGCAAGGACGACATCTGCTACGCCACGCAAAACCGTCAGGATGCGGTCAAGCAACTGGCCGACGAATGCGATGTCGTGTTGGTCGTTGGCAGTCCGAACAGCTCCAACTCCAATCGCCTGCGTGAGCTCGCGGAGCGCATGGCGACCCCGGCCTACCTGATCGACGGTGCTGAAGACCTGCAAAAAAGCTGGTTCGACGGCGTCGAGCGCATCGGCATCACGGCAGGCGCTTCTGCACCGGAAGTCCTGGTGCGCGGCGTGATCCAGCAGTTGCAAGCCTGGGGCGCTACTGGTGCTGATGAACTGGCCGGCCGCGAGGAGAACATCACATTCTCCATGCCTAAAGAGTTGCGCGTTCGTTCCCTGCTCTGATGCCTTCCCCTCCTGCGCATAATGCCTGTTCAGCTTTTTCGCTGCGCAGGCTGACGCGGCCGGTGGACGCCAGCACCACCTGGTGCCGGCTCACTGGTTCGCGGCTGGCGCAAACGTGTAATGTCCCCGATTGAAGGCCTTTTTTCGCCGGTTCGCCCAAATGACTGAAGCGTACTGACGTCCTGACATGTTGATTGCCGAACACCGGCACTCGGTTTCCGCTGCGGTGCTCCATCAGTAGCGGATTGCTGATGTCCTCATGCCCCTTGCCGCTGACATCCAGGACGATTCGCCAGCCCTGGCTCCAGTCATCGTTTATGCCATGAATGACGACGGGCTGGTTTCGTGTGATCGCGGCGACTCTTGCGCTACGCATTCCGCTGGCAAGTGACTTCGCTGTCTCCTCGCGATAGGTCGATTCTGACAGTGCCGCAAACGCCGGACTGACCAAGTGCAGAACAATCCCGACAATTGTCAGTCCCATGAGCAGTTCGATCAGGCTGAAACCGCGCTGATGCATGACATTTCCCTCCCTGAAGTTTTCTCGGCCGAGCAATCCATGCGCGGGCGATGGCAATGCAACCGGGATTTGGCGGTCGCATGTTCTGGCGAGCAACAGCAGGTATAGCCAACGGCAGCAAAGGGCACCGATGCAACATCGTTCAAATGGTTTCACGTTGCTGGAGTTGCTGGTGGCGATTGCGGTCTTTCTGGTCCTGATCACCCTGGCTGTACCGGCGTTTACGCGTTCGGCGCAAATCAACAGGGCCGATACCGAAATCGGTGATCTGCAACATGCTCTTAACTTCGCACGACTGGAGGCGATCAATCGCGGAGTGACGACCCGCGTGCGCCCGACAGCGGGTGGCAGCGCATGGACCGGGGAGTTGTCGGTGTATGACGGAACCAGTACGCCGGCGAATGTATTGCGGGTTGTGCCGGCGATAAGCAGTGGCGCGACGCTGACGCTAACCTCGGGTGTATCGGCCATCGATTTCAACAATCTGGGAGGGTTGTCGTCACCGTCCACGGCGGTGGCGATCAGTTATGTATTGGGTGCGCAAAGCAGGACGTTGAACCTGTGTTTGAACGGACGAATTCTATTGGGTGGAAGTTGCGGATGAGGCAATGGCGCAAAGGTGCACAGGAGGGCATGACACTGATCGAAGTCCTGGTTGCATTGTTGATTTTGAGCGTGGGTCTGTTGGGGGCGGCGGCATTACAGCTGAATGCACTCAAGTACACGGACAGTGCGCGCATGACCAGCCAGGCCAGTTTTATCGCCTACGACATGATGGACCGCATTCGCGCCAACGCGGCCGCCGACTACACCGTTACGCCACCGACCTCGGGCAATCCGAACGTTGCCCGGGACCAGGATCTCTACGATTTCACCAGTAACATCATTGGTTTTGGCGGCCCCAGTGCGACCGGCAGCATCAGCCTCAATCAGCGTGTGTACACCATCACCATTTCCTGGGACGACTCACGGGCTGCCAACAGCGCTGATTCCCGTCGTAGCTTTGTCCTGAGTAGCCGGGCCACTGTCGACCCGGTGGATGCGCCATGAATCGATCCAGTCGAGGGTTTGGCCTGATCGAATTGCTCATCGCCCTGGCGTTGAGCCTGGTAGTGGTGTTGGGCGTGGTGCAGGTGTTCATCGCCGCCAAAAACACTTACGTCAGTCAGAACGCCGCCGCAGCCATGCAGGAAGATGCGCGTTTCGTGCTGAGCAAAATGATTCAGGAAATCCGTATGGTCGGTATGTTCGGCTGTCTGGAAACCATTACCGCTGAGAGTTCGGCGAGTGATTTCAATGCCAGTCGGAAAACGCCGATCAGTTGGGACAATGCCCGCCAAAGCCTGACGCTGGTGACGGCGGATGTCGGCAGTAACGGTGGGACGCCGACATGGACCGTGGTCTCCGATTGTCGGACCGGTGCGACGGCTTACAGTGAGTCACGTACGCCTGGTCCCGGCCAACTGGCATTTCCGATCCGGCGGATAGCCTATGGCTTGAGAAAGGACCAGCTGACGATTGCTGTCGGCAATGGCGCACCGCTCCGGCAGCCGCTGGTGGATAACGTCAAAGCCTTCAACGTGAGCTTCGGCATTGCCAGCTCTGCCACGGATATCGCCGCGTCCAGCTATAGCAGCAATCCGTCTGACCCGGCACGCATTCGCAGCGTGCGGCTGAGCCTGACGCTCTTCGATCCTCACCATCGGGTGAGCGATCAAACCTTCAACGTGGTTGCCGCCCTGCGCAATCGCCTGCCATGAAGGGAAGGTCGATGAGTTATTCATCCGTGATTTCTTATCACCAGCGCGGCATGGCGTTGCTCGTCAGCCTGGTATTCCTGTTGTTGCTGACGCTGATAGGTATCTCTTCAATGCAGAACGCCACCCTGCAGGAAAAAATGGCCGGCAGCGTGAGCCTGCGCAATCAGTCGTTTCAAGGCGCCGAGGCTGCATTGCGGGTGGGCGAAAGCGCGGTGCAACGGGGCGGTTTTGCGCTGCCGGATTGCAGCGGGCACCTTCAATGCGCTCCACCGGCCGAGTCGCTGACCATTACGTCTGCGGGTTTCAACGCTACCTCCGGAGTGATGTGGGTGGCGTCGGGCAAGGGCTTTTATGGCGTGCAAAACATCGGCGTCAGCCGCGACGCCGTGAATGTGCCGATCAATACACAGGCAACCTTGTACCGGATAACGGCGGTAGGCATCGCGGGCCATTCTCGCAGTGTGGTGGAGAGCATTTATGCCAAGTACTGAGCGGCCTGCCAGGTTCTGGCCGTTGCTGTGCGGTGTGATCGTCGCGCTGAACCTGTCGGTGCCGGCCCAGGCCATCACGCCGCCGGATTCACCGGCGCTGGACCGGCGAACCTGTCTGGCCAATGGCAACTGGTACGGTTTTTATCGCAACAATCATGGGCTGATACCCATCTGCCTCAAGCTGCCCGAAGCGATCAGCGCTAAGATGCTCGACAGCAACGACGATGGCGTGGTCGACAGCAACGATATGCTTTCGAACGGCGTGACCTTCATTGGAGATAATTCGAGCCAGGACGCCGATGGCAATGGCGAGGGCGCGAATGAATCCGCTGGCAACGGCCCCCCTGGAATGGAAAAATCCGGCGGCGGCCGTCGCATCATGTGGCGACAAATACAGTAAGTGAGAGTTGAGGCATGCATAGATCCAACCGCGGTTTTACCCTGATCGAAATCATGATCGTGATTGCGATCATCGGGATTGTCATGACCATTGCTGCCCCGAGCTTCACCGAATACCTGAACAAGGGCCGCCGTACCGAAGTGGCCAGTCTGCTTTCCGAGCAGGCGCAAATCCTTGAGCGCTTCTATTCGCAAAAAAATGTCTACACCGATGCCACCGGTCTGAGCGCCGGCAACGATTACTACACCATTACCCCGACTCTGACCGATCAGACATTCCTGCTGACCGCCGTGCGCAAGCCGGGCACGAGCATGGCTGCGGACAAGTGCGGAGATTTCACTATGACCAATACCGGTGTCCGTGGCATGGTCAACGCCACGGCCGGCCTGACCGCCAAGGATTGCTGGGGTCGCTGAGTTTACTTTTCGGACGCCCCTTTGCGTCCACTGTCTATTTATCGGTTGGATCAGAACATGACCAGGCAACAGCAAGTGGTGATTGTCGGCGGCGGGGTAATCGGGCTGCTGACGGCATTCAATCTCGCGTCCGAAGTGCAGAGCGTTGTGCTGCTGGATCGCTCGAACGTGGGCCGGGAATCCTCCTGGGCAGGCGGCGGGATTGTTTCGCCGCTTTATCCATGGCGTTACAGCCCGGCGGTCACCGCATTGGCTCATTGGTCCCAGGATTTTTATCCACAGCTGGGTGAGCGCCTGTTTGCGGCCACCGGGGTTGATCCCGAGGTGCACATCACCGGTCTGTACTGGCTGGATCTGGATGACGAGGCCGAGGCGCTGGCGTGGGCTGCACGAGAGAACCGTCCATTGCGGGCTGTGGATATCTCGGCGGCACACGATGCGGTGCCGGTGCTGGGCGGCGGTTTTTCCCGGGCGATCTACATGGCCGATGTGGCCAACGTGCGCAATCCACGGCTGGTGAAGTCGCTCAAGGCTGCGTTGTCGGCGCTGCCGAACGTGACGATCCACGAGCAGTGTGAAGTCAGCGGGTTTCTCCGTGAAGGCGATAAAGTCGTTGGCGTGCACACCTCGACAGGGAGTGTCCCTGCAGATCAGGTGGTCCTGACGGCGGGCGCCTGGAGCGGCGACTTGCTCAAGGGGCTGGGGCTGGAGTTGCCGGTCGAGCCGGTAAAAGGCCAGATGATTCTCTACAAGTGCGCCGCTGACTTTCTGCCGAGCATGGTGCTGGCCAAGGGGCGTTACGCGATTCCGCGGCGCGACGGACACATTCTGATTGGCAGTACCCTGGAGCATGAAGGCTATGACAAGACGCCGACCGAGTCGGCCCTGGAGAGCCTCAAGGCATCGGCGGTGGAGTTGATTCCAGCGCTGGCGGATGCAGAAGTGGTGGGGCATTGGGCCGGATTGCGCCCAGGTTCGCCGGAAGGCATTCCTTATATTGGTCGGGTGCCTGGATTTGATGGGTTGTGGCTCAACTGCGGGCACTACCGTAACGGTCTGGTACTGGCGCCGGCGTCGTGTCAGTTGTTCGCTGATGTGATGTTGGGGCGTGAGCCGATTATTGATCCTGCACCCTATGCGCCGACCGGTCGGATCTGAGACAAGATCAAGAGCCGTTCAATCCAGGCCGAATTTCTTCAGTCTGTAGCGCATCGAGCGGAACGACAGATTCAACCGCTGAGCCGCTGCCGTGCGGTTCCAGCGGGTTTCTTCCAGGGCCAGGAGAATGAGCTGGCGCTCGACGTTTTCCAGGTACGCTTCCAGGTTGTCGATCTGTGTCAGGTCGAGTAATCCCCCCTCGATAGCGCAGTTGCCCTCGGCCAGGCGCAGGTCGCTGGCCTCGATCTGTTTGTTTTCGCACAGGGTGTGAGCCCGTTCGAGCATGTTCTCCAGTTCCCGCACATTGCCTGGAAAGCGGTAGCTTTTCAGCGCGTCGAGGGCGTGCGGGTGGAGTTTTACCGCCGGCTGCCCGGTGTCGGCGGCCAGGCGCATGAGCACGTGGCTGGCCAGCGGTTCTATGTCGTCGCGGCGCTCGCGCAGCGGCGGAACCCGCAGCTCGATCACATTCAAGCGGTAGTACAAGTCCTGGCGAAAGCGTGCAGCGGCGACTTCGGCATCGAGGTCTTTGTGGGTGGCGCAAAGGATGCGCACATCGACCACCTCTTCCTGTTGTCCGCCGACGCTGCGTACGGCTTTCTCCTGAATCGCGCGTAGCAGTTTGACCTGCATCGGCAGCGGCAGGTCAGCCACTTCGTCAAGGAACAGGGTGCCGCCGTGCGCGGCCTGGAACAGTCCGGGTTTATCTTCGATGGCACCGCTGAAGCTGCCTTTGCGATGGCCGAAAAACTCGCTTTCCATCAACTCCGATGGTATCGCCCCGCAGTTGACCGGTACGAAGGGGTGATTGGCCCGTGGTCCTCGCTCATGGATCAGGCGCGCAACCAGCTCCTTGCCGCTGCCGGACTCGCCGCTGATGTAGACCGGTGCCTGGCTGCGCGCCAGTTTGTCGATCTGTTTGCGCAGGTTGCGCATGGGCAGTGAATCACCCAGCAGACGACGATCGATAGTGCTGCCGGGAGCAGCAAGCAGCAGGGCGCTGGCGACCAGTTCCCGCAGGCGGCCAAGGTCCACCGGTTTGCTCAGGAAGTCGAAGGCGCCGGCCTTCAGTGCATTGATCGCCGTTTCGATATTGCCGTAGGCGGTGATCATGGCCACCGGAATTTGCGGGTAACGTTGCTGGATGTGCTGCACCAGCTCAAGGCCGGTGCCGTCCGGCAGGCGCATGTCGGTGAGGCACAGATCGAACGTTTCGCGCTTGAGCAGGCCCAGGGCCTCACCCACATCGCGGGCACTGTAGGTGTCGAGTTTCATCCTTCCCAGGGTAATTTCCAGGAGTTCGCGGATGTCCGGTTCATCGTCGACGATCAGGACTTTCTGCCGTGATTTCTTGTTCAACCTTGTTTCCGTCCGTGAGCAAAGGTAATGCGAAAGCAGCCGCCATCCTGGCGTGGCTTGAAGTCCAGGCGTGCCTGATTGCTTTCGCACAGCTCGCGGGACAGGTAGAGGCCCAGGCCAGTGCCGTGCTGACTGGTGGTGAAGAAGGGTTCGAACAGTTGCGCTTGATGGTCCGGGGGGACACCAGGACCGTCGTCGATAATTTCCAGGATCGGCAACTGGCTGTTTGGATCGATAAACAGTTCCAGCCAGACCTGCGCCTGCTCGCGGCGCAAGCCACTGTGGCGCCATGCGTTGCCTACCAGGTTGTCGAGAATCTGCCGCAATTGGTCGGGATCCATCAGGGTCTTGAAGTCTGCACCAGTGGTGTGCAGGTGAATCTGTTGGTGTGCGGTTGCCGCCTCGCGGGTTTCGCCCACGAATTGTTCCAGCCACGGTTTCAAGTCGAGTCGTTGCGGCACGGTTTGCTGGCGGCGGGACAGTTGCAGGACGTTTTCGATTACCCGATTCATTCGCTCAGAGTGGTCTTGAATGATCTGCGTCAGACGTCGATCCGCGCCGTTCAGTTCCTCCGATTCTCGTAATAGCTGCGCGGCATGACTGATGGCGCCCAGCGGATTGCGGATTTCATGGGCGATGCCGGCGGTCAGGCGACCCAGGGCCACCAGTTTCAATTGCTGCGCCTGTTGCGCGATCTGGGCGAGGTCCTCGAGAAAGACCAGGGTCTGGTGGTTCGGGCTGATGCCCAGGGCGATGAAGCTGGGTCGCAGTTCCATGCCGTTGCCGGTGATCTTCAAGCTGTGGGGACGCAGCGTCGGATTCTTGCGCCAAAGGTCCAGGCGCTCGGTCAGGGCTGGGCAGTGCTCGTCAATCACGAGGCCTTCGAGATGCGCGCAATCGAGCAGGGCCAGGGCGCTGTGGTTGGCGAGCTGCACTCGTCTGCACTCGTCGAGCACCAGTATGCCGGTGCGCATCCGTTGCAGGATCAGCGCATTGAGGGTTTCCAGGCCGATGACTTCACTGGCCTTTTGCTCGGCCAGGGTTTCGCTGACCTCCAGGCGTCGGGTCAGGCCTTGCACCAATAACGCTGCGGCAAAACACAGGGTGCCAAGGGCTCCTGCCTGCAAGTAATCGTTGGGACTGGAAGGGTGGCTGAAGCTCAGCAGGAAACTCAAGCCGACGATGCCGAGCGCGCCGACAGCGGCAATCAACAGCCCGATGCGCCTTCGCAACAAGGTGTTGCCGATGGCTACCGATACGATCAACAGGTTGCCAACGGCGCTGGCCACGCCACCTGCGGCATAAAACAGGCCGCACAACAGCAGCACGTCAGCCAGCGCCAGGCTGAACAATTGCGCCGGCCGGCGTGTGTCCTCGAAGAACACAACCAGCAGAATGTTCAGTATCAGGTACAACCAGCTGCCACCACGCAGCAACGCGTCATTGCCGGACGTCAGCAACTGAGTGTCCATGTCGCTGGAAATCAAAAGCACCAGGATGATGCCGACGCTCAAACGGTAGAGGTGATAAAGGCGCAGCAGTCGCTGGGCCTGTTTGCCGCCGGGACTTTGAGTCTCAGCGACCACTGGACCCTGGGCCTTGCTCGAGGTGAGCCTGGCTGCAATACCACTGTTGTTGAAGACTCAGCGCCCGGTCGCGGGGCAGGTGCACGCCGCAATGGGCACATCGGACCATCGGTGCCGCTTCCAGCTCGGCGGGGGACTTGGGCGCGGAAGCCTGGCCTTTGTATTTACGCCAGAACCACACCGCAGCGGCAATAACGGCGATCCAGAATATTAAACGAAGCATGGTGAGCTGCTTTTTGGTTGATGAAGCGCCAGTTTAGCCGGGGACATCGCAGCCGCACAGCGCAATGCTCCTTATAAAAAATGGCGCAATAAAAAAGGGAGACTCGAGAGTCTCCCTTTTGGGCCCGTGCGGGGTGTCAGTCGAACACACCGAACGTCATGTAGCTGAACCACGAGCGGTCGCTGTTGTTGCCTTGCGCTTCGTGATTTTCTTCTTCGATCACATCGCCGTTGGTGTCTTTAGGCTTGAGTTCGTTCGGAATCGCATCCTTGGCGTCCTGGAACTGCTTCTGCACGTCCTGGTTGGCGCGGGTTTCTCCCGGTGGCAGCGGAGGACGGGATTCGATCATGCCCAGGGTGGCCTTGCTCAGCCACGAACGGTTATCGGCTTCGGCCACCGACGGTACGAACTGACCGTCGACCAGGCTTGGGTGGTTCGGGTAGTTGAGCTTCAAGGTTTCGAGGCTGGTGGCGGCCAGCTCATCCAGGTGCAGACGCTGGTAGGCTTCGGTCATCACCGCCAGGCCGTCGCCGACCGATGGGGTTTCCTGGAAGTTTTCCACCACGTAACGGCCACGGTTCGCGGCAGCCACATAGGCCTGACGGGTCAGGTAGTAGTCGGCAACGTGAATTTCGTACGCCGCCAGCAGGTTGCGCAGGTAGATCATGCGCTGCTTGGCATCCGGCGCGTAACGGCTGTTCGGGAAACGGCTGGTCAGCTGGGCGAACTCGTTGTAGGAGTCGCGGGCGGCGCCGGGGTCACGCTTGGTCATGTCCAGTGGCAGGAAGCGCGCCAGCAGTCCGACGTCCTGGTCGAACGACGTCAGGCCCTTGAGGTAGTAGGCGTAGTCGACGTTCGGATGCTGTGGATGCAGGCGAATGAAGCGCTCGGCCGCGGCTTTTGCAGCCTCGGGCTCGGCGTTCTTGTAGTTGGCGTAGATGAGCTCGAGTTGGGCCTGATCGGCATAACGACCGAACGGATAACGCGATTCCAGAGCCTTCAGCTTGGCGGTGGCGCTGTTGTAGCTGTTGTTGTCCAGGTCGGTCTGAGCCTGTTGGTACAACTCGACTTCACTCAGGTTTTCGTCTACGACTTCCTTCGATGAGCAAGCAGCGGTCAATGCGAGGATGGCGATCAGCAGCAGGTGTTTCACTTGCATGGCGGCTTGCGTCCCTATGACGGCCGCTGTCTTGGGCGTGGCCGTCCTGTTATGATGAGCGCCCCGTTGAATAGCCTCGGGGCAAAAGACGCCGTATTTAACCACAAGCGCGCAGCCGAAACCAAAGGCTGTGCCGACGCCTAGTCTGAGCATGTCCGATAAAATTGAACTTCGCGCAGAGGTGCCGTCCGAATTGGGCGGCCAACGCCTCGATCAAGTCGCCGCACAATTATTCGCTGAGCACTCGCGCTCGCGCCTTTCCGCCTGGATCAAAGACGGCCGCCTGACTGTGGATGGGGCGGTTATCCGCCCGCGAGACATCGTTCACGGTGGCGCCATTCTTGAACTCACTGCCGAGCAGGAAGCTCAGGGCGAATGGGTCGCTCAAGACATTGCCCTGGACATCGTCTATGAAGATGACGATATCCTGGTGATCAACAAGCCTGCGGGCCTGGTGGTGCATCCGGCTGCCGGTCACGCTGATGGCACCTTGCTCAACGCCTTGCTGCACCACGTGCCGGACATCGTCAATGTGCCGCGCGCCGGTATCGTGCACCGCCTGGACAAGGACACCACCGGTCTGATGGTGGTGGCCAAGACCATTCAGGCGCAGACGCAGTTGGTGACACAATTGCAGAGCCGCAGTGTCAGCCGGATCTACGAATGCATCGTGATCGGCGTGGTGACGGCTGGCGGCAAGATCAATGCGCCGATCGGTCGTCATGGTCAGCAGCGCCAGCGCATGGCGGTGATGGAGGGGGGCAAGCAAGCCGTCAGCCATTACCGTGTGCTCGAGCGTTTCCGTTCCCACACGCACGTGCGGGTGAAGCTCGAAACCGGTCGTACGCACCAGATTCGCGTGCATATGGCGCACATCAACTTCCCGTTGGTCGGAGATCCTGCCTACGGCGGTCGCTTCCGTATTCCGCCGGCAGCGAACCCAACGATGGTCGAATCGCTGAAAAACTTCCCGCGCCAGGCGCTGCACGCGCGTTTCCTGGAGCTGGATCATCCGACCACCGGTCAACGGATGAGCTGGGAGTCGCCGTTGCCGGAAGATTTCGTCTGGTTGCTGACCCTGCTCAAGCAAGACCGCGAGGCGTTCATCGGATGAGTGACTGGCTGATTCCTGACTGGCCCGCGCCGGCCGGGGTCAAAGCCTGTGTGACCACCCGTGCGGGCGGCGTCAGTCAGGCACCGTTCGACAGCCTCAATCTGGGCGATCACGTCGACGATAGCCCTGAAGCTGTCGCCGAAAATCGCCGTCGCCTCACCGATCATTTCTCCATTCAACCGGCCTGGCTGCAGCAGGTCCACGGCATCGTCGTGGCCCATGCCGACCCAGGCCGAGTGGTCACTGCCGACGCCAGCTGGACGGCGACGCCGGGCATCGCTTGCGCGGCAATGACCGCCGACTGCTTGCCGGCGTTGTTTTGCGACCGTGCCGGCACTCGCGTCGCGGCGGCCCATGCCGGTTGGCGCGGGTTGGCGGCTGGCGTGCTGGAAGCCACTCTGGACAGCCTGGACGTGCCACCTGCCGATGTGTTGGTATGGCTCGGCCCGGCCATTGGCCCGCAAGCCTTTGAAGTCGGCCCGGAAGTGCGCGAAACCTTCGTGCAGCAGCTGCCGCAAGCGGCTGAAGCTTTCGTGCCAAGCGTAAACGCCGGCAAGTTCATGGCCGACATCTATATGTTGGCGCGTCTGCGCCTGGCGGCTCGAGGTGTCACCGCTGTTTATGGTGGTGGTTTCTGCACCGTGACCGATCCGCGCTTCTTTTCTTACCGCCGCAGTCCGAAAACCGGCCGGTTTGCCTCCCTTATCTGGCTGTAGTGGCCTGTCTCACGAGTACTGTTACTCGTAAGACAGGCCACAAACGCTAGAGTTGTCTGATCTGCATCAACATCACGACGCTTGAATCTCCCAGAATCGACCGCATCTATTGTGCTATCTGGCAGGTTTCTTCATTCAGGATGTTTTATTGGTCCGACCTGCTCAAAAGGAAGGTGACCCATGCGTATAGATCGTTTAACCAGCAAATTGCAATTAGCCTTGTCCGATGCCCAGTCCCTGGCCGTCGGTCTCGACCATCCGGCTATTGAGCCGGCGCATTTGATGCAGGCCCTGCTCGAACAGCAGGGCGGCTCGATCAAGCCTCTGCTGATGCAAACAGGCTTCGACATCAACAGCCTGCGTAAAGAGCTGACCAAAGAGCTCGACCAGCTGCCGAAAATCCAGAATCCGACCGGCGACGTCAACATGTCGCAGGACCTGGCGCGTCTGCTCAACCAGGCTGATCGCCTGGCCCAGCAGAAGGGCGACCAGTTCATCTCCAGCGAGCTGGTGTTGCTCGCCGCCATGGACGAGAACAGCAAACTCGGCAAATTGTTGCTCGGTCAGGGCGTGAGCAAGAAAGCCCTGGAAAATGCGATCAACAACCTGCGCGGTGGCGAGGCGGTCAACGACGCTAACCACGAAGAGTCGCGCCAGGCGCTGGATAAATACACTGTCGATATGACCAAGCGCGCCGAAGAGGGCAAGCTCGACCCGGTGATCGGTCGTGACGACGAAATTCGCCGGACCATTCAGGTGTTGCAACGCCGCACCAAGAACAACCCGGTATTGATCGGTGAGCCTGGGGTCGGTAAGACCGCCATCGTTGAAGGCCTGGCCCAGCGCATCATCAACGGCGAAGTGCCGGATGGCCTCAAGGGCAAGCGCCTGCTGTCCCTCGACATGGGGGCGCTGATTGCCGGTGCCAAGTATCGCGGCGAATTCGAAGAGCGCCTCAAATCCTTGCTCAATGAACTGTCGAAGCAGGAAGGGCAGATCATTCTGTTCATCGACGAACTGCACACCATGGTCGGCGCCGGCAAGGGCGAAGGCTCGATGGATGCGGGCAACATGCTCAAGCCGGCATTGGCTCGCGGCGAGCTGCATTGCGTCGGCGCCACCACGCTCAATGAGTACCGCCAATATATAGAGAAGGACGCCGCCCTCGAGCGCCGCTTCCAGAAAGTGTTGGTGGACGAACCGAGTGAAGAAGACACCATCGCGATCCTGCGGGGCCTGAAAGAGCGTTACGAGGTTCACCATAAGGTAGCGATCACTGACGGTGCGATTATCGCGGCGGCCAAACTCAGCCATCGCTATATCACTGATCGTCAGTTGCCGGACAAGGCCATCGACCTGATCGACGAAGCCGCCAGCCGTATCCGCATGGAGATCGACTCCAAGCCGGAAGTGCTGGACCGTCTGGAACGTCGCTTGATTCAGTTGAAGGTGGAATCCCAGGCGCTGAAGAAAGAAAGCGACGAGGCTGCGAAGAAACGTCTGGAAAAACTCCAGGAAGAAATCGTGCGCCTTGAGCGTGAGTACTCGGATCTCGAAGAAATCTGGAACTCGGAAAAGGCCGAGGTACAGGGTTCAGCGCAGATTCAGCAGAAGATCGAGCAGTCCCGCCAGGAACTGGAAACTGCACGCCGTAAAGGCGATCTGAACCGCATGGCCGAGTTGCAGTATGGGGTGATCCCGGACCTGGAGCGCAGCTTGCAGATGGTCGACCAGCACGGCAAGAGCGAAAACCAGTTGCTGCGCAGCAAGGTGACTGAAGAAGAGATCGCGGAAGTCGTGTCGAAGTGGACCGGTATTCCCGTGTCGAAAATGCTCGAAGGCGAGCGCGACAAGCTGATGAAGATGGAAAGCCTGTTGCACCAGCGTGTGATCGGGCAGGACGAAGCGGTGGTGGCGGTTTCCAACGCCGTGCGGCGTTCCCGTGCGGGATTGGCCGATCCGAACCGACCAAGCGGTTCGTTCATGTTCCTCGGCCCGACCGGTGTCGGTAAAACCGAGCTGTGCAAGGCGCTGGCGGAGTTCTTGTTCGACACCGAAGAAGCGATGGTGCGCATCGATATGTCCGAGTTCATGGAGAAACATTCCGTGGCTCGCCTGATTGGCGCACCACCGGGCTATGTAGGCTATGAAGAAGGCGGTTACCTGACCGAGGCCGTGCGTCGCAAGCCTTACTCGGTGATCCTGCTGGACGAGGTCGAGAAGGCGCACCCGGATGTGTTCAACATCCTGCTGCAAGTGCTTGAAGACGGTCGACTGACTGACAGCCATGGCCGCACGGTGGACTTCAAAAATACCGTGATTGTCATGACGTCCAACCTCGGTTCGGTGCAGATCCAGGAGTTGGTCGGTGATCGCGAGGCCCAGCGTGCGGCAGTAATGGACGCGATTTCTTCGCACTTCCGGCCGGAGTTCATCAACCGGGTCGACGAAGTGGTGATCTTCGAGCCATTGGCACGGGATCAGATTGCCGGCATTACCGAGATCCAGTTGGGTCGTCTGCGCAGTCGTCTGACCGAGCGGGAGCTGAAGCTGGAACTCAGCCCTGAGGCCATGGATAAGCTGATCGCGGTAGGGTACGACCCGGTGTATGGCGCTCGGCCGCTGAAACGAGCGATCCAGCGCTGGATCGAAAACCCGCTGGCACAGCTGATTCTGTCGGGTCGTTTCATGCCCGGCGATACTGCCAAGGGCGTTGTGGAGAACGACGAAATCGTCTTCGTTTGATCCACTGTAGGAGCGAGCCTGCTCGCGATGGTCGTTAACGATAACGCATGTTATCAGGCTAAACGCAGCGCTCAAGAGGTCTTCGCGAGGAAGCGAGCTCCTACAAAAATGTGTAGTTGAACAGGAGGCCTCGCATTGCGAGGCCTTTTTTTCGTTAGGCTGTTGAACTTAAAGGAAAAGGGCTGTAAAGTGCGCCCCGCAGTCAGTCACCCACCAGGGTTTCCGCTCCCCAAGCAGGAATCCAAAATAAGTTGCAAATCATTAACTTGAAAGCAATTTAGGGGGTTGACAGAGGTGCTGAAGATTGTAGAATAGCGCGCCTCAGACACACGAACGCAGCGATGCGAACGGGTCGAAGAGAACGCAGTAAAGCTTCACCGTTGTAAATTGAAATGTGTAGTTCCGTGATAGCTCAGTCGGTAGAGCAAATGACTGTTAATCATTGGGTCCCAGGTTCGAGTCCTGGTCACGGAGCCAATTTCAAACCGGGGTATAGCGCAGTCCGGTAGCGCGCCTGCTTTGGGAGCAGGATGTCAGGAGTTCGAATCCCCTTACCCCGAC